>JBKPRE010000110.1:0-7073 GCA_046734435.1 Pseudomonadota bacterium | reverse complement strand
GGCCGCATCTTCCGGCTCGGCGATATCGCCACTGTGAAGCGAGGCTATGAAGATCCGGCGAGCTTCATCGTGCGCAGCAATGGCAGGCCAGCGCTCGGCATCGGCGTGTCGATGCTCGAGGGCGCCAACATCATCACGCTCGGCGAAGACCTCAAGCGGGCGATGAAATCGATCGTCGCCGAGCTGCCGGTCGGCGTGGAAATCACGCAGGTGGCGGATCAGCCGCATGTGGTCGACGAGTCGGTCTCGGAGTTCTTCCACGTCTTCACCGAGGCGCTGGTGATCGTTCTGATCGTGGGCTTCGTCTCGCTTGGCCTGCGCACGGGTGTCGTCGTGGCGCTGTCGGTGCCCTTGGTCTTGGCCATCGTCTTTGTTGTGATGTTTGCGACCGGCTTCGACCTGCACCGCATTACCCTGGGCGCACTTATCATTGCGCTCGGATTGCTGGTCGACGATGCGATCATCGCCATCGAAATGATGGTGGTGAAGATGGAGCAGGGGCTCGACCGGGTGAAAGCCGCGACCTTTGCCTGGACCTCGACGGCGTTTCCGATGCTGACCGGGACGCTGGTGACCGCGGCGGGCTTCCTGCCGGTGGGCTTTGCGAAGTCCAGTTCCGGCGAATACGCGGGCGGCATTTTCTGGGTGGTCGGCATTGCGCTGATCGCATCGTGGTTCGTGGCCGTGCTGTTCACGCCCTATCTCGGCATCAGGCTGTTGCCCGATCTCAAGAAGCACGGCACCGAGCACGATCCGGACGCGATCTATCAGACACGCATCTATCGGGCGCTTCGTTCGGTGATCGAACTCGCTTTGCGCCGCCGCAAGACGGTGGTCGCGGCAACGGTTTTCATGTTCCTCGCGAGCATCGCCGGCTTCGGCCTGGTGCAGCAGCAATTCTTCCCGACCTCGACGCGTACCGAGCTTTTCTTCGAGATGCGGCTGCCGGAGGGAACAGCGATCGGCGTCACCGAGGCGACGGCCAAGAAGGCGGAGCAGCTCATCGGCAACGACCCGGATGTCGATAGCTACACGAGCTATGTCGGCGCGGGCGCCCCGCGGTTCTGGCTTGGGCTCAACCCGGAGCTGCCCAATACAAATTTCGCGCAGGTCGTGATTGTCGCGAAGACGCTCGAAGGCCGCGAGCGCCTGAAGGCACGGTTGGAGAAGGCGATCGCCGACGGCGCGCTGCCGCAGGCCCGCGCGCGTGTCGACCGCTTCGTGTTCGGCCCGCCGGTCGGCTTTCCTGTCCAGTTCCGCGTGATCGGCCCCGACCCGCTGAAAGTGCGCGCCATCGCCGAGGATGTCCGCAAGGTGATGGCGGAAAACCGCAAGCTCATCGATCCGCATCTCGATTGGAACGAGCAGGTGAAGTCGATCCGGCTCGATATCGACCAGGATCGCGCGCGGGCCCTGGGGCTGACGCCGCAGGAGGTCGCGCAAACCCTGCAGACGTTGGTTTCGGGCTACACGATCACGCAATACCGCGAAGGCATCGAGCGGATTGGCGTCGTGGCGCGCGCCGTTCCGTCGGAGCGGCTCGATCTCGACCGGCTGCCGGACCTCACCATCGCAACTCGCAATGGAGTTGCGGTGCCGCTGTCGCAGGTCGCGAAGCTTTCCTATGAGTTCGAGGAACCAATCCTGTGGAGGCGCAACCGCGACCTGGTGCTGACGGTCCGCAGCGACGTCATCGACGGCGTGCAGGCGCCCGATGTGAGCAACGAAGTCGCGCCCAAGCTTAAGTCCATCAAGGATGCGCTGCCCTACGGTTACAGGATCGAAACCGGCGGATCGATCGAGGAAAGCGTCAAGGCCAATGTCGCCCTGGTCGCCGTTTTTCCGGTGATGATCATCGCGATGCTGGTGCTGCTGATGATTCAGCTGCAAAGCTTCTCGCGACTGGCGCTGGTGGTCGTGACCGCACCGCTTGGTCTCATCGGCGCAACCGGCGCGTTGCTGATTTCCAACCGCCCATTCGGCTTCGTCGCGCTGCTCGGCCTGATCGCGCTCGCCGGCATGATCATGCGCAATACCGTGATCCTGGTGGACCAGATCGACCGCGATATCGCCGACGGCCACGCGCGCTATCGCGCGATCATCGACGCCACCATCCGCCGTGCGCGGCCGGTGACGCTCACTGCACTGGCCGCCATCCTCGGCATGATCCCGCTGTCGCGCAGCGTGTTCTGGGGCCCGATGGCGATCACCATCATGGGCGGGCTGCTTGTTGCGACCATCCTGACGCTGCTGGTCGTGCCGGCGCTCTATGCACTGTGGTTCCGTGTCGCGAAGGATGAGCCGGCAGGCGCGGGCCGCAGCAATCACCCCGAAGTGGCCGCCGGCGCCGTCAGGCACGCGCGCATTGCGGCCTAGGGAGCCCGAGCGGGACCCAGGCCAAAAACACTAGTTACGTAATGAGGAGTCGATCCATGAAATGCTGGCGCGAACCATCGCTCGAAGACATCCTGTCGGATCCCATTACTCAGGCGGTGATCAGCGCCGACGGCGTCGATGCGAACGAACTGGACGCCATGCTGCGTCATGTCGCGCACAAGCGGCGGTCGACCGCGGATTCGATAGGCCGCGGACGGTAAAGGCGATGGTGTCGGGGTAGTTTCCCGATACCGTCAAATCGTTTTCGAACCTGTTTTAATTTGGAAAGGGCGGGAACCTGACGGCGGAAAACTCATTGGCCTGAGGTGTGAGGGGGCGTTGGCAGGGGAGACCACTCGTGCGTTCGCGCGTCATCCATCTCATCAATCCCAAGACCGATTCCCTTACAACCCGGCCCCTCTATCTCAACCGCGCTTTGTACTCGCCGCTTGCGGGCCTGCTGGCTGTGGCGGCCTGCATTCCGCGCGACCAATACGAGGTGGTGCTGACCGATGAGAACATCGAAACGATTGATTTCGACCTGAAGGCCGATCTCGTCGGCATTTCCGCGATGACGAGCTATGTGAATCGTGGCTACGAAATTGCCGATCGTTTCCGCGCCAAAGGCATCCCGGTGGTGATGGGCGGCGTGCATCCGAGCTTCATGCCGCAGGAGGCGCTGAGCCATTGCGACGCCGTGGTCATCGGCGAAGTCGAGCTGGTGATCGACAAACTGCTCGACGATCTGGAAGGCGGCGAGATGCGGGGCACCTACAAATCTGACAAGCTGCATCCGATGACCGGCCTGTCGATGCCGCGCTACGATCTTCTGAAGAAGCACCGTTACGTCAACAAGACCTTTGTCCAGACGTCACGCGGCTGTCACCAGGGCTGCACATTCTGCGCCGAGCCGCTGATGAACGGTCTCAGGTTCCGCTATCGACCGGTCGAGGAAGTGATCCATGAAATGGAGAATTGCGGCTCCCGCACCATCTCGATCAACGACGCCGACTTTTTCGGAACGCCCGAGCGTCCGAAGGAGGTCATGCGCGCGCTCAAGGGCCGCAACATTCACTGGCAGGCCGGCGTGACGTCAAAATTGGCGCAGGACGAGCGCATGCTCGAGCTTGCAGCGGAGAGCGGCTGCACGCTGCTGAGCATCGGTTTTGAATCAATATCGCGGGCGACGCTCACCAGTGTGCACAAGCACGTCAACCGGCCCGAGACCTTCGCCGCGCTGGTCGAGAAGGTGCACTCTTACGGGATTATGGTGTTCGGGCTGTTCATGTACGGGTTCGATGGTGACGACCTGTCGGTGTTCGACGATACGGTCAAGTTCAACCGCGACGCCGGCTACGACGCCTGTGCCTATTCGACCCTGACGCCTTATCCCGGCACGCTGACATGGTACGAGATGAAGAAGGCGAACCGCATCGTTTCCTTTAACTGGACGATGTACGACCAGGGGCATGTGGTCTATCGGCCGGCCCAGATGTCGCCCGACGAGCTTCGGATTGGTGTCAGCCGCGCCTACGAAGACTTCTATTCGGCCTCATCGATGGCCCAGAGATTTCCGCTGCGTGGCAAGCGGCATCGCGCCCAATGGATGATCTACAATCTATTCATGCGCCGTGGATCGCAGACCGAGAACATCGAGTCGATCGCGGCGCCGACCGCGGAGCCGGGTTTTGCTCCAATGCCTCCGATCCTGCCCGTGAAGCGCGAGTGGCGCGCGGCGGTGCTCGAGGCTGCCGGAGGGCCCGGGCCGCACATGAGCTGACGGCGGCTCGGGCCGGCCACAACATAGTCGGGGCCAAAGCCCGCCGTTGTGGCCAAATCACTGCGCTTTACATTCCGTCGACTGTTTGCCGCGCTTCAGCGTGGTGGCCGTCTTCGTGATCCTTAGTGTAATGCCGCCTTTCGCGTAGCGGGTTCCCGACAGGGACATACGTTTTGGAAGCGTTGTGGCTTTTCCGTCGAGTTGCAGATGCGCGCGGCTGTCGCCCTCATAGAAAGCAGCAATAAATTCAGAGCCGTCACCACAGCGATATGTGAAGAATGTTTGCGCGTCCGCAGGAAGCTGGCCGGTTAAAATGCCAGTGGCGGCAAAAAGGGTTTTGAACATGTGCCGTCGCATTTGGCTCACTGGTACTGATTTCTCGGGCGTTGCACCAGACGCTTTGCAAAAGGCATCCAAACCAACACAATACGCCTCATCGGTAATAGTGGACTGTGCCTATGCCCCTCTACATCTGCACCGCCTGCGGCACCCAATACCCTGAAAGCGCGCAGCCGCCCGCCCAATGTCCGATCTGCGAGGAGGAGCGGCAATACGTGCCGCCGCGTGGCCAGACCTGGACGACGCTGCCCGCGCTGCAGCACAGTCACATGAACGCGTTCCACGAATACGACACCGGGGTCATCGGGATCGGCGCCGGGTTTGCGATCGGTCAGCGCGCGCTGCTCGTGCGCACCGAAGGCGGCAATCTGCTCTGGGACTGCGTGGCGACGCTCGATCCGGCGACGGTCAGCCTCATCAAGGGGATGGGCGGCCTGAAGGCCATCGCGATCTCGCACCCGCATTTCTACACGACGATGAACGAATGGGCGCAGGCGTTCGGCTGTCCGGTCCATCTCAACGCCGCCGATCAGGAATGGATCATGCGGAAGGGGCCGGCGATCAAGCTGTGGCAAGGCGACACGTTCAAGCTATGGGATGGCGTTACATTGGTCCGCTGCGGCGGGCACTTTCCGGGCGGCACGGTCGTTCACTGGGCGGGAGGCGCCGGCGGGCGCGGCCTCGTTTGCGCGGGAGATATTCTGACCATCGCGCAGGACCGCAAATGGTTTTCATTCATGCGAAGCTATCCGAACTTTCTTCCGCTGTCGAAACGCGAAGTCGAGCACATCGGCAAGGCCATGGCGCCGTTCAAATTCGATGTCGTTTACGGGCACTATTTCGATCGCGTCATCGCAAAAGATGCAAAAGGCGTGCTGGAAAAATCGGTCGCACGCTACGTTGCGGCGATCGAGGGCACGCGCGGATATTGAGGCCCAAAAACTCTCCGGCCGCGCGGTCGCCGGGTGGGAGTTCGGCGGTTCCGCGCGGCCGGGTGAGTGACGCTCCGTGAGGCGCGCCTTCACAGCCACATGTTCGAGCAAATTGTCGCGGTAGGTCGCGAGATGCCCGTGGTGCGACTGTGCGCCCCACGAATGAATCCTGACTTAATTTCGAATTCGCAAATAATTCTAGTTCGGAATTTAGCCGCGATTCATGCTGCAGCCGGATACCAGAAGCGATCAACTCCTCGCGACTAGCACGTGTACTGGCAATTGCTCAGCCACACAGGCGCGCGCAAATATTGCATCGAATTTTTCGCAAGAACGGCGAAAATTCGGAGCCCGTCACTGGTCTTCTTTGTCGCCTTTGCCGCCGAGCTGCTTGAGCTTGGCAAAGACGGCGCTGACGTCCATCTCGCCTGACTTTTTGTCCGTTTCCGCCGCAGCCACTTCGGCTTCCTTGCGTGCCGTGGTTTCGGCTGCCGGCAGCAGCGTCGCGCCGGTGTCGACCGGGGCGGGCTTTTCCTTGTTGGCCCGCTGCACTTCGAGATCGAGGTCGATCTGCGACGCAAGGCCGAGCGTCACGGGATCCATCGGCGCCAGGTTGGCCGAATTCCAGTGCGTACGGTCGCGAATCGACGCAATCGTCGACTTGGTCGTGCCGACGAGGCGCATGATCGCACTGTCCTTGAGCTCGGGATGGTTGCGAACCAGCCACAGGATGGCATTCGGGCGGTCCTGACGGCGCGAAACGGGGGTGTAACGCGGACCCTTTTTGCCGCGATCCGGCGAGGGAACCGCGACCTTCGGCTCGGTCAGCTTGAGGCGCGCATCCGGGTTTTTCTCGGCCTCCGCAATCTGCTCGCGAGTCAACTGGCCGGTCACGATCGGGTCCAGACCCTTGATTCCCTGCGCGGCGTCGCCATCGGCAATGGCCTTAACCTCCAGCGGGTGCAGCTTGCAGAATTCGGCGATCTGGTCGAACGACAGCGCGGTATTATCCAGAAGCCAGACGGCGGTTGCCTTCGGCATCAATGGTGCTGCGGTCGCCATGGCAAATCTCCTCTACGCTTCGCCCGCCCTCCAAGCGAAGCATCAGATCATCGATGATGATCGGAAAGTGGCCGGAATATAGGGGGAGAGGTCCGGTCATGCAACCGTTCCGCTTGACAGGGGAGGCCCGCGCACCCCATGTCGGGGGTGGAAATGCGCGCAGAAAATGCGCTGTTTCGAGGAATTGTATGCCAACAAACCTGCCAAAACCCGCTCTGAAAGTCTTTCTCTGCTCGCCGCGCGGGTTCTGCGCCGGCGTCGTGCGTGCGATAGAATCGGTTGAGCGGGCACTCACGATCTATGGGGCGCCGGTCTATGTGCGGCACGAGATCGTGCACAACAAGTATGTCGTGGACAGCCTGCGAAAAAAGGGCGCGATTTTCGTCGAGGAGCTGAGCGAAATTCCGGATGACAATGTTCCGGTCATTTTCTCGGCGCACGGGGTTCCCCGCTCGGTTCCGGAAGAAGCCTCGCGGCGCAATCTGATCTCGCTCGACGCGACCTGTCCGCTCGTGACGAAGGTTCATCGCGAGGCGGAGATCCATTACCGGCGGGGCCGCGAAATCCTGCTCATCGGGCATGCG
>JBKPRE010000109.1:0-15806 GCA_046734435.1 Pseudomonadota bacterium | reverse complement strand
TTGTGCCGCCATGAACGGCCTTAACCATATCTGCGGCATTTGCCCGGAGATTATTCGCTAGCGCACCACGCTGGCTGCGGCCGTCTTTTCTCAACTTTGAGATAGCACGACGCCCGGCCAGCGGGGCCGACGGGTGTCATTTGCTATGGAACTCAGGCTCTACGATACGCTGACACGCGGGAAGCGGACATTTACGCCGGTCGATCCTGCGCGCGTGCGCATGTATGTGTGCGGGCCGACCGTCTATGACTTCGCTCATATTGGAAATGCGCGTCCCGTCATTGTTTTCGACGTGCTGTTCCGTCTGTTGCGGCATGTCTACGGTGAGAAGCACGTCACCTATGTCCGAAACGTGACTGACGTCGACGACAAGATCAATGCGCGCGCCACCGAGCGTGGAATTTCAATCCGCGAGCTGACCGAAGAAACTTACAGGAATTTCAAGGAGGACGTGGCGACACTCGGCTGTCTGGCGCCGACCGTCGAGCCGCGCGCGACCGAGCATATTGAGGAGATGAAGACGCTCATCGAACGATTGGTGAAATCCGGTCACGCCTATGTGGCGGAAGACCATGTTCTTTTTCATGTCGCCTCGATGAAAGATTACGGCAAGCTCTCCAATCGCTCGCTCGACGAGATGATCGCGGGGGCCCGCGTCGAAGTTGCACCGTTCAAGAAGGATCCGATGGACTTCGTTTTATGGAAGCCATCCGGTCCCGGCGAGCCGGCCTGGCCGTCACCGGCCGGCATCAAGAAATCAGGCCGTCCCGGTTGGCACATCGAATGCTCGGCAATGTCGTGGAAGCATCTGGGTGAGACTTTCGACATCCATGGCGGCGGTATCGATCTTGTGTTTCCGCACCATGAAAACGAAATCGCGCAATCGCGCTGCGCGTTCCACACCCCGGTGATGGCGAATTTCTGGATGCATAATGGTTTCCTGCAGGTCGAAGGCGAGAAGATGTCGAAAAGCCTCGGCAACTTCGTGACGATTCACGACTTACTGAAGGATTGGCCTGGCGAGGTTATACGATTCACAATGTTGCAGACCCACTATAGGCAGCCGATCAATTGGACTCTCTCGGGGTTACGCGAATCTCAAAAGAATCTCGACCACTGGTATAAGCTCGTCGATGACTCTGGGCCGGGGTTCTTATGTGCCGATGCTGTAGATGCATTGCTGGATGATCTCAACACGCCAAAAGTATTCGCCGCGCTGCATGAGTTGCGCGGCGAGGCCGCGAAAGGGGCAAAGCCCGCTGCGGCCTCTCTGAAGGCGAGCGCGCAACTGATCGGGCTGCTGCAATTGTCGCCGGCTCAGTGGGTTAGCTTTCGTCCCGCATCGGCAGCGGTGGATGAAAACAAAGTGGTTAGCCTGATTGAAGCGCGAAATAGCGCGCGGAAGGCAAAGAATTTCAAGGAGGCGGATCGCATCCGCGACGAGCTCAAGGCAATGGGCATTGAACTCGAGGATACCAAGGACGGCAAAACGCAATGGAAGGTCGCGCGATGATGGCGGTAGCGCATCCTAAGCTCGCGCTGCGCCCGTTCTTGCCAGCGGACGCGCCGCTGTTGCGCGAGATTTTCCGGGACAGCATAGAAGAATTGACAAGCGACGACTATACCGAAGCACAACAGCAAGCTTGGGCGTCGGCGGCTGACGATGTCGGCGAATTTCGGAACAAGCTGTCCGGGCAACTGACTTTGGTTGCAACGCTGGAAGGCTCGCTGGTTGGATTCACGTCGCTGGAAGGCAAGGACAAGATCGACATGCTCTACGTCCATCCGGCCGCGACTGGGCAGGGCGTTGGCGCGATGCTGATTGATGCGCTGGAAAAGCTTGCAGGTGCGCGCGGTACGGCAAGGCTTACGGTCGATGCCAGCGATAGTGCGCGTGGCTTTTTCGAAAAGCGGGGCTACACCGCCCAACAACGGAATTCAATTTCGATTGGCGACGAGTGGCTCGCCAACACCACGTTGCAAAAACAACTCGCCGCTAAACGGGAGGCTCCATGACCAAACCCGACACGCCGTTCCCGCGTCATTGGCTTTATTACATCGTGCTTAAATACGGGGTGCTCGCTGCCGCCGTGGTGATCGCGCTTTATGCCGTCTACCGGTTGACGTAAGGACACCCATGAAACGTCACCATGTCATTATGGGTGCAATTGCAATTGTGATCGCCATCGCATTGCTCTCGAATTATTACCTTTGGTGAGGACCGCAATGCCGAAGGAGCGCCTCTTTCTTTTCGATACCACGCTGCGCGATGGCGCGCAGACGAACGGCGTTGACTTCACGCTTGCCGACAAGCTGGCGATCGCGGCCATGCTAGACGAACTTGGTATCGACTACGTCGAGGGTGGCTATCCGGGTGCCAATCAGACCGATTCCGAGCTGTTCGGCAAGAATCACAAGCTCAATACGACTTTCACCGCCTTTGGCATGACGCGTCGTCCGGGACGCTCCACTTCCAACGACCCGGGCCTTGCGGCGCTCCTCGAAGCAAAGGCCGATGCCATCTGCTTTGTAGCCAAATCGTGGGACTACCACGTCAAAGTCGCGCTGGAGACGACCGAAGAGGAAAATCTTGCCTCAATCCGTGAGAGCGTACGCGCCGCCAAGGCAAAGGGCAGGGAAGTCTTGCTCGACTGCGAGCATTTTTTCGACGGTTACAAAGCCAACCCGAAATACGCGCTCGCTTGCGCCAAGACGGCCTATGACGAGGGTGCGCGCTGGGTTGTCCTGTGCGATACCAACGGCGGCACGCTTCCCGACGAGGTCGAAAAGATCGTCGGCGAGGTCGTGAAGGTTATTCCTGGCGATCACGTCGGAATTCATGCCCACAATGACACGGATCAGGCGGTTGCGAACTCCTTTGCGGCGGTGCGTGCCGGTGCGCGCCAAATCCAGGGCACCCTCAACGGGCTTGGCGAGCGGTGCGGCAACGCCAACCTGGTTTCGATTATTCCGACTTTAAAACTTAAGCCGGAATTCGCAACGCGCTTCGATATCGGAGTCAGCTCCGCCGCGCTTAAGAAACTCGCCCATGTTTCCCATGCGCTCGATGAGCGGCTCAATCGCGCAGCCAATCGTCATGCGCCCTATGTCGGCGAAAGCGCATTCGCCACCAAGGCAGGCATCCACGCATCCGCCATTCTGAAGGATCCGGCGACCTACGAGCATGTCGAGCCCGAGACGATCGGCAACCGTCGAAAGGTGCTGGTGTCCGAACAGGCGGGCAAGTCCAATGTCCTGGCGGAGCTCGAGCGTGTTGGCATCAAGGCCGATAAGGACGATCCGCGGATTGGCCGCCTCCTAGAGATTGTGAAGGAACGCGAGGCGATCGGCTATGCCTATGAGGCAGCTGACGCGTCATTCGAGCTGCTGGCACGTCGTACGCTCGGCAAGGTACCAAACTATTTCGACGTGACCCAATTCGATGTGAACGTCGAACAACGCAACAATGCCAAAGGTGAGCGTGTCACCGTCACGATGGCCGTGGTGAAGGTGAACGTCGGCGAGGACAACATGATCTCCGCCGCGGAGGGCAACGGCCCGGTCAATGCGCTTGATCTTGCGCTCCGCAAGGACCTTGGCAAGTACCAGAAGTACATCGCCGGCCTCAAACTCACGGACTATCGGGTTCGAATCCTCAATGGCGGCACGGGGGCGGTGACTCGCGTGTTGATCGAGAGCGAGGATGAAACTGGCGACCATTGGACGACAGTCGGGGTGTCCCCCAACATCATTGACGCGTCATTTCAGGCATTGATGGATTCGATCATTTTTAAGCTCGTGAAGTCCGGCGCGCCAGCGTGAGATAGTTTCGCCAACTGCGGTGTTCGGCGGAGGAGCTTATGATCGATCACATTTCAATCGCCGTTCGGGACATCAAAGGAGCCGAGGCGTTTTACACGGCTTTGCTGGCGCCGCTCGGTCTGACCAAGCTGCGCGAATGGCCGAACGCCGCCATCGGTTATGGCAAGAAGTATCCCGAGTTCTGGATCAATCGCCGTGCAGACATGACACCTGTCGCTCAGGACAGCGGTGTGCATATTTGCCTGCGCGCGGTCTCTTCAGATGTGGTCGATGCTTTTCATGCTGCCGCGCTTGCCGGCGGCGGAACCTCGGATGGTGCGCCTGGTCCGCGTGCTGAATATCATGACCGCTACTACGCTGCCTTTGTTCGGGACCCCGATGGGAACCGCATCGAGGCGGTGACTTTTGTCTGACCCCTAGAGTCGATCTGCGATCACGGCCGGCATTTCCTTTTCTTCTTCCGGCACCGCTGCCGCTGCCTTCTGCAACATCGGCAAAATGTCCGCGACACTATCGGCGATGAGTAGATCGAAGTTGAGATCGTCGCGAATGAATTCAAGCGTTTTCATGTGATCAATCAGCGCGCAGAGCGGGTTCCAGAAACCCTCGATATTTGCAAGCAGGATCGGTTTGCGGTGGCGGCCGAGCTGAACCCAGGTGATTTGCTCAACTACTTCTTCAAGGGTTCCAATTCCGCCTGGCAGCGCGACGAATGCATCGGCCATTTCAAACATCTTGCGTTTACGCTCGTGCATGTCACGCGTGACTATTAAGTTGTCCGCGCCACGCATCGCATGCTCGCGGGCAACGAGAAACTCGGGGATGATGCCAGTTACCTTGCCACCATGGTCGAGCACGGATTTGGCGATCGCCCCCATTATCCCGACCGCGCCGCCGCCAAAAACCAGTCGGATGCCGTTGCTGGCGAGGACGACGCCGAAGGCGCGTGCGGCTTCCATGAAAGCAGGGACGGTGCCCGGGCTGGACCCGCAATAAACGCAGATTGTCCGGATTTTGCTGACTTTTTCGCTTCTGTTCATGGTTATGCATGTGCATCGCACTTGCGGCATCGTCAAGGCGGGCCGGGAAGCAAAGTTGCAGCACCGTAGAAGGTGATTAGCGGCAAGAATCCCCCTATATGAAAGGCTGAATGAGCGACCACCACCCCCACAGCGCATCTGGAAGCGATTCGCTTGTCTCTGCCGCCCGAGGAGCACTGCTGGCGACCATTGTTCGTTTGTGGCCCTATATCTGGCCTTCGGACCGTGCCGATCTGAAACTGCGCGTGATCGGGTCGTTGTTGCTGTTGCTGGGGGCGAAACTCGCCACTGTTGCCGTACCTTTTACGTTCAAGTGGGCGACCGATGCGCTCGCCGGACAGGGCAGTGCACCGATCGCAGCGTCCGACTGGTTACTATGGGTGGTTGCCGCTCCGGTCGCGATGACCATCGCATACGGCGGCATGCGTATCTTGATGGCTGCGCTCACCCAGCTGCGCGATGGCCTCTTCGCAAAAGTTGCGATGCATGCAGTCCGGCGGCTCGCCTATCGCACTTTCGTGCATATGCACGAATTGTCGCTCCGGTTTCATCTGGAGCGAAAGACCGGCGGCCTGACGCGAGTCCTCGAGCGCGGTCGCAACGGCATCGAGACCATCGTGCGCATGGTGATCCTGCAGCTGTCGCCGACAATCATCGAACTTGCATTTATCGTCATCGTTCTGATGTGGCAGTTCGACTGGCGCTATGTGGCTGTCATTTCGATCACCGTCGCGGTTTACATGACCTACACCTATCACGCGACCGAATGGCGGATCGGCATTCGCCGAAAAATGAACGACAGTGATACGGACGCGAACGTCAAGGCAATCGATTCACTGCTCAACTACGAAACCGTGAAATATTTTTCCGCCGAGGAGCGCGAAGCCGCCCGCTACGACAGGGCTATGGCTCGCTATGAAGATGCGAGTGTCCGCGCCTATACTTCGCTCGCGGTTCTTAACGCCGGGCAGGCCGTGATTTTCACCATTGGCCTCGCCGTCGTGATGGTGATGTGTGCGTTCGAAATAAAATCCGGCAGCAAAACGGTCGGCGATTTCGTATTGATCAACGCGATGATGATTCAACTCTATCAGCCGCTCAATTTCATGGGGATGGTCTACCGCGAGATCAAGCAGGCAATCACCGACATCGAAATCATGTTCTCAATTCTGACGCGCGAGCCGGAAATAAAAGATATAGCGAATGCACTGCAATTGAAAGTAAAGAGCGGGACCATTCGCTTCGAGAACGTCAGATTCTCTTATGAAGCAGCACGCCCGATCCTCAAGGGAATCAGTTTTGAAGTGCCGGCCGGCAAGACGGTCGCCGTCGTCGGCCCCTCCGGCGCGGGCAAGTCGACGATTTCGCGTCTGTTATTCCGCTTTTACGATCTATCCGGCGGCCGCATTCTGATCGACGATCAGGATATCGCGACGGTTACCCAGAAATCGCTTCGCCAGGCGATCGGCATGGTGCCGCAGGACACGGTGCTGTTCAATGATACGATCCGCTACAACATTCGGTATGGCCGCTGGGAGGCAACCGATGCTGAAGTAGAGGAGGCGGCACGCCTTGCGCAGATTGATCCGCTCATTCGTATCGCCCCGAATGGCTATGAAACAGAAGTCGGGGAACGCGGCCTCAAACTGTCTGGTGGCGAAAAGCAAAGGGTCGCGATCGCGCGCACTATCCTGAAGGGCCCGCCGATCTTGGTCCTTGATGAGGCGACGTCCGCATTGGACAGCCACACCGAAAAAGAAATTCAGGACGCGTTAGAACGTGTCTCGCGCAACCGGACCACACTTGTGATCGCGCATCGGCTATCGACCATTGTGGGCGCCGACGAAATCATAGTGCTGGATGGAGGAGAAATCGTCGAGCGAGGCACGCATTATGCTTTGCTCGCCAAGAATGGCCTGTATGCAAGCATGTGGAATCGTCAGCGTGAGGCGGAAGAGGCGCGCGAAAAACTCGCGCTTGCGGGCGAGGATCAGGGGGCACCAAATCGAAATCCGCCTCCGGTGGAGGATGCAATTACTGCGACCCCCGCGCCGCTCGAAGCGTCAGCAGACGCGGCAGAGTAAGATAGCGCATGTCGATCTACGATTCGATTCGCTCACAAATCGTGCCGGTGACCCCGGAGGGATATCCGTTCATCGGCGTCTTTGCTCTGGTGAGTCTGGTCCTGTTTTGGTTATGGAGTCCGCTGGGCTGGCTTGGGACGCTTGCCACCCTATGGTGTGCTTATTTCTTCCGCGATCCGCCCCGCGTTACACCGGTCCGCGACGGCCTGGTGGTAGCACCCGCAGACGGCCGTGTGAGCCAGGTAACCAGCGTCGCACCGCCACGTGAACTCGGTCTTGGTGAAAAGCCGTTGCCGCGAATTTCGATATTTATGAGCGTATTCGATTGCCACGTGAACCGGAGTCCGGTCTCCGGAACGATCGAAAAAATCGTGTATCAGCCCGGCAAGTTCTTTAATGCCGACTTGGACAAGGCGAGCGCCGATAACGAACGCAATGCGCTGGTGATTACTATACCCGGCGCACGCATTGCGGTGGTGCAGATCGCAGGCCTCGTTGCTCGTCGGATCGTTTGCTTCGCGCGCGTGGGTCAGCCGATAGGGGCGGGCGAACGCTTCGGCATGATCCGCTTCGGTTCCCGGGTCGATGTCTACCTTCCGGAGGGCGTGCCGCCGCTTGTAGCGGTCGGTCAAATGGCAATTGCTGGAGAAACCGTGCTTGCCGATCTACGCACCGCCATCGACGGTGGACGCGCGTTTCGCACGGGATAAACAGTTAACGAGGCCGAAGAAACACGCTTTTGGTGCCGTGGCGCCCGCAGAGCCACGGGACTATATTATGACCATGGTCTTTCAGCCCATCGACCCCGCTCCGCCGCCGTTCCGTCGCCGTTTTAAGGCGATTCCGGTCCGCACTTTGCTTCCCAATCTGATCACATTGCTTGCGTTGTGTGCAGGTCTCACAGCGATCCGCGTTGCCGTCGAGAACAGGCTCGAATTGGCGCTTGCGGCGATCGTGCTTGCGGCGCTGCTCGATGGAATTGATGGACGCATTGCCCGCATGCTCAAGGGCACTTCCCGTTTTGGCGCCGAGCTCGACAGCCTTGCCGATTTTGTGAATTTCGGCGTTGCGCCCGCGATCATTCTTTATTTCTGGGGATTGCACGACATCAAATCGGCGGGATGGATCGCCGCGTTGGTTTTTGCAATCTGCGCGGGGTTACGGCTCGCGCGGTTCAACGTGATGATCGATGACCCAAACAAGCCGGTATGGGCTGGAAATTTTTTCACCGGCATTCCTGCGCCTGCCGGCGCCATCACGGTAATGCTTCCAATCTATCTGAGTCTTCTCGGAGTTTCGGATGGCCTCATCACTGCCTGGCTGACATTTTTCTACACTTTGGCAATCGCGCTTCTGATGGTTTCCCGGCTTCCCGTGTTTTCGGGGAAACGTGTTGGCAAGCGAGTGCCGCCTGAGATGGTGCTGCCCGTTTTCGTGCTGGTCGTCTTGTTCTTCGCTTTGCTGCTCAGCTATCCGTGGCCCGTGCTGACCATCGGCACGGTTGCTTATCTCGCATGTCTGCCACTGAGCTGGTTGTCGTATCGGGAGTATCAGCGCAAGGACGCGGCTGCTGCGGCGGCAAGCACAGCCGAGGCGGCCGGACTCCCACTTGGCGCGACTAATCGGGCCGACGACGACCGTCCGGCACGGCTGAACTGAACTCAACCTTTCGCGAGCGGATGCCCGGGCATCAAGTCGTAAGGGTGCTTCCACCCTGGCAGCGCCTTCATCCGGCCGAGCCACGCACCGATCGCCGGGTGATCCTTCGCGATATCAAATCCGAATTCTTCGGCCGGATAATACAAGTAGCCGGCCATTGAAACGTCGGCGATCGTTGGCCTGTCACCGATGAGATATTGGCGGCCGGTGAGCCGCCGGTTCACGATGGCAAGGTTGCCATCGATACGTCCTTTCAGAAAGGCAAGCACCGCCGGATCGCCCGGAGGCTTGGCGAAGTTCTTCAGAAAGCGGAATGGACCGAGAAAGCCGTTCACCTTCTGGTTGTCGAAAATCATCCAGCGGAGAGCTTCAAGTTCTTCGTCCTCATCCTTCGGTTTGAATTTTCCGGTACGCCTGGCGAGATAGATCAGGATGACGCCCGATTGCGAAAGTTTCTTCTTTCCGTGGACGAGTACCGGCATCTCGCCCATTTCGTTGACGTCGGCCCGGAATTCCGGTGTCCGCTGTGGCATGGTTCCGAAAAAATCAACCCAGATCGGCTCCCAATCCGCACCGATCAAATTGAGCATAAGCGCCGCACGATAGGAGTTGCCGGACTGGGCAAAGCAATAGAGTTGGTACTCGGCCATTGGATTTCCGATCTTGATGTTTCTAGCGTGAAAGAGTCATCGACGTCCCGCCGGTGGACTGTCCTTCGTAGCGGTCGCCAACCAGCCTGAAATGGGCCAGAGGCTGGTTTTCGGCATCGGTGATCGTTATCGCGCCATCGTCCATCGACCAGCGCCGGCTCATATAGAATTTTCCGGGACAACCTCCATCCGGCGAAACAGATCCGGCGCGCCCGCCCGCGGCGCCTCCGAATTCAAGCCCGCAGGTGGGCGCGTTCGCGGTCGACAGGATCCATCGGCCGGGAATGGTAAGGTCTTTTTGCGTGGGAGCCGATTCAAGGGAGACCCGCTCGCCCGCACAGCCCGTAAGCGTCAGGACAACAAGTATTCCAGGAGTTGTCCTGACGCGGGCCATTCGTCAAACTTACTTCATCGTGGGGATCACGAATTCCGCGCCTTCCTTCGTACCGGTCGGCCAGCGTGAAGTAACAGTTTTGGTTTTTGTGTAGAAGCGGATCGAGTCGGGTCCGTGCTGGTTGAGATCTCCGAAGCCTGAGCGTTTCCAGCCGCCGAACGTGTGATAGGCGAGCGGAACGGGAATCGCAAAATTAACGCCAACCATTCCGACCTGTACCTTGTTGACAAAATCGCGCGCCGTATCGCCATCACGGGTGAAGATGGCGACGCCGTTGCCATATTCGTGCTCTGAGGGTAAGCGCACCGCCTCGTCGTAATCCTTGGCCCGCACGACCGAGAGCACAGGTCCAAAGATTTCTTCTTTATAAATCCGCATATTCGATTTTACATCATCGAACAGGCAGCCCCCCATGAAGTTGCCGTTTTCGTAACCTTGCAGCTTAAATCCCCGACCATCGACAAGGAGTTTGGCGCCTTCCTTCACGCCGAGATCGACGTAGTCCCTCACCTTATTGAGGTGCGCCTTGGTCACGAGTGGCCCGTAATCGGCTTGCGGATCGCTGGACGGGCCAATTTTGAGACTTTCGACGCGCGGGATAAGCTTTTCGACGAGGATGTCCGCAGTCTTTTTGCCGACAGGAACGGCGACCGAAACCGCCATGCAGCGTTCGCCGGCCGAGCCGTAGCCAGCACCAACGAGAGCGTCGACGGCCTGATCGATGTCAGCATCAGGCATCACAATCATATGGTTCTTTGCGCCGCCGAAACATTGGACGCGTTTGCCGTGGGCGCAGCCAGTTGAATAGATGTACTCGGCGATCGCCGAAGATCCGACGAAGCCAATAGCCATGACGCGCGGGTCGGTTAGAAGCGTGTCAACGGCTTCTTTGTCGCCATTGACAACGTTAAGCACGCCAGCGGGGAGGCCGGCGTCGATCATTAATTCCGCAAGGCGCATCGGAACCGACGGGTCGCGCTCCGACGGCTTAAGAATGAACGCATTGCCGCACGCAATCGCTGGCGCGAATTTCCACATTGGGATCATTGCCGGAAAATTAAACGGCGTGATCCCCGCGACCACCCCAAGCGGCTGGCGGACCGAATAAAGGTCGATACTCGGCCCAGCTCCTTCCGTGAACTCGCCTTTCAACAAGTGCGGAATGCCGCAGGCGAATTCGACCACTTCGACGCCGCGCTGAATGTCGCCTCGCGCATCGGGAATGGTTTTTCCGTGCTCCGACGAGAGAAGCTTGGCGAGCGGCTCGAATTCCTTCTGAACAAGCTCGAGAAACTTGAACATCACCCGTGCACGACGCTGCGGGTTCGTGGCCGCCCAGGCCGGCTGGGCGGCTTGCGCATTGGCAATCGCATGTTCGACCTCCGAATGCTTCGCCAAGGCGACCTTTGCCTGAACCTCCCCGGTATTGGGATCAAAAACGTCGCCAAAGCGTCCCGAGCCCCCTTTTACTGTCTTGCCACCGATGAAATGGCCGATTTCTCGCATGGGCCGCACTCCTTTGACTTTTTGACAGGTCCTGGGCCGGACCCTTGGGATTAGCGCCTGTTTGCAGCAAGTTTTGCAGCTTTTTGCCGCAGGGTCACGGGTCGATGGGCGATTCCGGGGCGTTTTTCTTTCACCATCGGTTAGCCTTTACCGCCTCTTAACAGCGCCAGTCTAGGGTCGACTTGGGGAACTGCTTTGGCTGTTCGCCCGGCACGTTGTGGGCGTTGGGTGGGTTCGTAATGGATATTTCGACAGGTCTCGGACTCCTGGCCGGCGCGGGCGTCCTTGCAACGCTGATCCTACTGGGCGGCGATTTGCGCATGTTCGCCGACATGCATGCCGCCATCGTGATCTTCGGCGGATCATTTGCCGCAACGCTCATCCGCTTTCCGCTCGCCTCCATCTTCCACGGCCTTCCTCTCGGCGCCAAATTCGCCTTCACGCTGCGGCGCATGAGCCAGCGCGACTTGGTTGACGAAATCGCGGGTCTTGCCGAAGTTGCGCGCAAGCAGGGTCCAATCGGGCTGGAGAAGGTCGAGATCGAAGACCCATTCCTTGCCAAAGGCGTCCGCTTCGTCGCCGACGGCTACGACGGAAATTTCATCCGCGATAATCTCGAACGGGATCGCGACAATTTTCTAACGCATCTCGATGAAGGACAGAAAATCTACCGCGCGGTCGGGGACTGCGCTCCGGCCTTCGGGATGATCGGAACACTGATCGGCATGGTGCAGATGTTCGCCAACATGACCGATCCCTCGAAACTCGGCCCATTCATGGCCGTCGCGCTGCTGGCAACGTTTTACGGAGCGGCGGTCGCAAACCTCCTGTGCCTGCCGATCGCCGACAAGCTGCACCTCAAGCTTGTCGATGAGGAAATCAACCGCACGCTCATCATCGACGGAATCTTGATGATACGCGAAGCCAAGAGTCCGACGCTGGTGCGCGAGATGCTGCTCGCTTACCTGCCTGAAAAGCACCGGCACACCGAAGAGGATGAAGGCGAAGAAGCGGAGACCGTACCCGCTTAGCGCGGCGCGTTTGCAGGCATAGGATGGCGAGACGTAAGGAAGCAGGTCACGGCGGCGGTCATGGGTGGTTCGTCACCTTCGCCGACCTTATGGGCCTTCTGGTCAGTTTCTTTGTGATGCTCGTTGCCTTTTCAACGCAGGACCAAGCCAAGCTCCAGGTCGTGGCCGGTTCCATGCGGGATGCCTTCGGCGTTCAGGACCGCGTGCGCTATTCTGGAATTATTGAGGTCCTAGGTCTTCCCACGCGCCCCAGGCTGAAGAACGCTGCGCACATCGATCCGTCTGAAGCATCCGCGACGCCATCGCCTGAGGAGAACGATCGTCAACGTTCATATGGGGCCCGCTTCAAGGAGGACCGCAAGTTCTCGCTTGCATCAGCGTCGCTGCGCCAGGCCTTGCAGGAAATGCCGGAGATTACCGAGGTCTCGAAGCACATCATGCTCGAGGAAACGAAGCAGGGGCTTAACATCGAGATTGTCGACCAAGACGGGCGTTCGATGTTTCCCGACGGCGCAAAAGAGCCTTTCGAGCGTACGCGCAGGATCATCCAGAAGATCGCACCACAGCTCAAGGCGATGCCGTATCGGCTCTCGATTGTGGGGCACACGGCCTCAAGCAAAGTTCCGCCAAAGCCGGGATATGGCCCGTGGGAGTTGTCGGCCGACCGTGCAAACGCCGTGCGGCAAATCCTGGAAGCGGAGGGCGTGCCGCCTGGGAATATCTTTATGGTGGCTGGCAAAGCCGATACCGATCCCTTGTTCCCAGACGATCCCTCTATGTCCCCGAACCGCCGGGTGACAATTACGTTGATGAAGGAAGAGCCGCCTCTACCCGCGAATTTGACCCCGTAAAACGCGGTAGAAGGCTGGGGAAAGCCCTGTGTTCTTAACGCTGGCGCGATGATATAAGCCCCGCCTTCTGACACTTGGCGGGCCAATTCTCAATGAATAATGGCGGGAGTGAAACGACGGCCGCCACGCGCACGGGACCTGACGCGCCTCCGAGCCTCATTGCGCTTTCGCTCGGCAGCGTTGGCGTCGTCTACGGCGATATCGGGACCAGTCCGCTTTACGCCTTTCGCGAAGCCGCGATGGCCGCGAGCAATGACGCGATCGTAACGCGCGAAATTGTTCTAGGCGTTCTTTCGCTCATTCTCTGGGCGCTTATTATCACGGTCACGCTGAAATACGTCCTCATCCTGCTGCGCGCAGACAACAACGGGGAGGGCGGCACCCTGTCATTAACAGCGCTCGCCACCCGTGCCCTTGGCCGACGCACGGCCTTTGTCTTTATCGTCGGTGTCATCGGCGCCTCGATGTTTCTCGGCGATTCCGTTATCACGCCTGCAATTTCCGTTCTCTCGGCTGTCGAAGGGCTCAAGCTTGCGAGTCCTGCATTCAGCGATTTCGTTGTGCCGTTGACGGTTATTATCCTGATCGCCTTGTTTGCGGCGCAGAGCCGCGGCACCGCCAGAGTAGCAGCCATGTTCGGTCCCATCATGGTCGTCTGGTTTGTCTCGATCGCAGTTGCTGGCGGACTTCATATACGGGACGATCCAACCGTTCTCTTTGCAATAAACCCATATTACGGCGTGGACTTCCTGCTCCACCATGGCACGATCGGGCTCGTAACGCTCGGCGCCGTGTTCCTGGTCGTGACGGGTGGCGAGGCCCTTTATGCCGATCTTGGTCATTTCGGCCGCAAGCCAATCCAGACGGCCTGGTTCTGCCTGGTATTTCCCGCACTTCTCATCAATTATTTCGGGCAAGGAGCGAAGGTTTTGGCGGATCCCGCCGCCATCGAAAACCCGTTTTATCGGCTAGTGCCGGATCAGTTTCTGTTGGCGATGGTTGTTTTGGCAACGGCAGCCACGGTCATCGCAAGTCAGGCTGTCATCACGGGCGCCTATTCACTTGTGCATCAGGCCATACAACTCGGCATGCTGCCACGCCTTACGATTCTGCACACATCCGCGTCACATGTCGGCCAGATTTACATCCCGCGTGTAACCGTCTCGCTGATGGTTGGTGTGCTGCTGCTGGTCGGGCTTTTTCGCACGTCGAGCGCGCTTGCGTCCGCTTATGGTATTGCCGTCGCTACGACCATGGTGGTCGACGGGCTTCTTGCGTTCATTGTCATTTGGAAGCGATGGGAGTGGCCGCTTTGGCAGACCGTGCTGCTGATTGCGCCATTCGTCGTCGTTGATGTCGTATTCTTTTCGGCTAATTTCCTCAAATTGTTTGAAGGCGCATGGGCGCCGCTTCTGTTTGGTTCCACCATGGTCCTTCTGATCCTGACCTGGCGCCGCGGAACTGGAATTTTGGTCAGCAAGACACGGCGTACAGAAGTCCCGCTCGACACCTTGTTCCGCAGCCTTGAGAAGAAACCTCCGCACATCGTTCCGGGAACGGCTGTATTTCTCACGAGCGATCCGGAATTTGCGCCAACCGCGCTTCTGCATAACCTGAAGCACAACAAAATCCTGCATGAGCACAATGTCGTGCTGACCATCATCACTGCCGATACGCCCCGCGTTTCCGAAGAAGACCGCGTGCAAATCAAGCCGCTGTCGCAGCATTTCGCACGGGTGTCGCTGAAATTTGGCTACATGGAGCAACCCAACGTGCCGAAGGCGTTGGTGATCGCGCGTAAACACGGCTGGCAATTCGACATCATGTCGACGTCATTTTTTCTGTCGCGGCGCGCGCTCAGGCCATCGGCAAAGTCGGGCATGCCGTCATGGCAGGATCATTTGTTCATCGCGTTGGCCCGGTCCGCGAGTGACGCGACCGACTTTTTCCAGATTCCGACGGGTCGCGTGGTCGAAGTTGGTACTCAAGTAACGGTGTAAAAGCCCCGCTCTAATTTTTTCGCATAATCAATTGATATTTCTACCGTATTTAATCTAATGCCATTGCATTCTTGCATGGTTCGAAGGGCTGAGTTGCGCGAATCACGCTGCTGCACTGCGGAAACTGGCGTTATAAGCCGCGACCTCGATATTTTTGCAGTGCAGCATTTAAAGGCATCCCATGTCACGAAGCATTGCCACTTCCGTGGGGGAGCCCGGCGCCTCTCCCGTATTGACTGGTGCGCCAGCGAAAGTCGGTTTCTGGTCGCTCGCGCTCGGAAGTATCGGAGTCGTTTACGGGGACATTGGCACAAGCCCTCTTTACGCATTGCGCGAAGCAGTCCTTGCGGCGACGCCGAACGGGATTGCACCAAATGAAGCGGTCGTGCTTGGGATCCTATCGCTGATCATTTGGGCGCTTTTGTTGGTCGTCACCGCAAAATACGTTTTGATTTTGCTGCGTGCCGATAACAAAGGGGAGGGTGGCACGCTGGCATTGATGGCGCTTGCATCTCGTTCTCTGGTCCGGCGAAGCAATATCATTATTTTTCTTGGCGTTATCAGCGGCGCGCTCTTTTACGGAGACGCGATCATAACGCCGGCGCTGTCGGTGCTTTCTGCTGTCGAAGGATTGAAGATCGCAACGCCGGCTTTCGATCCTTACGTTGTGCCACTCACAGTTTTCATTCTTGTCTTGCTTTTTGCCGTGCAATCACGCGGCACAGCGAATGTTGCAGCTTTTTTTGGTCCAATTACGCTTTTTTGGTTT
>JBKPRE010000108.1:0-20097 GCA_046734435.1 Pseudomonadota bacterium | reverse complement strand
GACCTCTTCCGGATTCCATTTCTCCATTTCCTTGCGCGCGTCTTCAAAGCCGTACACGCGCTGCCGGATGAACTCCTTGTCCTCCCAGCCATTCTTGATGATGTGCCACATGATTCCGTACAGCACCGGAATGTCGGTGCCCGGCCGGATTCGCACATACTCCGTGGCATGCGCCGCCGTGCGCGTCAGTCGCGGGTCAATCACCACGACGTTCGCCTTCTTCATCTCGGCGCCTTCGAGCAGGTGCTGGAGCGACACCGGGTGCGCCTCGGCAGGGTTGCCGCCCATGATGACCTGCGTCTTCGTATTGCGGATGTCGGTATAGCTGTTCGTCATCGCGCCGTATCCCCAGGTATTGGCCACGCCGGTGACCGTGGTCGAATGGCAGATGCGCGCCTGGTGGTCCGTGTTGTTGGTGCCCCAGAAGGCACCCATCTTACGGAACAGATATGAACCTTCGTCGGTCATCTTGGCCGAACCGAGCCAGTACACGGAATCGCTGCCCGACTTCTGGCGGATCGCCATGAGCTTGTCGCCGATCTCATTGACGGCGACGTCCCAGGACACACGTTGCCACTTTCCGCCGGTGAGCTTCATCGGATATTTGAGGCGGCGCTCGCCGGAGACGAGCTCGCGCACCGACGCGCCCTTGGCGCAATGCGAGCCGCGATTGATCGGGGAATCCCAGCTCGGCTCCTGGCCGACCCAGACTCCGTTCGACACTTCGGCGGTGACGGTGCAGCCGACGGAGCAGTGCGTGCAGATGCTCTTGCGGATGGTCGCGCCGGCCACATTGGGGCCTGCGGCTTCCGCCTTCTGCACGGTCGCGAGCGGCAATGCGCCGATGGTGGCAAGACCTGTCGCCACCAGCCCGGACCTGCGCAGGAAGCTGCGGCGATCGAGACCGCCGGCGGCCTGGTTGCCGACCGTCGCTGCGAGAGCGCTGCGACGTGTCTGACGTTCTGTTCTCTTGATCAGCACGGCTGCATCTCCCTCACTTCGGATAACGGTTGGTGCGGTAGTAGCTCTGCACGTCGGCCGAGTTCGCCTGATAGCGCGTCTTCTTTTTGTCGGCGTCGGACTCGGCGGCCACGGCCTCCGTGGCAAGCGGCGCGGCTGCGGTCACTGCCAGACCTGCGCCGGCGCCCATCGCGCGCAGGAAGTCGCGACGGCCCAACTTTTCCTTTTCCCGTTCTTTCATCGCCGTTCCCTCCTTGAATTCGTCCAATCGTTTTTGATCCCGTACCGGACTTTAGGCCGGCAGCTCAAAGGCTTCCGTTTCGATGTCCATAAAGATGCGGCCGAGCGATCCCAGCCGACGATAGAAATCTGCCGCTTGCGCATTCTCCAGGTCGATGAAGAATCGCGTGATCCACGGCGCCATGTGCTTGTCGAAGATGAGGCGGTCGGAATCCGGCGGCGCCGGCAGCCGGCGGCTCGCAAGTCCGGACATGATCTCGCACAGGATACCGGCGTGATCTTCGGGCTCGACGACGCCTTCGGCGCGCGCGATTCCGATCTTCGCGAGGTCCTCGCGCAGACGCGCGAGCGGACGCTCGTGCAGGAATCCAGTCAGGTAATATGAACCGTACGGCAACAACTCGCCGCGGCCCAGGCCGATGAACAGATCGAAATATTCCTGCCCGACCTGCTCGGCGTTGGTTCGCTCGGCGGCTTCTGCGAGCGCCGCATGCGCGAGTCCGAGCGGCGAGGCGTCGGCGCGCAGCTGCGAAATTCGCCAAAGCAAGTCTGCGTCGGGAGCACGGGTCAGGAGCGCTGCGAGCAGCGCGTATTCCTGCGCGCGTGCTGCATCTACTTCATCGATATCGCCGGCCATCTTTTTTCCGCTGTAGAGATCCGGCCGCAGTACCGCACGATCCACGCCGGTCGCCGCTTCGACGGAGATCACCCGTTCGGCAGGTACCCGTATCCAGTTTGAAACTGAGGGTTGTGAAATGCCGATCTGACGCGCGAGCTCGCTCACGCCGCCGGCGGTGCGAATAGCTTCAGAGAGACCCGGATCCCTCATCCGACGTTCTTCTTTCGAATTATGACAATGAAAGCGTATCGGCCCACCAAAGGATGGGTCAATAGCCTGAAGCTATAAGGGCCGTTCAATCTTTTGGAATTTATTGTGGGATCGCGCCGCCGTGCCGCCGTGAAATTTTTTTCTCCGGCACGGATCCCGATGGCTTTATTTGCGCTGCAGCATTTTCATTGCGCTGCGGAACATTCTCATCAGACTCCAACGTCGCTTGTGGCGAATCCGGGGTTACGGACGAATTATCAGTTGGTGGCGCAGAGGAATCGGCCAAGCGATCGGCCTCACGCTCAGGTTGAGTGTCCTGGCGCGGAGTTTCACCGAAAAGCTCGGAGACCATGCGCCGGACGTCGAAATTGGGGTCGAGGTCCCCGAAGCCAGGAATCCCATCAGGCCCGGCTGCCTCCCAAAAGTTCTCGTTCAGCCCAACAAAGTCGCGGATAATCGGGTCGGACGCCCAGGCGCGACGAAGCGCCGCACGCTTCAGCGTCTCGGGGACGCCGGTACGCATGAACGCCGTTATGTCGGTTTCCGCACTGATCGTTTCGATCGGTGGCAAGTTCTCCACGTCGAATTCCGGATTCGGCGCCGCAGCCGGTGAGGCGGGTTCGCCCTGCTGGTTTTCGGAAGCGGGTGCCGCAACCGCTTTGCCTGTTTCATTCTTCTCTTTGCCTTCGCCGGCGTCCCGCTTGCGGCGCGACCAGCGGCTGAGGAAGTTGTCAGGATCATTCACTTGCGATCCTCCCGTCTCGGCGGGCCGCGCCGCGCAAGGACATCGGGATTTGCGCGGTCACGCTTGCGCTTCACAAATGTGCGCTCGACATGGTGCTCCGTCACGAAAGCCGCAATAGCATCCTGCAATTGTTCCGGCATCGGTAACGACTCGACAATTTGTTCGCCGGCTTCCGTCATCCCCTCGCCTTCGGCAGGATCCGCAGTAACGATGGCAAGCTCATAGGGAGGATCGCGCTCGACCGGACGCAAGACGACCCATAATTGCGGCGGATCCATCTGCAAGTTGTCGCGATAGTGCGCGGTTTCCGTGCGGTACAATTCCACGGGTGCCGAACCGGCGTAAAAGGTCGCGCGCTCGCCGTCATCGGTTAGTTTCGTCCAGGGTCGCGTTTCAGGCACGCCGATGAGCACGCCGACGGGACGCCAGTGAAAATCAACCCATCGGCTCGCGCCCTTGCTGCGCTCCACGACGACGCCAACCTCGTAACTCGCGAGCGGAGGTATGCTGCTCAACTAACCGCCTCCAGATGCTGAACCGGCAACCCGGTCAGCAGATTTTGCGGCTTCATGCGGATCGTCTTGTCGCCCGTCATCGCCAAGATCAGATAGACCGGATCGCCCCTGACCTTCTCGACCATCAACGATGGATCGAGGAATGTCAGGCGGAACAGACCGACCACACGCCCCATGGTCGCTTCGTCGATCTCTTCGCCGTGCCAGAGCATATCACCGATCATAGTGGCGTCGGCATCGAGGCCGACATACCAGGTAAGATCGACATTCTGCAGCTCGGGCGTCGCTTCAATACTGACATTGATACCGAGCAAATGGGCGATCCAGCGCTGCATCGCCAGTGCCAGCGCATCGAGCCCCTCACGCCCTGCCGTCAGATCGAGCGCCATGTCGAACTGGTCGCTTCGATCCCAGTAGCTGCCCGCATTCTCTTTGTTGATGACGTCGATTTCGGACTCGGCGGAAATTCCAAGCATGGAAACCAGGGGCGTGACCGGCGTGGTATTGACGCCGCCGATGGTTTCTTCGTCCGCCACGATCAAAGATCCCTCGTGCAAGGTGACACGCTGCGTGCGGAAGAAAAGCTCTGCGGCGCGCAGCACCCAGGCGTCCTCGGTCCCGTCGAGCGCGTTGCGCAGGATCACGTGCACAAGCTGGCTGATAAAAAGCGGAGGAACATCGCCAAAGCCGCTACGCACCAATTCCCTGAACGCTGCCTCAAGAGTCTTGTGACGCAGCAGGCGGTCGCGAAACGCGACCATCAGCTTCCAGTTTTCACGCGCGTCCGCATCGGCGATCGCATCGATGTCGGCTGCCGACACCGGCATACGCGGGTCGGCCAGCAGGGCAGCATGCAACGTACGCTCGACCGCACAGGCTTCCGCCGGCGGAATCAGCTCCGGGCGCGCCAGGTACAACTTGAGAAATTCGTCGGTGACGTGGAGGCCACCATCCGTGCCGCGGTCGAGCAAATGGTGGCCGCTGGAAATCCAGAAGTCCTTCATTTGCGCTCCCGATCCACCATCGCAATCAGATTGACGTCCTCGGCAGGCTGCTCGTCCTCGCCATCGACCTCAAGGAACGAAAACGCTCGCACGGGCTTTGCCCCACTACGCGGACGCAACGTACGAAACGATTCCCGCACATTGCCGTCTTCAAAGGTGCGATGCACCGCGATCAGCGTATCGGACGGTTGATTGCAGAGCGATTCAGCGAAAGTAATCTCTTCTTCTGCCGCCGCGATTGCGGCATCCCTGGTTGGCGCGCCGAACCTTGCCATCAACTGCTCGGCCAGCCTGTCGACCGCCGTCAGCCGGTCGCTCTCGGTTGCATCGACGATTTGCACGAGTGTCGACCATCCGAGCGTCGACAGGCCGAGAAAGCCACTGCGGAAAGCCGTACGCGCCTTGCCTTCGAGCGTTGCGGGATCGCTGTTCCAGAACGCGAACGCGCCGGACACTGCCCATTCGCCCGGCTCGGCCGCCTGCTCGAACACAAAGGTATCGGACGGGTCGAGCCGTATGGTGCGCAGGAGCTTCACGCGCGCGGGCCTCTCGCCTGCGAATCAAACCAGCCCGGCTCGGCGAGCTTCGGCAGGAATTTCTTGCGTGTGACTTCCGCCTTGCCCATGCGGCGGATCAGCAGATCGCCGTTGTCGTCGATGTCGCGCCGTATGCCCTGCTCGCGCGGCAATCGCTCGATATAGTTTTTCGCGACAACACCAAATCCAGTTTCCTGCCAAGCATCGATCGCAACCATGAAATGGCGCGCGAAGCTTTCGACAATGTGACTCGACATCAAGTCGGTGAAGCCTTCTTCCTCCAGGGCGGTGACGAGCGGATTCAAACCAGGTTCGGTGCCGGTCATCGATACCGTCCGGATCATGCCGGCAAAGACGAGCCATGGCGGCGTGTCGATTTCGCGCGTGTTTTCCGGCCAGGCGAGCCGGCCGCCACCGACAAGCCCGCCATTGACGAAGATCGAATCCGGCCAATCGATCACGATCGAGGTCTCGGGCTGCGCGTGCGCGGCGAGCGCGTCGGCGAGCGCTGCCATGCCGGCATAGAATGTCCGGCGCGCCTTCAGCAGCGGTTCGTCGGGCTCGAGGACCACGGCAAACTCGGCAAGATCGAAGCGTCCGACATAGATCAGCGTGCCGGCGCCTTTTTCCGGAGCAACCGCCACAGCGTGGGCAAAAGCGTCGCCGACTTCGCGCAGGCGTATGGCGGTGAATGGCGGCGGCAACACCAGTTCCGGCGCGAGGCGCGTATGCGGACTGGCCGTCTCAAGCGGCATTATTCGTCACTCTACCTTTCACTTTAGAATACCTATAATTATAACGTCGGAAGGTCCCGAGGCCAGACCCGCAGCCACCGGGAATTGTGAAGGCAGAACTGCCTTCGATCGGCGGGGCAAGTGAAAAGGTTAACGAGCCCGATGGCCGAACGGCCGCGAAATATCCTGATCTGCTCGTGCGAAGACACCATGCCGCTCGACGGCGAAAAGGTGCGCCGCGCCTGCCGCGATTCCGTCGTCATTGAAGGCCGGCAATTCTGCCGCGCGGAGCTCGATCGCGTTCGCAAAGCGGCAGCCGGCGGCGAGCCGACCGTCATCGCCTGCACCCAGGAAGCCCCGCTGTTCAGCGAAATCGCCGAAGAGAGCGGCGCGAACGCTCCGACATTCGTCAATATTCGTGAAACCGGCGGATGGGCCAAAGACGCAGCAAAGGCGGGACCGAAAATGGCGGCCTTGATTGCGGCAACTGCCTCGCCCGCGCCGGAGGTTTCGTTTGTGCCGCTGTCGAGCGACGGCGTGACGCTTCTTTATGGCAAAGACGAACGCGTCATCGAGGCAGCCGAGCTGCTCAAGGAGCACCTCGACGTGACCGTGCTGATCAAGACCGGTTCCGAACTCACGCCGCGACGGGTGACCCAATTTCCTGTGGTGAGGGGCATCATCCGCGCCGCGAAAGGCCATCTCGGTGCATTCGAAGTGACTGTGGATGACTATGCCGTGCCTGTGCCGTCCTCGCGCGGCGCTTTTGCATTCGGCGCCGCGAAAAACGGCGCGGTGTCGCGATGCGATATCCTCATCGACCTCTCCGGCGGCCCGTCATTATTCCCTGCTCCCGACCTGCGCGACGGTTATTTGCGCGCGGATCCCGGCGATCCGGCCGCCGTTCTACGAACAGTGCTCAAAGCGCGTGACCTGACCGGGACGTTCGACAAGCCGCGCTATATCAATTTCACGGAAGAGTTGTGCGCGCATTCGCGCTCGAAGATCGTCGGCTGCCGGCGCTGTCTCGATCTCTGTCCGGCCGGCGCCATTGCACCCGCCGGCGATCACGTCGCGATTGACCCTCGTATCTGCGCGGGATGCGGGCAATGCGCCGCCGCCTGCCCGACGGGCGCTGCTGCCTATGCGCTGCCGCCATCGGACGCGCTCCTGGCGAAATTGCGAACTATGCTGGCAGCCTATCGCGAGACTGGCGGGGCGCAGCCCATCGTCATGTTTCATGACGCTGACCACGGCGGCACGTTGGTTGACGCACTTGCGCGACATGGCGACGGACTGCCGGCGAATGTGCTGCCCGTCGAGGTCAACGAGGTCACGCAGGTCGGACTGGAGTCCATCGCGGGCGCCATTGCTTACGGCGCAAACGCGGTGCGAATGCTGGTCCGCGCCAAGCCGCGCCATGATATTGCCGGCCTGCAAAAAACGATCGCATTGGCCGAACCGATTCTCGCCGGCCTCGGGTTCAATGGTGCGCGCGCCGCAACTATTGAGACCGACGATCCCGATGCGCTGGGCGACGCCTTGCGGGCGATCCCTTCTCTTCCGGCGACAGCGAAACCCGCGTCTTTTGCGGCAACTGGCCGCAAACGCGAAGTGATGCGACTCGCATTGCGCGAACTGCATGCGGCCGCGCCTACACCCGTCGACATCGTACCGCTGCCTGCCGGCGCGCCGTTTGGCACCGTCGAGGTGAATGTGGAGGGCTGCACGCTGTGCCTCTCCTGCGTGTCGGCATGCCCGACCGGTGCGCTTTCGGACGACCCTGAACGGCCGATGCTGCGCTTTGCCGAGGACGCCTGCGTCCAGTGCGGACTGTGCAAGGCAACATGCCCGGAAAAGGTGATCAGCCTGAAGCCGCAGATCGATTTCCGCGCCGCCACCGCCGTGAGCCGTGTCATCAAGCAGGAAGATCCCGCCGAGTGCATTCGCTGCGGCAAGCCCTTCGGCGTGAAAAGCTCGGTCGAGCGCGTCGTTGCCAAGCTCGAAGGCAAGCACTGGATGTATAAGGACTCGAAGAAGCGGCTCGACGTCATCCGCATGTGCGACAATTGCCGTGTCGAAGCAATGGCGGAGGAACAGTTCGACCCGTTCGGCGCGCCGCGGCGTGCGCCCGTGCGCACCACCGAAGATTATTTCCGCGAGCGCGAGGAAAAGGGCGAAGGCTAGCTACTTTTTCGTCGTGGCCTTCGCCAGAAAATCCACCAGCGCCTTGCGGTCTTCCGCCGATCCGATCGTCTGTTCCGGCATCTTGGTGCCCGGCGTGTAGCTCGCCGGCCCGACCTCGAACAGCTTCGACACGGTCTCCGGCGTCCACACGATGTCGAGCTTTTTCAGCGCCGGCGAGAAATTATAGCCGGGCAGTGTCGCGATGCGGCGCCCGAATATTCCGGACAAAGTGGGGCCGGCCTTGTTGCCTTCATCGGAAGATAATGTGTGGCAGGCAATACAGGCGCGGAAGATCTCGGCACCATGGTCGCCGGCATAGGCAGCAAGTGGGTCGTCCGGCGTGCCGACCACCGCCGCCCCGATCGGTTCGCCGTTCGACGCGTCCCAGCGGCGGATCATCCGGTCGGCGCCGCCGGTGAGCAAAGTGCGGCTGTCAGGGAAAAACGCCACCGACCAAACCGGCAGGCCGGGGCCGACAAGCGTGTGCGCAAGCTTGCGCGTCTTTCGATCGATGACCGCGACAGAGCCGCGAATGCCGGCGGCCGCCACAAGATTGCCGTCGGGCGAAATGGCAAGGGCGATGACGGGATTGGGCGAGGCTTCAACTTCGCCGAGCGTCTCGCCGGCGGATGACAGGAAGTAGACCTTGCCGTTCGCGCCTGCCGTCGCGATTTCGCCGTCGGGTGCGACGGCGGCGGCATTGAGCGGGGTCGGCAACGTATGAACGGCGGCACTGCCGCCGGCAAGCGGCCAGATACGCACCCTCGCGTCGTAGCCCGCGCTCACCACACTTTTTCCATCCGGCGTGAACGCAACGCCGTTAACGTTCTGCCCGTGGCCTTCGAGCACCCGCACCGTCCCGCCACTCACCGGCCATAAACGGATCGTGCGATCCCACGATGCCGACGCAATCACGCTCCCGTCCGGCGATACCGCGAGATTGGAAACAGGCCCGGTATGGCCGTCAAAAACTTTATCAGGCTGCGGCTGCCCGGCAGTCCAGACCGCAATGTGTGCGTCTGCGCCGGCTGTCACGACGCGTCCGTCCTTAAGATAAGCGACGGCATTCACCGCGCCGTCATGAAAGCGAAGAACTTGCTCGGCCGCGTTGCGGGACAGCGACCACCGAATCGCAGATGTGTCGAAGCTGCCGGAGATCGCGTAGGTCCCGTCGGGCGAAATTGCCAGCGCCTTCACTGGACCACCGTGACCACGCAATTGGGCATGCGCAGGGGCGAGCGCAAGCGGGCACAGTAGCAAGCCGAGACAGAGATGCTTCGTCCAAAAGGTCATAACGGCTCAATACAAAATATTGGCCTGAGCTTAGAACATTTTGAGGCGCGCCAGTGCCGTTTCCACCCTGCTTCTGGCAGCCTCAATCAGCCGGCTGCATGCCGAGCGCACGAATGCGTGCGCGCGTCGTTTCGTCACGCAACACATCGATAAAGGCCTGCACCGCCGGACGGCTTCGCCGCGCATCTGCAACCAGGAAATCGTAATGCTCCGGCGCCACAGGGAGAAATCCCAGGCCGTAAAGTTTCGCGACCGGCTCGATCGCAAGGCCCCAATCGGCGCGGCCCTGCGCGATCGCCGCCGCAACCGCGTTGTGCGATTTGGGCTGGTTGGCGTAGCCCGCCGGCCGCATACCGTCGAGCAGGCGTTCCATCAGGACGCGCGTGCCGGCGCCAACGTTCCGGTTGACCATCAATGCGGAAGCATCGGCGAGGACAATCTTCAGCGCGTCCTCGGCGCTGCGGCCTTCGAAGCGTTTATCGCCAGGCCGAAACACAACACCCTGCATGCGCCGCCATCCCGAAACCAGCGCAAGGCCCGGACCGATGAGATGCTTGTTATATTCTCCGGTCGCGGAGTCGATCAGGTGAACCGGTGCGACATCGCACTCACCGCGATTGATGGCTGCAACCCCGCCCTGGCTACCGACCGCCAGCGTCCGCGCGGTGAACCCGCGGTCGGCAAGCGCGCCGACGACGACATCGAGCGCGATGTCGTGGCTGCCCATGATGACGAGGTCGAGCGCCTGCTTGCCGCTGTCGAACAGCATCACCTGCGCTTCGCTGCCGGCATCCAGCGTCGTTGAGAGTGCATCGATTTCGATAAAGCCGTCGGCCTGCGAGAAACTGGTTACCGCGCCTGAGCCCTTGCCGATCGGAAAGGCGAATGTCGTATCCCCGTCGCCAATGATCGAAACCAGCACGAATTCCTTCCGTCCGAGTTCAGAAACGATGCGAACCGGCACGCGTGCAGGAATGGCTTTCTCGGCTTCCGGCGGCAGCCCGGCCCAGGCGCGGATGACGGGCGCCACAAAGGCATGGAACGTGAAAATCGCCGAGGTCGGAAAGCCGGGCAGCACAACGATCGGCTTGTTACCGACGACCCCCAGGCACAAGGGCTTGCCCGGCTTAAGCGCCACGCCGTGCACCAGGATTCCTGGCTTGCCGAGTTGTGAGACCACGCGGTGCGACAGGTCGCCCGCGCCTTTCGACGTGCCTCCTGACAGCACCACCATGTCGCTGGCGTCAAGTGCCTCGCGTACGGCCTTTTCGAGCGTCACCGCATCGTCGCGAAACGCGCCGAATGCGATCGGCTCGCCGCCGGCTTCGGCGACCGCGGCACCGACGATAGCGCCGTTGCTGTCATAGACGCCGGCAGGCCTCAGCGGTTTGCCTGGCTCGACAAGCTCGTCGCCGGTCGAGAGCACGGCCACCTTCGGCCGCCTCACCACGTCAATGCGGTCAAGCCCGCAGGCCGCCAGCATGCCGATTTCCCGCGCACCGATTTCGGTGCCGCGCCTCAGCAACGTTTCGCCGCGCGCAATATCCGAGCCGGCGAAGGAAATGAATTGTCCCGGCAGCACGGCACGATGCACCTCAAGGCGGGGCTTGCCTTCCTCTATCAGCTCGGTCTGCTCGATCATGACCACGGCGTTGGCGCCGCGCGGGATGACACCGCCGGTGGCAATTGCCGTGCACGTGCCCGCCATCACTGTTTCAACAGGTATATGACCGCAGGCAATAACTTCTGGATTCAGCGTCAGCACCTTCGGATTGCTGTCGCTCGCATCCACCGTGTCGACCGCGCGCACGGCAAAGCCGTCGACATTCGAGCGGTCGAATGGCGGAGCATCGACGGGGGCAATGACATCTTTCGCAAGCACGCGGCCGCGCGAATCGGCGAGCGTCACGTTCTCCGCCGCAAAGGGCTTGAGATCGAGATGCTTCTCAAAGCGTGTACGCGCTTCTTGCGCCGACACAACTTCGAGGAACTGCTCCTGGCGAGCCGCGGCGCGCACGCGCGCTATCAGATCACTGTCGCCGCTCGGCCGCGGCTTGCGGGTTTCGCTCATGATGAATGACTCACGGCCACGATCTCACCTGAACGGGCGCGCCGACCGGATACCCTTCGCTGTCGGGCGGCACCAAAATCCAGCCGTCGGAACGCGCCAGCGACGAGAGCGGAAGATATTTGCTCGCTAGCGGCTCCGCCTGTGCCGCATTGCGGCGTATTGGAACAACCTCGGCCAATCCGATGGTCGAAGTGATCTTACGCGCGAGCGGCAATGCTTCCGTCATCTCACCATCATTATTCTTTGCTGCCGCCAGCCGATCGAGAATCCGCCGGCCGACTATGAGCCAGATCGCTAGCGTGGCATCAAGGCGTCCCGGCAGCAAAAGAACGGGTATTGCACCCACGAATCCGACTGCGGCCGTTTCGCCTGGCGTGAGGGCAACGCCGTGCACCGCGAGCCGGCCTTCGCGCGCGAGAACCTGCACTGCGTTGTCGTTGCGGCCGCTGCCGGTGCCGCCGATGGCAATGATCGCATCCGCGCTTTCCGCGGCCATCGCCACGCCGAGACCGCGGCCGCTATCGTCGAATCGAGCGGCGCCGCCGCGCCGCTCGATGTCCGTGCAGACCAATCGTGCCGCGGCGGTGATAATGCCGCTGCCACGCAGTGGCAAAACGCGAAGGCGAGGCTCCCGCACCGTCACCCGCGCGATCCCGGCAGCCGCGAACGCAGCAACATCTGTGGCCGTCAACCGCTCGCCGGCGCGCCGCAGCGGAATTGCTGGATCGCTGTCGCCACCTGCCGCCAATACTCCTTCGCCGGGATTGATCGGCATCAGCACCTCGGCAGCGCCACCGGCAACTTTCACCGCATTGATCGGCGCAATGCTGTCGGTCCCCGCGGGCATCGCCTGGCCGGCCTCGACGCGCGGCGGCATGCGTGCGAGCGGAGCCGGCGAATAACCGCCCGCGCCGAGCGTCTCGTCGGAGCTCAACGCCCATCCGTCCTGCAAGGCGAGCGACGAGGCCGGACGCGCCGGCGCCATCGCGTCGGTCGCAAGCGCACGTCCCGCCGCTGCGGACACATCGCTCGTCCGCGGCGTGACCGGCTTCACCTCCGCGTCGATCATCAGCAGCACATCGGCGAGCGGCGTCAGCCGTGAAATCGTCTGTATTGCTTCGGACGCCGCCATTCGCTGTGCTTGACCTTGTTGCAGTCAGAGACTTCAGTTTACCTGAACAACGCCGTGCCTGCAGCGCGGCTTTCCATTGGTGAAATCAAGGGAAGTAAGCGTGTTTACCGTAACAAAAGGCAAGGCTCTTCTAACAACGACCACGGGGGCGCTGCCCCGCCCAAGCTGGTACACCGAAAACCTGCGCGGAATTCCCCTGTCGCAAGGATTTTCCCGTCTCGCCTATCGCGAGCAGCACTTCGATTGCCTCGCGTGCCACGTGGCTGCCCAGCATCGTGCCGGCATCGACATATTCGTTGACGGCGACACACGCCTCGATGACGACGTGGCCGGGCGTGCCTGGGTCAGTTACGTCACGGAGCGCGTCGCGGGCATCGGAACGCCGCGCGTCGAAATGCCCCCTGCAAGCTTCATGGCCGATAAAGGACCCGGCGACCTGATGTGGGAAGTGATCGAAACGCGTATGACCCCGCCGGTCACCGGCAAGATCGGCGAAACGACATTGCAACTTGATCGTGCCTACAAGGCGATCGCGCCGATGACCGACAGGCCGGTGAAGATCGGTTCCATCTCGGCGCAGATCCTGGCGCTGATGTTGGCCAACGAGCACTACAAGAATCGTCTCGACTTGCTGATGGATCTCTCCAGCGCGCTCAACAAAGAGTATCACGCGCTGGCCGACGCAGGCGCGCCGCTCCTCCAGGTCGAAGAGCCAGCCATCCACCAGGTGATCTACGACCCGAAACAGCCGATCAAACCGGAAAAATGGGTCGAGGCGTTCAATACCGAAGTCAAAGGCCTGCGCGACAAATGTGAAGTATGGTGCCACACATGCTGGGGCAGCCCGGCGGCGCAGCGGGTGGCGAGCAAGGATCAGTCCTACAAGGACGCGCTCCCTTATCTTGACCAGCTCGACGTCGACGTGCTGACGATCGAGGGCGCGTTCAATCGCGGCATGGACTTCCAGCACGTCGGCAAGATGATCTCGAAGGACAAGAAGATCGCGGTCGGCGTCATCAGTCACCGCACGCTGCAGGTCGAACGGCCGGAGGAGATCGCCGACCTGATCCGCAAGGCTCTTGAATATATCGAGCCTGAGCGACTGATCCTGACGAGCGACTGCGGTTTCGGGCGGCAATCGATGAGCCGCATGCACGCTTTCTACAAAATGGTGGCGTTGACACGCGGGACCAACATCGTGCGTAAGGAATTGGGGATTGAAGAAGCTTACATACCGGCAGCGGACAAACGGCTTTCGATGGTTCCGCTCAGCGCATGACTGAAACCGTGATGAATTTGCGCGGATTGAAATGCCCGCTGCCAGCGTTGCGGGTGCGCAAGAAATTGTCTGGATTGAAAAGCGGTGACCTGATTATCGCTGAGTGCACCGATCCGCTCACCACCATCGACATCCCCAACTTGCTGCGACAGACCGGCGACAGGCTGGAAGATAAATCGGAGGCGGAGGGTGTGCTGACGTTCCGCATCCGGAAGTGCTGACTCAATCCAAATTGAAATTCTTGCTACGCACAAACGCGCCGAAGTCGGCGCGCAGCGGCGTCGCGTATTGCCGTGCCTTGTCTTCCGACCAGCCGTAAAATTCGCTGCGGCCAAAACGTGCGGTGTCGCGTTGGTTGCGATAAGGCCGCGTGGCCGCGCGGCGGCGATCATAGGAGTCGATCTTGCCGGCCAGACCGCTTTCCGAGAAACACTCTTCATGGACGGTTACATCCAACGGCAGTCGCGGCGTGATGCCGCCATCCTCCGCCGGCCAGCCGACGCACATTCCCGCCACCGGTATGACTTTGTCCGGCAGCTCGAGCATGTCACTTATTGCCCCGGCGTGATCGCGGATCACGCTGATCGGGCAGCAGCCGAGACCAGCGGCCTCGGCTGCGTGCAGGAACGTTGTCATGACAATGGCGGCGTCGACCGTCGCATTAAAGAAAAGGTCGAGATGATCGTTGGGGAATGGCTTGCCTCGCAGCCGCGAGATTTCGAGAAGCCGGCGGCCGTTGGCGAGAAACACGAGAAACACCGGGGCGTCACTAACCCATGGCATCTCCGGCAGCAGGCTGGCGATGGCATCGCGCTTCGCCCGGTCGCGGGTCACAAGAATATCGCCCTGCTGCAGGTCGCTTTTTGACGGCGCCGAAAGTGCGCAGGAGCAGAGGAGACGCAGCAGGTCAGGCGCGACATCCTGCGCGAGCCACCGGCGGTGCACGCGGTGCATCGCGATGCGGGCAAGTCCGTCGAGACCGGACAGATCATCAGCGCCCGTAAGTTCTTCGCCGAAACGCTCCATGAGCGCTGCCCGAATGAGAGACGTCAGGTCCGACATTGAACAACTCCTTGACCGAATGACCGCTGGCCGCGCTATCGTAGCGTAGGGAACGACGCGCAAAATAGAACAAAGACAAGCGGGCTGAGGGAGGATCAATGGCAAAGGTTCGGCGGAGGCTTTGGCCTGCCGTGGACGGCGATTTCTGATGACGTCCGCGTTGCTCGATGCGAGGGGCGTAACGCTCCAATACAAGACGCCGCGTCATCTGGTGACGGCGACCTATCGCGTCGATTTCTCGGTTCATCAAGGCGACCGTTACGTGATCCTCGGCCCATCGGGCTGCGGCAAATCTACTTTGCTCAAGGCGGTGGGCGGTTTCATGCCACCGACGGAAGGTTCGATCCGTATCCGCGAGCGAGAGATCAGCTCACCAGGCCCCGACCGCATGATGGTCTTCCAGGAATTCGAACAGCTGATGCCGTGGAAAACCACCTATCAGAATGTCATCTTTCCGATGAAGGTGACACGAAAGTTTGCACGCAGCGAAGCCGCCGAACGCGCCGACGCGGCTATCGCAAAAGTCGGCCTGACTGAATTCCGCGACATCTACCCGCATATGCTGTCGGGCGGTATGAAGATGCGCGTCGCCATCGCGCGCGCGATGGCGCTCGAACCCGACATTCTCCTGATGGATGAACCGTTCGCGGCGCTCGACGCCCTCACCCGGCGCACGATGCAGCAGGAGCTGCTGTCGCTGTGGGATCAGCTGAGATTTACCGTGCTGTTCGTGACTCATTCGATCGAGGAAGCGATCATCATCGGTTCACGCATACTAGTGCTGTCGCCTCATCCGGGCCGCGTGCGCGCGGAGATCGATGCCGGCGGCCTCGACCACAACAGTATCGGCAAGCCGGAATTCGGCGCGCTGTCGCGACGCATCCACGCCTTGCTGTTCGACAAAGCACAACGCGCCAGAGCGTGAACCCGCAACTGACTCCGCCGCAGCGGCCTGAGCTTGAAGTGGAGCTCGCAGACACGGCCGTTATCGGCGACGTCGAGCGCCCGCTGACGTTCTCCGAGCGTATTGCCAACAATGACGCTGTGCAGCGGCTGACGATTCTGGTCACCCTCATCGTCGTTTGGGAAATCTACGCGCGCTGGCTCAACAACTCCCTGCTGTTTCCACCGTTCAGCGAAACGATAAGAACGTTCGGGAAAGACATCGCCAATGGCGTGCTGATCGACCGGACATTCACGTCACTGCGCACGCTCGCGATCGGTTATGCTTTCGGATTGGCATTTGCCGCCATATTCACGACCGTTGCGGTCGCAAGCGGCGTGGGGACACGGATACTCTCCACGCTGACGGCGATGTTCAATCCACTGCCGGCGATCGCGCTTTTGCCGCTGGCGCTGATCTGGTTCGGTCTTGGCACGCCGTCACTCGTGTTCGTCATTATACATTCCGTGCTGTGGGCGGTGGCGCTCAATACCCTCAGCGGATTCCGCAGCGTGCCCGAGACGCTGCGCATGAGCGGCCGCAATGTGGGGCTGACAGGCGCGCGCTATGTCGGCCTTATTCTGATTCCCGCAGCTTTTCCTTCCATTTTGGCTGGCCTCAAGATCGGCTGGGCCTTCGCGTGGCGCACGCTGGTGGCGGCGGAGCTTGTCTTTGGCGTGTCGGCGCGGTCCGGAGGAATCGGTTGGTACATTTTTGAAGCCCGCAACGATCTCGACACCGCAACGGTGTTCTCCGGTCTGTTGACCGTCATTCTCATCGGGCTGGCCGTTGAGTCCGTGATTTTCCGCGCCATCGAGGCGCGCACCGTCAATCTCTGGGGAATGCAGCGCTAGGCTTGCGCTTTACGGACAGCGCACGTAACGCCGGTGTCCGGACCGGGTATGGTAGTAACAGCGTCCCGGACGGGTTGCATCGGCAATGATTGCGCCGGCGGCGGCACCGACCAGTCCACCTGCAACTGCGGCACCAACCGATCCGCCCGCCAGGTCTCCGATCAATGCGCCCGTACCGCCGCCGATCAGCGAACACCGAGTATGTGGTCTTCGCGCGCCGTCTGGCATCCGGCGAGCGTCAGGGCCATTATGGCAAGCAGTACAATCTTGCGCATGCGATCCCTCCATCCCGTTTTTTGACCGCAAAAAACTTCCGGCGATGTGCGTCGAATTTGCGGCGGCATATCAATTCACCGTGCATGGGTTGGGGACGTTTGCGTAGGTATCAAAATCTTCATTTCGTACCTACATCCGGCTATTGCTTCTAACGGTCGAAAGAAGATTCTCGCAAATGGCGGACAATGACATCGAGACCGTGATCGTCGGCGGCGGCGCGGCCGGAATCGCGGCAGGCCGGCGGCTGAAAAATGCCGGTGTAAAATGTCTCATTGTTGAAGCACGTCCGCGTCTTGGTGGACGCGCCTGGACGATCACGGACCCATTCGGATTTCCAATCGATCTCGGTTGCGGCTGGCTCCATTCCGCTGACCGAAATCCGTGGGTGGCGGTCGCCGAAGAGCAGCGGAAGACCATCGACAAGACGCCGCCACCGTGGAGACGATTGTCCCTTCCGACTGGATTTCCGATTGGCGGGCAAAAAGATTTCCTGAAGAGCCAGGAGGACTTTTTTGCGCGGGTCAGCGAACGCGCGCAAAGAGAGCCTGACATCGCCGCGGGCGAACTACTCACGCCCGGCGGACGGTGGAACAATCTGATCAACGCCATCACCACTTACATCAGCGGCGCCGAACTCGATCGTCTGTCGATACGCGATTTCGATAATTTCGAGGACACCGGCGTCAATTGGCGGATTGTTGAAGGTTATGGCGCCACGATAGCAGCCTGCGGAGATTCATTGCCCGTAAAGCTCAATTGTCCGGTGCAGAGGATCGACCACAGCGAGAAGCGCCTCAAAATCAAAACGTCGGAGGGCACAATCGAGGCTGACCAGGTCATCGTCACTCTTCCAACGACGGTACTCGCGGAGTCGGATGGCTTCTTCTCGCCTTCGCTCCCCCGCAAAATGACGGCGGCTCAGAATCTGCCGCTTGGCCTCGCCGACAAACTTTTTCTCTCGCTTGAGCGAGCCGAAGAATTCGAAAAAGACAGCCGGCTGTTTGGCGCCACCGATCGAACGGCCACGGCGACCTATCATCTGCGGCCATTCGGCCGTCCGCAAATCGAGGTTTATTTCGGCGGGCGGTGTGCAGCCGATCTCGAAGCGAGTGGCGAGAATGCTTTTTTTGATTTTGCGGTCTCGCAACTCGTTGGTCTGCTCGGCAGCAAATTTGCACAAAGAGTAAAACAGATTCGTATCCATCGCTGGCGAGCGGATCCGTTCGCGCGTGGCTCATATTCATATGCAATTCCCGGAATGGCTGACCGCCGAGCCGTGCTCGCCGCGCCGGTTGATGGCCGGCTCTTCTTTGCCGGCGAAGCCTGCTCCCGCGCCGATTTCTCCACCGCACATGGTGGATGGGAAACGGGCATCACCGCTGCCGAACAGGTTTTGCACGCACGCAATTCTGAGCGTGGCCGCATAAAATCCAAATCAAAATAGATTCTGTCTATCGCCAGCAGCGCACTGCTCGACATCGCCATCCATTCCAAATACAAACGTTTGACGTGATTTTTGGGCGCGCGTGAATGTCAAAATTGCCGATGCGGGTTCGGTTTTGGGGTGTCCGAGGAAGCATCGCCTGTCCCGGTTCATCGACAATTCGTTATGGCGGCAACACGCCCTGCATCGAAGTCCGCTGTGGTGATCACGTTCTCGTTTTCGACGCCGGCACCGGGCTGCGCCCACTTGGACTTGATCTCATCAAGGACAAGAGCATCCGCCACGTCGATATTTTCATCACGCACTGCCATCTCGATCATGTGGTGGGGTTGCCGTTCTTCGCTCCATTGTTTCGCAAGGGCTATCGCGTGCGTGTTTGGGCCGGCAATTTGTTGCCGGCCAACAGCATCGAGCGCGTGATGCGCATGTTGATGAGCTCGCCGTTATTCCCGATCCAGATCGAGATTTTCAAGGCTGCGATCGAGTTTCACGACTTCCGGTCAGGCGATGTCCTGCGCCCGCATGGAAACGTCGTTTTGCGCACTGCGCCGCTCGATCACCCGGACGGCAGCAACGGATATCGCCTTGAGTATGGCGGGCGTGCCTTCGCGCTGGTCAGCGACACGGAAGGATTCCCCGGCAAATGCGATAACGACCTGTTGTCGCTGGCCGATCGCGCCGACCTTGCGGTCTACGATGCGACCTATACTGAGGATGAAATCGTGTCACGGATCGGTTGGGGGCACTCGACGTGGCTGCGCGGAATTCGCCTGGCCGAGAAAGCCAACGTCAAGCATCTCTGCCTGTTTCACCACGACCCGTCTCACGACGACGACTTCATGGATGCGCTCGCCGCCGAAGCGAATGATGTTCGCGCCGGAACCGTGACGGCACGCGAGGGCCAGATTATCGATCTTTGAGCTGACTGCCGGACTCTCGCGGCAAAACTACTGAATGCCGTAGTGCGAGAAGTTCTCGGCGATCTTTTTCTCAAGCTTTGCCGCGGCTGCGAGGTCGGCATTGCCGCCCGTTGCGTCGCCCTTCTTGATTCGGGCAAGCCCGCGTCCGTAAAGCGCGGTGGCAAGCCTCGGTTCGATGCGCAACGCCGAGCTGTAGTCGTTGATTGCGGAATCGAACTGGCCAAGCTTCAGATGGATCAGTCCTCGTGAATCGAGCGCCGCCGCATCACTTGGCTGCAAGGAAAGCGCCTTGTTGCAATCGCCGAGAGCGGACTGCAACTCGCCGAGAATTGCACGCGTCCAGCAGCGCCCGTTCCAGACCGCACTCACTTCGGGGTGAAGCCGGATTGCGGAGTCGTAATCGCGCGCCGCGCTTTGATAGTCGTGCCGCAACTGATAGGCCTCGGCGCGATTGGCAAAAGCCCTTCCATAGTCCGGCTTGAGCTTTATCGCCTGATCGAAATCTTTAAGCGCGCGGTCGGAGTCACCTTTTTTCAGGTAAGCAAAGCCGCGGTTGAAGAACGGCCGCGCAAAGTCCGAATTGAGACCGATCGCTTGATCGTAGTCGTTAATCGCGGCGTCGAAATTCCCCTGTGACGCGTAGGCGTCGCCCCGGTTGTTGTGGGCCACCGCCCGGACTAGCACGGTCTCATTCGCTTCGTTGATGAGCGCGGTGCAGCCTCTGATCTGCGGCTCGGGCGAACTGCGGTCGGAGCCGTTGCACAGCTCGATATTCTTTATCTTGCTGGTGAGTCGCGAACTTTGAGGACCCGCCGCATCTGCCGGCAGGCTGAGCAGAAACAACACCGCCGCTCCAGCCAAAACCAACCGGTCAGGGCGGAGCGGCGAAATTTGCGTCAGCATCGCGCACACCAAAAAGAGCTTTGCCCCGAGGCGCCCGTTCAGCAGCCTCTGCAGATCTGAAGATTGGGCTTGTCTTTCTCTTCCACAACTGGAGCCGCACTCGGCGCGGCCGCGCGGTTGGCCTGGCCCCTGCCTTCTTCGATCAGAGTGGAGAATTTAACAGACCCGTC
>JBKPRE010000107.1:0-17830 GCA_046734435.1 Pseudomonadota bacterium | reverse complement strand
CGAAGTGACGCGCGCCTGGGCGCCGAAGGGCGCCGACCGCTTCTACAATCTCGTGAAGAACGGTTTCTACGACAACGCGCGTTTCTTCCGCGTGATTTCCGGCTTTATGGTTCAGTTCGGCATCAATGGGGATCCCGGGATCATGGCGCGCTGGCGCACGGCGCAGATTTCCGACGATCCGGTCGCGCAAAGCAATACGAAAGGCATGGTCACCTTCGCGATGGCCGGGCCAAACACGCGCACCAGCCAGGTCTTCATCAACTTCGCCGACAATTCCCGGCTCGACCAGTCAGGTTTCGCGCCGTTTGGTCGAGTGGTGTCCGGAATGAATGTTGTCGAGGCGATTAACGCGGAGTACGGCGAGGGCGCGCCGAATGGCCGCGGCCCCAACCAGGGCCGCATCCAGAGCGAGGGCAATGCCTACCTGTCAAAAGAGTTTCCCCGCATGGACTACATCAAGAAGGCCACGATCGAGCGCTGAGCATTTGTCATCACCGGGCTCGTCCCGGTGATCTCGATCAGGAGAATGTGAACTTTCCTGAGCGAGATGGCCGGGACGAGCCCGGCCATGACCAGCAGTAAAGTGGAGTTATGGAGAGTAGTATGGCGAAGCCAGAAGATACGCTGACGCTGGAGACCACCAAGGGTAAAGTCGTGATCGAGATGCGCCCGGACCTCGCGCCGGGACATGTCGCGCGCATCAAGGAGCTGGTAAAGGACGGCTTTTACGACGGAATTGTTTTTCACCGCGTGATCGACGGGTTCATGGCGCAGACCGGTTGCCCGCACGGCACCGGGACCGGCGGCTCGGGCAAGAAGCTCAAGGCCGAGTTCAACAAGGAGCCGCATGTGCGCGGTATCGTGTCGATGGCGCGCGCGAGCAATCCTGACTCGGGCGACAGCCAGTTTTTCATCTGCTTCGACGACGCCCGCTTCCTCGACAACCAGTACACGGTCTGGGGCAAGGTGATCGAAGGCATGGAAAACGTCGACAAGATCAAGCGCGGCGAGCCGGTCGAGAACCCCGACAAGATCGTCAAGGCGACGATGGGGGCGTGAGGCCTCCCGTTGTGAAAGTGGCCCGCAAAACTAACGATTGTCATTCCGGGACGGCCCCATAGCGCGTCGAAAATGCGCGTAAACGCGCTTATGGGGCCGGACCTGGAATCCAGAAACAGGCACTGCAAATCGTTCTGGATTCCGGGTTCGCGTGCTAGCGCACGCGCCCCGGAATGACGATCATCTCGCATGCGCACCGACCTCTTCGATTTCGCGCTGCCGGCCGACCGCATAGCCTTGCGGCCGGCGAGCCCGCGGGATTCCGCGCGGCTGCTCGTCGTTAAGCCCGGCGAAACGGCCGGACTTGAGGACCGCAGGATGTCCGATCTGCCGGCGCTGCTGCGTGCGGGCGACTGCCTGGTGGTCAATGACAGCAAGGTGATCGCCGCGCGCTTGCATGGGCGGCGCATCGGGCGCGGAAGCGCCGAGCCCGCGATCGAGGCAACCCTGCACAGGCGCATCGACGGATCGCATTGGCGGGCCTTCGCGAAGCCTGCCAAGAAGCTGGAGGTAGGAGATACCCTTCGGTTCGGAACCGAGGGAAAAGTCTGCTTCCTCGGCGAACTTGATGCTCAAGTTTCACAGAAAGATGAGGGAGGCGAGATAACCCTTTCCTTTTCCTTCCACGGGCCGATCCTGGACCAGGCGATCGCCGAGCGCGGCGAGATGCCCTTGCCGCCCTATATCGCGTCCCGCCGCGAGCCTGACGAGAGGGACCGCGCCGACTACCAGACCCTCTTCGCCCGGGAGGAAGGGTCGGTGGCGGCACCGACGGCGGGCCTGCATTTCACCGAAAAGCTCCTGACGGGCCTGAGGGAGCGCGGCATCGGCCTTGAGAAGGTCACCCTGCATGTCGGCGCCGGCACCTTTCTGCCAGTGAAAGCCGACGATACCGCAGGCCACACCATGCACGCCGAGTCTGGCACTGTTTCGGTTGCGACGGCGGACACGCTTAATGCGGTGCGCGCCAAAGGCGGGCGGATCGTGGCCGTCGGCTCGACAGCGCTGCGACTCCTGGAAAGCGCGGTGGGTGCGGACGGACGCCTGAAAGCCTTTTCCGGCGAGACGTCGATCTTCATCACCCCGGGCTACACGTTTCGCGCCGTCGACCTGATGCTGACCAATTTCCACCTGCCGCGCTCGACCTTGTTTATGCTGGTCGCGGCCTTCAGCGGGCTCGACACCATGAAGCGCGCTTATGCCCACGCGATCGAGGCCGGCTACCGGTTCTATTCGTACGGCGACGCGTGTCTGCTTTATCCTGCTGGACCGCAAAGTAGTTCCGCTCGTCCCCGCGGAAGCGGGAACCCATGGCGATAATTCTAAAGTTTAAATCTGGATTCCCGCCTACGCGGGAATGAGCGGGGAAAATATTGCAGCAACGAGAAACACGCGCCGTTCTGATATGACTGCTTGATGCCCGAACCCTTCTCCTTCCGCCTGATCAGGACCGACGGCGCCGCCCGCCGCGGCGAATTCGTGACGCCGCACGGCAGAGTACAGACGCCGGTCTTCATGCCGGTCGGCACGCAGGCGACGGTGAAGGGGCTGATGCCGGACGACGTGCGGGCGACCGGCGCCGAGATCGTCCTCGGCAACACCTATCACCTGATGTTGCGACCTGGGGCCGAGCAGATTGCGGCGCTTGGTGGTCTGCACAAATTCATGAACTGGCCGCTGCCGATCCTGACCGACTCCGGCGGCTTCCAGGTGATGTCGCTGTCCGATCTGCGCAAGCTGAGCGAGAAGGGTGTCACCTTTCGCTCGCATCTCGACGGCGCGATGGTCGATCTTTCGCCCGAGCGCGCGGTCGAGATCCAGATGCTGCTCGGCGCTGATATTTCGATGCAGCTTGACGAGTGCCTGAAGCTGCCGGCGTCGTCCGACGAAATAGCGCGCGCGATGCAGCTGTCGTTGCGCTGGGCCGAGCGGTCGAAACGCGTATTTGAGGGCCGCGCGAAGCAAGGCTACGCGCTGTTCGGAATCGTGCAAGGCGGCGACGACCTCGCGCTGCGCGCCGAGAGCGCTCGCGCGCTGACCGGCATGGCGTTCGAGGGCTACGCGATCGGCGGACTCGCTGTCGGCGAGCCGCAGGAGGTGATGCTCAAGATCGTTGCCGAGACGGCGCCGGCTTTGCCGGCGGACCGCCCGCGCTATCTCATGGGCGTGGGCACGCCGCACGATCTCATGGAGGCCGTGAAACGCGGCATCGACATGTTCGACTGCGTGCTGCCGACGCGCAACGGCCGCCACGGCATGGCCTTCACCCGCTTCGGCCCAATCAACCTGGCCAATGCGCGCCACGCAAACGACCCACGGCCGCTTGATGAAGAGAGCGCGCACCCGGCGGCGCGCACCTACTCGCGCGCCTATCTGAATCATCTGACCAGGGCCAACGAGATTTTGGGTGCGGTGCTGCTCTCGACCATCAATCTTGCGTACTACCAGGCATTGATGGCGGGCATGCGCGACGCGATTGCGGCCGGGCGCTTTGCCGATTTTCAGGCCGCAACCGAGTCCGGCTGGGCGCGGGGCGATTTGCCTCCGCTCTGAGGGTTGTCTCGTGGGTTCCGCTTCGCTAAAGCCAGCCCATGAACGTGCATGCCTTCCTCTCACATCGTCGCAAGCCACGATTCAAGCTTCCGCCCGGCAACTGCGACGCGCATTGCCACGTCTTCGGGCCGGCCGCGAGATTTCCTTATGCGCCGAACCGGCGTTACACGCCGGAGGATGCGCCGAAGGAAATGCTTGCGGCGTTGCATGCGCATCTCGGCATCGAACGCGCGGTCATCGTGCAGGCGAGCTGCCATGGCACGGACAATGCGGCGATGCTCGACTGCATCGCGTCCGATCCCAGGCGATATCGCGGCGTCGCGATCGTCAACGATAGTTTCACCGACACAGACCTCGACAAACTCGATGCCGGCGGCGTGCGCGGCGTTCGTTTCAATTTTGTGAAGCATCTCGGCGGAGCCCCCGACATCGCTGTGTTCAGCCGCGTCATCGACCGCATCAAGGGTCGCGGCTGGCACGTGGTTCTGCACGTCGATGCGCCCGACATCATTCCGTTGTCGGACATGATGCGGAAACTGCCGCTGCCGTTCATCGTCGATCATATGGGCCGGGTGCCTTCTGCCGCCGGTGTCGATCAGCCGCCGCTGCGTGCGCTGATCGAGCTTTCGCGCCTGGAAAAATGCTGGATCAAGGTCTGCGGCTCGGAGCGGATTTCCATGCCGCCTTATTCCGCGGCCGTGCCGATCGCTCATGCGCTGGTCGAGGCTGCGCCCGATCGGGTGCTGTGGGGCACGGATTTTCCGCACCCGAACGCGACACACGAGGCCGACGAGGGCGATCTGGTCGATCTGGTGCCGCAATTCGCGCCCGATGCGCTGGCGCAGAAACGCCTGCTGGTAGACAATCCGGCACGGCTTTATGGTTTTGCATCATAAGAACAAAGACTGTGGAGGAGACGCACATGACCAAGGGGATATTCGGGGCGACCCGACGCTGTGCTGTTCTGGCCGTCGCGGCGCTGATGCTTGCGCCGTTGAGCGGAGCCAGGGCGGCCTGGCCGGAAAAGCCGATCAAAATCGTCCTGCCGTTCGGCGCCGGCGGCGTTGCTGACGTCACCGCGCGCATCATGGCCGAAAAACTCAGCCAGAAATTCGGTCAGCGCGTCGTCATCGAGAACATGCCCGGGCCGGGTGGAATTAACGCCGCGCGCGCCGTGATCACTGCGCCGCCGGACGGTTACACGATGGCGCTGGTGACGAACGGCACGGCGATCAGCGTCGCGGCTTTCAAGAGCCTGCCATTCGACCCGGTCAAGGATTTCGAACCGGTATCGATGGTCGGAACCTTCGATCTCGTCTTTGTCGCCAACAGCGAGTCCGAGTACAAGACGCTGGGCGACTTCATCAAGGCGGCAAAGGCGCAGCCAGGAAAGCTCAACATCGGCACGATCGCGGTCGGCGGCACGCAGAATCTTGGCGCCGAGCTGTTCAAGTCGATGGCTGGTCTCAATGTGCAGATCGTCCCCTACAAGAATTCACCCGACATCGTGGTGGCGCTTCTGCGTAACGACGTTCAGATGCAGGTTGACTTTCCGCCCGCGGTGCAGGGGCAGGTTAATGACGGCAAGATCCGCATGCTGGCGACATCGAGCCCGCAACCTTCGCCGCTGCCGACACTCAAAGGCGTGCCGACGGTCAACCAGGCCGGCGTGAAGGGCTTCGAAGTAGTCTCCTGGAACGCCATTGGCGTGCCGAAGGGGACGCCAAAAGAAGTGATCACGACCATGAACAAGGCGATGCATGAGGTGCTCGCCATGGCGGACGTCAAGGAGCAGTTCGCTCAGGTTGGCGTGGTTGCGCATGCAAGTTCGCCGGACGAGATGATGAGCAGGCTCACCAGCGACATCAAGAAATGGAATGACGTGATCGACAAGGCGGGTATTCCGCGAAAGTAAGATTTATCCTGGTCATTCCGGGGCGCCGCGCATCGGCGAGCCCGGAATCCAGAAACAATCGTCGACTGTGTGTCTAAATTCCAGGTTCGCGCCTTAAGCGCGCCCCGGAATGACGAAAGTGAAAGCGGCATGACAAAAACAAAAAAACCCACAGTCGCGGTTGTCGGCGCCGGAATGGGTGGACTGGCGGTCGCCGCAACGTTGCGGCGCGTTGGTATCGACGTGCAGGTCTACGAGCAGGCGGCACGCTTTGCACGTATCGGCGCCGGCATCCAGATGATGCCAAATTCGATGAAGGTCCTGCGCGGCATCGGCGTCGAGGACCGGCTGCGCGCGACCTCGTTCGCGCCCTATTCGCATCTCAACCGCATTGCGGGTACCGGCGAGGTGACACGCGAGTTGCCGATGCCGGAAAGTCTCTACAATGCGCCTTATCTGTGCATGCACCGCGCCGACCTGCACGATGCGCTTGCGTCGGTCGTGCCGTCCGAGATCATCCATCTCGACAAGAAACTTGTCGGACTCGATCAGGTCGGCGGGCGGGTGACGCTGCGCTTCGAGGACGGCAGCACGGCGAGCGCCGATGCGGTTGTCGGCGCCGATGGCGTGCATTCGGTCGTGCGCGACATCGTCGTGGGGCCCGACGCACCGATTCACAAAGGCCGGATCGCCTACCGCGCCGTCTTTCCGTCAAAGCTGATGGGCGGCTTCGATATTGGCCCGTCACGCACCAAATGGTGGGGCACCGACCGTCACATCGTCATCTATTACACCAACAAAGCGAGGAGCGAAGTCTACTTCGTCACCAGCGTGCCGGAGCCTGCCGAATGGCTGACGCGTGAATCTTGGTCGGCCAAAGGCGACGTCAAGGAATTGCGCGCCGCCTATGAGGGCTTTCACCAGGACGTCCGCAACGTGCTCAATGCCTGCCCGGACTGCCACAAGTGGGCGATCCTCGAGCGCGAGCCGTTGCGGCGCTGGAGTGACGGACGGGTGGTGCTGCTCGGTGACTCGGCGCATCCGATGACGCCGTACATGGCGCAGGGCGCGGCGACCTCGATTGAGGATGCCGCCGTTCTTGCGCGTTGCCTCGATGCGGTGAACGGCGAAGACATTGAAGGCGCGTTCAAGCGCTACGAGGCGCATCGCAAGCCGCGCACATCGGTGGTTCAGGCAATATCGAGCGCCAATACCTGGATGCGCGAGGGCGACGGCGATACCAGCTGGCTTTATGGATACGATGCCTGGAATGCCGATCTCGACCAGCCAGCATCCAATCCGCAGATGAAGGCGGCGTGATGGTCATTTCGGGACGCGCATAAGCTATGGCGCGGACCCGGAATCCAGAGACAAGTTCACGGCCCGCGTTGGTTCTGGATTCCGGGTTGCCTCGTTTCACTCGGCCCCCGGAATGACGCGGTGCCCTACGGCCCGCCATAGAGCCAGGCAATGCCCTCGTAGCTTTCTTCCGGCGTGCGCGGTGACAGCGCCATCTCGCGCAGCTCGGCGACGACGCCGCGCGCGTGATAGACCTCGCCATAGACGCGCGCCATGATCTGCGTGCGCCCGGTGCGCAAATAACGTTCCTGCTGGTAGGCCTGGAAGGCGGCCGCCGGATCGTCAGGCGAGGCCGCGACCTTGTCGGCGAGAATGATTGCATCCTCGGTCGCCATGCAGGCGCCCTGCGCGAGATATTGCAGCATCGGGTGCGCGGCATCGCCGACCAAAGTGACGCGACCTTTCGACCAGTTCTTTACCGGCTCGCGGTCGCAGAGAACCCACATGCGCCAGGTCTCGATCCGCTCGAGCATGCGCAGCACCTGCGGCACCTGCATCTTGAAGTGCTGCCACAACACGTCCTTGCTGCCTTCGGCGTTCCATCCTTCCTCGTAGTGATCGGAGTGGAAGACCGCGACGAGGTTGTAGAGCTCGCCGCGCCGCAGCGGATAATGCACGAAGTGCGTGCGCGGGCCGGCCCAGAGCACGACGTCGGGCCGCCAGAGATCCTTCGGCACGTCTTCACGCTTGAGCACGCCGCGATAGGCGATATGCCCGGAGACGCGCGGCTTGCCGTCGCCGACCACCTCCTCGCGGATTTTCGACCACATGCCGTCGCAGCCTATCAATGCCCGCCCTTCGACTGTTTCGCCATTGTTGAGCGTGACGCTGACGCCGTCGCCGTGATCCCTGTAGGCGTCAACGCGCCGGCTCGTCTCCAGCGTAATCAGGTTGCTGCCCTGGCACGCCCTGAGAAAGGCGCTGTGGATGTCGGCCCGATGGGTCACCGCGTAGGGCTGGCCGAACCGTTTGAAAAAAGCATCCCCCAGAGGGATATTTGTGATGAGCTTGCCAGTGAGGGCATCGCGCATTTCCTGCGCAGGGGGACGGTGCGCGTCGGCCAGGATGGCATCCTTCAGACCGACCTTTTCAAGCACGCGAAAAATATTTGGCCCCAGCTGGATGCCGGCGCCCACCTCGCGGAACTCGGGTGATTGCTCGAAAAGGCGGACCGGAAATCCCTTGTGGGCAAGCGCGTAGGCCGTAATCAGGCCGCCGATGCCGCCGCCGGAAATGAGGAAGGGGGCGGAGCCATTCGTACGGGCCATAGCGTCACCTCAATCACGAACACAAGAGAGGCCGACCATAAAACCGGAATTGGCCCGACGCAAAGCATGCCGGGCATGAAAACAAGACCCGCCTGCGCGGGGCAGGCGGGTTCTGGCGACGAATTTGCGTCGGCTACTTGGTGACTTGACCGCGAATTTCCCCGGCCTTGTTGGCGGCCGTGTGAATGTTCACGTACCACTTTCCGGCCATCAAATCCTCGGCCTGGGCGTCGGTCAGCGTTGCCGAGCCTTCGAACGAACCCTTGTCGGCGCCGGCAATCGGCACCACGACGGCGCCGTTCTTTCCAGATTCAGCGGAATGAAAATGCGCGGCCGTTGCGGGCCCGGACAGGCCGGTCACGCTGCCCCTCCAGGACAGCTGCTTGCTCGCCGTATCAAAAGTGGCGGTTACGGAGCCGCTGCCTTTGCTGTCGACCGGCGGGACTTCATTCGAGGACTTCAGGTCGGCCTTCAGATTGATCGAGGCGGCGAATGCGGGCGCGGAGAGCAGAACCACAGAGGCGCAGGCGAGGGCGGCCAGGCCTGGCCGTACAAATGTCGTCATCATAAAGGCTCCTCCCTAGGAATGCGGAAAACGCATCACACAGAAGGAACACTCTATATCCGGGTCTATTGCGGCAGGAAATCTTCAATGCGACGAGAGCTCAATCGACGTGCTCGAGAGTCCGCCACAGGAGTCGCACTCCCAGTGGTGCCGAATCTCGCCCCCTTCGACGAATTCCGAGGAGACTGGCGCGACCATTACCTCACCGCAGTCGGGGCAACGAACTGGAGCCGCAAAGGCGCGGATGGCGGAGAGCTTCGCCCGATATTCATGAAGCTGCATGTCACGGTCTCCTGGGTCTTCTCCCCGATCCATGCCCCTTCGTAGAGACGCATCGTGGCAAGGGCGCGACGCTTTGATGAAACTGTGGTGGCCAGATCGATAAAGTTTTACGACAGAAAAAACGCGTCACGCGGCTATTTTGCCGCGGTTGCTTACACGAACAAAGGCATTTGCCGCGCGACGCGTAACAGCGGGTGCACGCACGCGGAAAAATTTTCGACGATTTTACGAGGATGGCGCCTGAATTGATGCGCCGCACCTAACTCGAAGGGGCTAGGCGCGCGCGGGATTGAGCCAGCGCGCATTAAATTCAAGCATGGCCTGCTCGCGACTTACCGCATAGCCCTGATTTTGACTGGTCTCGGGGCGCGCCGTGATCGTCCAGAACCAGGGCCGGCCTTCCGGCGCTTGCGGCATCAGCGTGATACGCCCGATCAGTTGCCTGCCCTCGAAGACGTCATAGTCGTCCGACGACCATTCGCCATCACGATTTCGCGAGGCGCGTACAAGTGTCAGCGAGTCTGCCATAGGCGGTACGGACCAGGATGTATTCGGGCGACCATAGCCAGTATCGCGCTACGGCGCGACCGGCGGTCGCGCCTGGATGGACAAGAGACAGCAGGCCGCTATCATCTTGCGGTCCGAAATTCGGTCGGTTGCGAAATGAATAAAATAATCGCCTGCATCGTGCTCGCAGCGGCGTTCGGTTTTTCGTTTACCTTTTCGTTTACGAATGCAAAGGCGATGCCGCTCGCCCCGATCGGGACCGAGCATGCGGGACCGGCGATTCCGGTTGCGGACGGGTGCGGCTTCAACCGGTACCGGGACGCGCGGGGAATATGCCGCAAGAAATACGTCATCACCCGCCATCCGGGGCGACGGCCTTTCTACACCGGGTGTGGCGGCCTCAATTCCCACCGTGTGTGCAATTTATACGGCCAGTGCTGGATGGTCTGCGATTGATACGAAGCTCACTACCGGCCAGCCTGATCCTGATTGAGTCCGGGGCCACGACCGTGCCTTGATTTAGGATGATTCGCGTTCCTAAGTGGCGCAAGCAAGGCCGAAAGCGCAGGGTGTCTCGGGTGCAAATTGTTTCCTTCGTGGGCGCGGTGATTATCTCCGGCTGCGTCCTCTGTGCGGCGACCGTCGCAGGCGGTTCGGCCAACGCGCAGACGAAACCCGCGGCGATCACCGCACCAACCGCATCGCCCCCCGCCGCAACCGCGCTTCCGCGCGGGCGCGTTTACCTGTTCCGCGGGGCACTGGGTCTGATCTTCTCGCGGGGGATGGACAAGCTGGCCAAACGTATTGAAGAGGCCGGTGTGACAGTGGACGTCAATGAATTTACGGTTTGCTCCTACGTTGCGGAGCGGGCCATTCGTGAGTACCGCCAGGATCCCGCGCCCATCACCCTTATCGGACACTCGATGGGTGGCTTCTGCGCGCTCCAGTTTGCGGAAAAGCTGCAAGCCGAAAACATTCCGGTCAGCCTGATCGTCACGATCGACCCTGCTCACCTGATGCCGAAATTGCCGATGAACGTCGAGCGTTACATGAACATCTTCCTGGCGCGCGACGTCCTGGGCGGCGGCGACGTCGTGCCCGAGAAAGGCTATCTGGGACACTTTGCAAGCTTCGATCTCTCGAAGCTCAAGGGAGTTCTGCATATCAATATCGAAAAGATGGACATCATCCATACGCAATTGCTCACCAAGATCCTGCAGATCCCCGAGACGCCGGCCAAGCTCGAAGGCGAGGGCGTGCCCATCCGCTATGTTGTCCCGCCCGATGCCGCGGTCGATTTGTGGGACAGCGGCATGCCGGCTGTTGTCAGGGCTGGCGACACGCTTGAGACGGTTGCGATGAATTACCGCGTGCCTCTCTGGGCGCTCACGCAGATCAATCAGATTCCGGAAGGCGCCGCGCTTGTCTCGAACCAGCGCGTCATTGTCCCGCGCCATCTCATTCCGCTCGCTGCGGTGACCGGGCAGTCACCGTCCAACGGCAAGCGTTCGGCTCCGCCGGCAAACTAAATGAAAGTGCCGGAGTGGCACGTTCGAAAGAATGTCACTTCTGTCCTGAAGGCCGTTCGCGATTAGCCTATCGCCCCAGGGACCGACGCGGTTGGCAAAGGCCAATCACCACTACCTATTCGACGGGAGAACTCACCGTGCCTGCCGGCGATCCATTCGCATCCGGCTGAGCTTTGAAAGGCGGCGGGACGCCGATTCTTTGCGACACTGGCAGCGACTTCGATTCAAGCTGGCTGCTCACCAAGACCAAACCCGTAAAAAGAAGAATTCCCACGACCAGGAAATAGGCAAGAAGAGGCATTCGCATTGATTGCTCCAAACGAGATGCGAACTCGCTAGATTTATTTGCCCGAAGGCGCAAGGCGGTCCGACCATTAATCTTAAATGCGCAACCGCCAACGGCCGCATTTCTGAGCATTTGGGGCTTGTTGCAGCCGGACGCAGACCAGCCCTTCGCCAGCCGCATGCGGTCACGCGTGACTCGCTATCCGCTTTTGGGCGCAAAGCGAACCGTGACGACAGTCGTCTCACATTAAATACAGGGTCAGGCCGATCAAAACAGCCGCCGTGATCACGCTGCCAACGGCAAACAGCAACTCACCACCGGTAATCATTCGCACCTGTCTCTGTCTGAAGGGAACCCTTTTGCGGATCGATCACGTACTTATAAGGACATCGCCAATGTCCAAGCATTGAGCTACGTCAACTCTGATTATTTTTTCGGCGGGAACCTAACGGGTACCAGCCCTGAACGGCGCCACGGCTGTCGACCATGCGGTGCGGCCTAAAACTTACTTGCAAATCTTGCAGCTAAACTCGCATCGGCCAAACACCAAATGATTGAGCCATTCGATAGCAGTTGTCTTGGCCGCACTGTGGCTTAATAGCGCGCCGAGCGAGCCCCACGTTTCCTTCCCAATCCGAACGCGCTTGCCTGGCACTTACGACTTGCCCAGCTCGCGCTCGACATCAGCGGCCCTCGGCCCGGCTTTTTGAACGGCCGCTGCCAATTGTTCTCTCGACACGCCAAACTTTCTTGACCAATAGCCAAGTTCATAAGTTTCGTACACGTCTATACGCCGACGATCGTCAGCTTTTTTCGTTTTGTTGTCCGCCATGGGAACCTCTCTGGAAAAAAGGAAAGGGGCCCGATACGCAAACGGATCTGACCCCTTTTGGGCCGCTGCTCCCCTGGAGGGGTCAAAGCAACGGTCCTGGCTCTTCAACCGTCGACTGCGAATGCAGTTCCAGTAAGAGGGCGATGAAACACAGAGGACGCCAATACGTTGAAGATTGTCGTTGGGACAAGCAGCTATTTAGTTCCGACTACCATCAGTTTGCGCTGGCTCCGACAATGCAACAACGCGAAGACACCGAAGCCAATCTGCTTGCGCTAGCAAAACGGCTGCAGTTTTCTGTCGAAAAAGTTGGAGATCGTTTTACGCTGAGGCGGACCGCTGACGTTGAACGACCGATATGCGAAAGCGGCCTCACACTCGCTCAGGCCGAAGAATTTCTAGAAACATGGAAGCTGCGTGGGCTGCATGGGGGCTGACTTCACGAAGTCAAGCTGTAATCAGGTCGCCGGAAAGCTCGGAAGCAAACTCCTCAGCGGTTTTGTACTCCAGAATGCGCCACACGATGATGCATGCGGAAAGTCGAGCTCGGCACAACATAGCGCCGATATATTTGGCAAAAAGCTGATTTTAGTTTCCACCGGCCCGAAGAGTTCCGACTGACAATCTTTGGAACGTCTGAAGCAACCAAACAATTGATTGATGGAAGCTACTTTTGTTGGAGGCGTATCATGCAAGGAACATTGAAAAAGACAACTATCGCAATTGCGGCGTCAGTCGCAATTATTGGCGCTGGCCTAACAGTTTCGCCGACAGCGCATGCTAGAGGGGGCCACGGTGGCGGCGGCCATTGGCACGGTGGACATCATGGTGGTGGCGGTTGGGGCTGGGGTGGATTTGGTGTCGGCGTAGGAACGGGATTGCTGCTTGGCGCTGCCACTTACCCGTATTATGGCGGTTATGGCTACGGCCCTGGCTATGGGTATTACGACGATCCATACGCTTACGATTACGGCTACGCCGATTATGGCTACAGCGGCTGCACCATTAGGCGTCGGTGGGTTTCAGATGGCTACGGTCACCGTGTCTGGCGGCGCGTGCGGGTCTGCTACTAAAAATATTGATTTCGACCCAAAGAGAGGCTGCTAGGGACATCCCCGGCAGCCTCACCGGAACTAGTCTGAAATCATCACCTGAGTGCTGCCGCACGCAGCAAACCGCGTGGTCTTTCCGCAGTCTTTGCACTCGAAAGTACGTATCTCGGCTAAGCCCATTTCGACCTGCGACCGGTCGGTAAGATTAGCTGCCGATCCGCAGGCGGGACAAATCATAGACCCGATGTCCAACAATGGACGGTAGTTTCGTTGCAGCATGGCCGGGGCGATCCCTTGCGCCGGTTACAACGTTTATGGGACTAAAAGGTTTGGCGTAGGCTTGGGAATTTATCGCTGAAGTGCGGGTGCTTCAAAGCCCTGAAGGTATTACGCCCACTCGCGCCTTCGTCCGCAGATGGTCGGGGTCGCGTTCTCCCTGGCCTGCCAGGCAAGAATATGGCTCGCAATTTCGGATTGGTGGTCAGGCCTGTTCCGCAGGACGCCGCGAGGATCCAGGCATGCTAAGGGCATCCCCAGATGTGGAACTGTATATCGCGTCGAGCGGCGCACCCAATTCCAGTTCAATCTCGATGCGGTTAGTTTGCCTTTTTACCGAAACATCAGTCGCAAACCGCCGATATTTTTTTCTCTTGCTGCCTCATGTCAGCAACGACCGATTGTGGGTCTTCTCCACCCTGAATTCTATTTGCGAAAAATCGTAATAGATCGGCTGTACGTCGCAATTCCTTTTCGCAGCTGGGCGTTTCGCTTCGCTTGCTGCTGTCGTCAGCCTGCGGAACAGCGGGGCTTGCCTTCTCGTCCTTGGCTATTGGGGCCTTCTCAACGGCAGCAACAGCTGCCTTATCTTCGGTCGCTACGGGCCGGGGCGCGTCTTTGATGAGCAGCGCCGCAATCACCATAAGGTAGAGCGCAAAGAAGAGTGTTTCATGTCCCATGACTGCTACATTAAGCGGCATCGCGCTCAGCCGATCTTTGAGCGCACTGCGCATTCTTTCGATCATGCGATCAAAGTTGCTGCTACCGAGTCGCTATCAAGTTCTTTTTTCGAAAATCCCCATCGTGGGGAAAATCGATTAGCCCTGATTTTATTGGTGAGCGCGGATGGGATCGAACCATCGACCTACTGATTAAAAGTCAGTTGCTCTACCACTGAGCTACGCGCCCGTTGCCAGGATTGAGGGGTCGGTGTAGGGGCGACGACCTGCCCGGTCAATAGGCCAACCCCGCTTATTTCCCGAACTCGCGCTCGCACCTCGGGATTTGCTACACTGGACCACCCAAGGAGCGAGCTCATGCCGATCGTGAACCGCGTCGCCGACCTTCATGCCGACATTACCGAGTGGCGGCGCGACCTGCACATGCACCCCGAGCTGCAGTATGACGTGCACCGCACGGCGGGATCCGTTGCAGAGAAACTCAAGGCGTTCGGCTGCGACGAGGTCGTGACCGGTCTCGGGCGGACCGGCGTGGTTGGCGTGATCCGGGGCAAGAAGGGCGGGTCCGGCAAGACCATCGGCCTGCGCGCCGACATGGATGCGCTTCCGATCGAGGAAGCGAACGACCTGCCGTACAAGTCGACCGTTCCGGGGAAAATGCACGCATGCGGCCATGACGGGCATACCGCCATGCTGCTCGGTGCCGCCCGCTATCTCACGGAGACCCGGAATTTCTCCGGCACGGCCGTTGTCATCTTCCAGCCGGCGGAAGAAGGCGGCGGAGGCGGCAGGGCCATGGTCGAAGACGGGCTGATGGACCGCTTCGGGATCGAGGAGGTTTTCGGGATGCACAACTATCCCGGAATGCCCGTGGGCGCATTCGGCATCCGTCCCGGACCGATGATGGCGGCTGCCGACGGGTTGACCATCGATATCGAGGGCGTCGGCGCCCATGCGGCGCGCCCGCATCTCGGCGTCGATACGGTTCTGGTCGGCGCGCAGATTATCAACGCGCTTCAATCAGTCGTCTCGCGAAACGTCGACCCGCTCAAGTCGGCAGTCGTATCGATCTGCATGTTCCGTGCCGGCAACACCGACAATGTCATTCCCCAGACGGTGCAGCTGCGCGGAACTGCGCGCAGTCTCGTGCCCGAGGTCCGCGACCTCCTCGAGAAGCGGCTTCCCGTGGTCGTGGAAAGCACGGCCGCGGCCTATGGCGCCAAGGCCAAGCTCACCTACAAGCGCGGCTACCCGGTGCTTGTGAACCACGAAAAGCAGACGGAGTTTGCCGCTTCCGTAGCCGGTCAGATTGCCGGTCAGGAGAAAGTCGACACCGGGCTTCCGCCGATGATGGGCGCGGAGGACTTTTCTTTCATGCTCAACGCCCGTCCCGGAGCCTTTATCTGGATCGGCAACGGGGCGAGCGCCGGGCTGCATCACCCGTCATATAACTTCAATGACGAGGCAATCCCGTTCGGCACGTCGTACTGGGTGAAACTGGTCGAAACGGCGCTACCGGCCTAGCCGCGGCTCTTACTGGACGAGCTCGCCAGGATTCTGCGTCGGGACGGGCTGCGTGGCTTTCGTCAGCGCGGCGTTGCGACGCAGGACCGGAATCAGCCGCGTGATACGCGCCTCGACGTTGCGCCAATAGGCGAAGTCATTGAGCTGCGTGCGCTCGATCACCGCAAGCCCGACCGCCGCGATAAACGGCAGGCTCTGCACGAGGAGCACCATTGCGAAGATGTTGATCTCGCGCACTTCCTTGTAGTTGGTCATGACCAACACGACCGCGCCGAGGATCAGCAGCCCTGCCAGCACGGCCTCCCAGAACGCATGGAAGTCCGTGGTGCGGCGCAAGCCGCCTTTCGATGTGCGCACGAAGGGCAGCCGGTCTTTAATCACGCCGAAGCCGACGGCACGCGCAACCGTCCATTGCACCGACATCGCGGCGAAGACCGATCCGAGCAGCTGGCCGATGCGCGGCCGCACGCGCAGTTGGTAAAGCGTGGCGAAATGCACGACCGATACGATGAAGCTGACGATGATCGGCGTCGTCAAAATGCGGTCAGGCACGGCAATGTCGAGGAACGCCACGACCGGCACCCAGATAATGTTCAGAATCGCCACCACGACGCCGATGCTTTCGGCGCCGAGCCAATTGAGCCAGCCGAGCGTGAATTCGCGCTTCTGATCGCGGTTGAGTTGGCTGGCGCCAGGCAGGAAACGGCGCCAGTGCTTTTTCATGATCTGGAAGCCGCCATAAGCCCAGCGGTTGCGCTGCTTCTTGTAGGCCTCGAAGCTGTCCGGCAGCAGTCCATGGCCGTAACGATGATTGGTGTAATGGGTCTTCCAGCCGAGCTCGAGCAGAGTGAGCCCAAGATCCGTGTCTTCGCAGATTGTGTCACTTGACCACCCGCCGGCCGCCGCGATCGCCTGGCGCCGGATCAGGCACATCGTTCCGTGCACGATAATCGCGTTGAACTCGTTGCGCTGAACCATGCCGATATCGAAGAATCCGGCGTATTCACCGTTCATCGCGTGGTGCATGACACTGCGCTCGCCGTCGCGGTGATCCTGCGGCGCCTGAACTAGGCCGACCGAGGGGTCGCTGAACAGCGGAACAAGATCCTTGAGCCAGTCCGGCTGCACGACGTAGTCGGCGTCGATAACGCCGATCACCTCGGCATCGGCGGCGGTGTGCGCAAGGGCGAGACGCAATGCGCCTGCCTTGAAGCCGGCGAGGTTGTCGTCGCGCACGAACTTGAAGCGGTCACCGAGCGTACGGCAATGATCCTCGACCGGCAGCCACATGGCCGGATCGGGCGTGTTATTGATGACGATGATGCACTCGAAATTCGGGTAGGCGAGCTGTGAAACCGCATCGAGCGTCTGCTTGAGCATCTCCGGCGGCTCATTATACGCCGGGATATGGATCGAAACTTTCGGCGCATAGGTCTCGGGGGCGAGCGGCGGGCTGCCGATGAGACGCAGCGGCTTGCGGCCAAACGCAATGGCGGCGATTTCCTCGACGCGTGCGAGGGCGATGATGATCAACGGGATCAGCAGAATGATGCCGAGACCAAGCGCGAAGGCGGCACCCCAGACGAAGTAGTGTCCGTTCCAATACGCAAAGACTGCTGCGAACCACGCACCCACCACGTTCGCGGCGGCCGTGAGCATCGCGGCCTGCCACAATGTGACAGCGCTCATCGCAAGCAGCGGCAGTGAGAGCAGCACGCTCACGAGAAGGGCGATCGTCGCAAGCTTCCAGTGATCGGGTTCGGTGATCGGGCCGGTCCAGCTGAATTTGGGATGGCGCGATGCGTCGAAAATTCCCCAATAGGGCCCGACGCCGCCTTCGTTCGTCTTCCACGGCTGGTCGATCGCTTCGACGATGTTGTAGTCCATGCCGTAGGCCTCGGCGCGCGCCACGAAGTCGCGCAGCACGACGGCCTGCTCGATGCGGCCTGGATTGGCGCGATGCATGTTGTAGCCGGCGCTCGGCCAGCCGAACTCGGCGATGACGATCCGCTTGCCGGGATAGGCCTTGCGCAGCTTGTCGTAGATGATGACGGTCTGATCGACCGTCTGCGTCTCGGAGAAGCCTTCCCAATAAGGAAGAATGTGCGCGGCAATATAGTCGACGGCGGAAACAAGCTCGGGGTGCTCGATCCAGACGTGCCAG
>JBKPRE010000106.1:0-15143 GCA_046734435.1 Pseudomonadota bacterium | reverse complement strand
TTGTCCGGCACCAGGGCTCGCGCACGAATTTCATCCACATCGCCTGGTCTGTCGGGTAACCGGCAGGCGTGGTCGTCCAGCCTTCGCTCAGCCGCAGATAGGCATCGAGCCGGTGCGCGCCGAATGCGAGACCAAATCCGTTGCTCGCCCACGCGCCGAGCTGGTTGGGTATCCACGCCAGCCAGGGTTCCCGGAATACCGGCCAGTCCGGATTGAAAACATAACCGCGAACCCGGCCTTCGGGGCTGACATCGGCGTGGATGCTACCGGCAAAATCGGCGCCCTCCAGTGCCGCTTCCAGGTCCTGCAGGTGCCCCGGCAGCCACAGGTCGTCGTCGCACTGGTAACAGACGATACGCCCCCGGGCCTGGCGGAGCACCGCGTCGCGATGGATCTCGCCGTTGCGCGGCGCTTTGGGCAGATCGAAAAATCGAATGCGCGCATCGTCCGCGCACAGCCGCGCGATGACGGCGCGCAGCGTGTCGTCGACGCCGTCACCGACGATCAATATTTCGATCTCGTCGACGCCCTGCGACTGCACGCTTTTCACCGCGAACGGCAGCGTCGCGGCATGTTCATGCGTCGGGATCAGCACGCTGGCGCGGAGCATGGGAAGTCCTTAACCGTCCGGGAAGGTTTTTAGCACATGGCCTCAGCCGTAGTGCCCGGCACGAGGCCGGTCATAACGGCTGGGAGGCGACTATGTTCTGCGGGAAAATGGTGGGCGCACAAGGACTCGAACCTTGGACCCGCTGATTAAGAGTCAGCTGCTCTACCAACTGAGCTATGCGCCCGGATTGCCGCGGCGGGAACCGCCGGGCGCGCGTGGCTTAGCAAAGGCGGTCGGGGGTGTCCAGCAGTGCGCTGGCGACAGGACGGGCGCGACTTTCGAAAAAAGCCTTCAAGAGAGGATCACGGATCACGATCCGGAAGGAGAACTGCCATGCCCGTTCCCGTCGCGCGCCCGGGTGACGATCTGCAGCCGCTCCTGAAATTCTATCGCAACGATCTCAACCTCGCGCCGCTCTACCGCGAAATTCCCTGAGCTGTCGCGAGTCGTATCTGGCGCCAAAACCCAAATCTGTCCGAATGGCACAAGCGGCAGCCGGACGCTTCGCTTGAAAAATACCTGCCTGACCGGCCGGCTAACGGCCGGAACTCCTTCGGCTTCTCGCGAAAAGACGCGCTGATTTGCAAATTGCATGGCGAAGCGCCACGATTGCCCCAGCGCCACCCGGGAGGGGTCATGATTACCGTTCCCGAACTCGCGGCCGAGGCACTGGGCTCTTACCTCGGCGAACATATGGGTCGCCGCTTTGGCTCGACGGATGCGGATCTGATCGAGCTCGTGCAGTCGGCTGCCCGGCTTGCCATTGACTGCATCGGCAACAGCGACGCGCTCTATCACAACGTCGAGCATACGATGCTGGTGACGCTCGTCGGCTACGACATCATGCGCGGGCGCAGGCTTCTGCGGGACACGACCGCCAGCGATTACGCGCACGTTCTCTTCGCCTGCCTTTTCCACGATATCGGCTATGTGCGCGGTATTCTCGACGGCGACAGCGACGACGGCTTTGTTGTCGATGCCAGGGGCGGCAAGGCCACCCTGCCGCGCGGCTCATCCGACGCCGCGCTCATGCCGTATCACGTCGACCGCTCGAAGCTGTTCGTGATGGATCGGGTCAAAAAGCTCGATGCGGCCCGCATCGCCGATGCCATCGAGGCCACGCGGTTTCCGCCGGTGTCCGATGCCAGCGAGGAGGGCGTCCTGATTCGCGCCGCCGATTTCATCGGCCAGCTCGGCGATCCGCAGTATCTGCGCAAGGCCAATGCGCTTTATTACGAGTTTGAAGAGGTCGGGATGAACAAGCAGCTCGGCTACACGTCGCCGGCCGACCTGGTCGACCTCTATCCGCAGTTCTACTGGGGCAACGTATCGAAACAGGTCGAAAGCGCGATCCGTTATCTCAATGTCACCTCCAACGGGCGGCAGTGGATCGCCAATCTCTACAGCAATGTTTTTCGCGCGGAGCGCGACCTGAATCAGTCCGGTCCGCAACGGTGAATCACGGCGCGATCCGCAGCCTGCTGAGCTTTTGCCGCTCGAGACGGACCGCCGGCTGCGACGCCAGAAACTCCGAGATCGTTGCGGCCGATACGGCCATGCCTCCCTCTTTCGATTGTTCCTGCAGCTCCACAAGCAGGGGATAACCGAGCACGTTAACGCCCAGGATCAGGCCTTCGTCGTCCGCGCTGAGCAGCGGCCCTCCCGAGTCGCCGTGGTGAACGATGCAATCATGCACCAAGAGCTTTGCATCGCCGGAAATCGCTTTGATCAGGCAATGCTGGTCCGCCGTCATCAAGTGGGGCCGCTCCAGGGGATATCCGCCGGTCTTCACGGCTACAGGCAGCGGCGGGATTGCAGTCGCCAGGCGCAGGGGCCTGATGTCCGGCGGAAAAGGATCGTCGGTGTACACGACGGCAAAGTCGCTGCCGGCTGCATCCATTGTTAACGGCATGAATGTTGGCGGGACGACGTAGCGCGACGCAACCCTGTGCACGCGGTAGTCACCTCTCGCATAGCCGAGGAAAATGTTGATCGATGCCGGGGGCCTGAAATGCTTTCCTGCCACGCTGTACAGGCAGTGTGCCGACGTCAGGAAATGATTGGATCCGATGACGGCGCCGGTGCAGTTCTGGGCTGTTCCGAAGCCTGCTGTCGCCACTTTGCCGATGGACGACCAGGGATAAGCTTTGATGTCCACGGTCTCGCGATGGGGCTCCGGCCTCTGTACGCTGACATAGGCTGCGACCGGAACGGCAATCAGCAGCGATGCAAAAATCGCCCCGCGCGTGAGCCGCGCCGTGCCGGCGCGTCGTCCATCGCCAAATTCGACCATCGCTGCTGCTACCCCCATTATGATCGGGCACGCATGATTGCGCCCGATCGGCCCCGCGTCGGTCAGGCAACGCTCAGCGGCAGATGTGCCGGCGTCCGTCGCGGCCGAGATATGTGCCGCTGCGCGGGTCGTATGATTTGAATCGTTGCGCGCAGTCGCCTGCGCGGGCCGGCGCCGGCTCATGGGCAAAGGCGCCGCCGTCGGTACCTGGGGCCATTGTGCTGTAAGCCCCCGCGGCCGCTGCCGCAGCCGGATCGTTCGGGAAGACGACGTTGCCCGAGCCGTAAAGACCGGCGGGAGCCTGCGCCAGAGCGGGCGACGCCAGCAGCGCCGCGAAGCCGGCAAGCATGAGTGCCTTTTTCATAATCACCTCCGATAATTTTTAGAGTTGAGTAGCCGAAACGCCGCAGGCGGGCTTTGATCGGCATCAAATCAATGGCTGGCCGTGGAAAGCGTTCCGCTGCGCGGATTTGCTCATCATTTCGGTCGGGGAAACTAATTAATGGTCTTTTTGCGCTGGATCAAAACGTGAGTGTCCGCTTTGTCGTTCGATGCTCCTCCCAAGCCTCCTCCCTGTTTTGTCCCGTGGGCTTGGGATTGGGCTTGGGATTGCGGTGACCAGCCGTAGCCAATCCCCTGAGGCTGCGGCTGGGTCGCGCGCTAACGTTGCGCACAAGGGCGTGGTGGCTGCCTAGTTGAGGAGCGCTGCGGCCGTCGCTCAATCGATGATTTCGTCGGCAACCTGCTGAAGCACCAGGGGCACCGTGATCCCGAGCGCCCTTGCGGTCTTCATGTTGATCAGAAGCTCGAACTTGGTCGGCTGCTCGACCGGCAGGTCAGCCGGCTTGGCCCCCTTCAGTATCTTGTCCACATAGCCCGCGCTGCGCCGGCTCAGGTCGGCGAGATTGGCCCCGTAGCCGATCAGGCCGCCAAGCTCGACGAATTCGCGCGAATTGTACATTCCGGGCAGCTTGCTCGCCGCCGCCAGGTCGACGATGCGCTTTCGCTCGCTGAACAGCATCGTGCTCGGAAGGGGAAGCAACGCCTCCGCGCGCAGCCGCGCAATGTCGGAAAATGCGCGCGCGAGGTCATCGGGGCTGCGCACCTCCACGAACTGCAGCTGCATGCCGAGGCTCGCGCCGGCATTCGTGGTTTCCTTCAGCATGTCGGCCGTGGTCTGCGCGCTGAAGGCGGTCGGATGCGAGAGAATGGCGATCCGCGAAACGCCGGGCAAAAGCTGCTTCAGGAAAGCGAAGCGCTTCGGGACCAAAGCCGGCCCGAGAAAGGTCGTTCCCGTAAGATTTCCTCCGGGCCGCGCCAGGCTGTGTACGAGGCCGTCGACCACGGGCTCGCCCATGGCCGCAACGACGATCGGGATTTTATCCGTTGCGCGCTGCGCCGCCTGGCCCACAGGCGTTGCCCCCCCAACGATGATATCGACCCTGGAGGCCACCAGCTCTTTCGCGAGCCGCGGAAGCTGTTCGATCCTGCCTTCCGCCGTCCGCGGCTCGATGATGTAGTTCTTGCCTTCCGTATAGCCGAGTTCGCTCATGCCTTGCCGGAAAGCGACGATACCGACGTTCTCTGCGAGGCTTCCGGTGATCAGGAATCCGATGCGCACGGGCGCCGATGTTTGCGCGCGCACTGTTGTCGCGCACAGCCCGCCGGCAAAAAGCCCCACAAACGTGCGAAGGAATTCACGCCGTCTCATAGTCTCACCCATTGGCTAACGCCGGCCCTCTCTGCCCGCCTCGCCCAGCGCGCGCCGCAGCACCTCGAAGATCACCGCGGTCGACCAGCCGAACAGCAGCACGCCGTTCATCGCCGTGATCGGCCCGAGCAGCCGCCAGCGCACCACCGGAACGACATCGCCGTAACCAAGCGTCGTGTAGTTGACGAAGGCAAAATAGACCCGGTCGGTGCCGACCGGCGCGGCGTCGACCAGCCAGTACGCAATTCCCCAGACCACCACCTCGGCCGCGTGTGTGAGCATCAGCACCAGCACGGTCGGGATCATGACCAGGACAAGATGCTGGGAGGCCTTCGACTTGCTGCGCGCGCTCGCGTTGCGGGCGACCTGCACCAGGATCGTCATCACCAGCGCGTGCAGGCCGATGTTCACTGCGCTGACCGCGCCGCCGAACAGAAATTGCCGGATCATGGTGGCTCCCTCATGATACCCGCGGCGGCAGCAGATAGAGCGTGAGCGCAAAGATCAGATAGATGACCGTCACCAGGCAGCCGACGAACCAGGCGGAGCGGCCGGTATTGGTGACGAGGGATGCCGTCATGCTCGCGATCAGCATCATGGCCACCGCGCCCGGCCAGAACGTCAGGTCCATCGGGGAGGGGCCGAGCACATAAGAGAGCAGCACCAGCACCGGCGCGACGAACAGCGCGATCTGCGAGGCGCTGCCGAGCGCGATGCCGACGCTGAGGTCGAGCCGGTTCTTGCGCGCGGCCGAGAACGCCGCGACCATTTCAGCGGCGCCGCCGACCAGCGCCACGACGATGAAGCCGACGAAGGCCGGCGAAAGCCCGAGCGAGGTCGCCGCCTGCTGCACCGATTCGACGAAGATTTCGCTGGTGAGCGCGACCAGCACCGTGACGCCCGCAAGCGTCGCCAGCGCCAGGCTCATCGGCCATTCGTCAACGTGCCCGTCCGCATGCTCCGCGGCGCCGAAGATTTCGCGATGGGTCCTGAGCGAGAACAGCAGCCCCAGCGCATAAGTGATGATCAGCACCACCGCGAGGCAGGCGCTCAGCGTGTGGGTGAATGCCTTGCCAGCGGCGCCGGCCTCCGGATCGGCCACCACCGACGGAACGAGAATCGCGATCGTTGCGAGAAACAGCAGCGCGGCCTGCAGGCGCGCGCTGACGCGGTTGTATTCCTGCACGTGGTGCTTCAGCCCGCCGAGCAGGAACGAGACGCCGAGCATGAACAAGGTATTGGTGACGATCGCGCCGGCGATCGAGGCTTTCACCAGCACATATTGCCCGGCGCGCAGCGCCGCGAGCGCGATCAGCAGCTCGGTCAGGTTGCCCAAAGTCGCGTTGAGCAGCCCGCCGATCATGTCGCCGGTGCGCGATGCCACCGCTTCCGTCGCGCGGCTCAGCAGCGCCGCCAGCGGAACGATCGCCAGCACCGACAGCACGAACAGCAGCGTGTGGGCCTCCGGCCGCAGTGCTTCCGCCACCAGGACGACCGGCACCAGCACCAGCAGCCACAGCAGCGGCGTGTTGCGTATGTCGTTGAGCAAAGGCATGCGGTCCCCCCGACTTTACAGATTGAAGGATAGCATATGGCGGCACATGACATATCCGCTCGCCCCCGCGAAAGCGGGGGTCCAGGGCCACACGACGACACGCATCTGTTGCCCTGGATTCCCGCTTTCGCGGGAATGAGCGGAGAGGGTGCAGACGCGGCCGCCCTATGGCACGCTCCGAGAAGCGTGCCGGCCTTCGGCAGCAATTGAGCAGGGCAACTAACAATGGGCAAAGACCGTCTGGCGGCGTTCAGCGACGGCGTCATCGCCATCATCATCACCATCATGGTGCTGGAGCTGAAGCTGCCGCACGGCGCCGACTGGACGACATTGGCCGGTCTGCGCCCGCATTTTCTCAGCTACGTGCTGAGCTTCATCTATCTCGCCATCTACTGGAACAACCACCATCACATGCTGCACACGGTGACGCGCGTCGATGGCCTCATTCTGTGGGCCAATAGTCACCTGCTGTTCTGGCTGTCGCTGATCCCTGCCGCCACCGCCTGGCTCGGCGAGAATTATCCGGCGCCGGTGCCGACCGCCGTTTACGGCATTTCGCTGCTGATGCCGGCCATTGCCTATGTGCTGCTGCAGAACGCGATCGTCCACAAGCAGGGCAGGCATTCGGTGCTGGCCGCGGCCATCGGCAAGGACTTGAAGGGCAAGATCTCGCCGCTGCTTTACGTTGCCGGCATTGGGCTCGCTTTCGTGAGCCCGCCGGTCTCGATCGCGCTTTATGTTCTGGTGGCCGCGATATGGCTGGTGCCGGACCGCCGCATCGAGAAGGTGATCGGGGAGTCGTAGAAATACTTTGTAACGCTGTCTGGCCTATCGTTTGTCATGCGCGGGCATAGGCGTGCGAAGCACGCCGTCCTTTCGGACGGCTATGACCCGCGCATCCATGATGAAATGCCACGCGTACACCCTTACGGTTGAAGTTGCGGCGCGGCCTCATGGATGGCCGGGCACAAGCGTGCGAAAGCACGCCGTTCTTCGAACGGCTATGCCCGGCCATGACAAAAGAGAGGCCGTTACTCCTTGTTATTTCTGAATCGCGCCTAGCGGGATCGTGCCTGTTTTTGCGTCCGCGCTTCGCGTTTTTGCGTCAGCGCCTCACGCGCGAGGCGTTGCCGTCGCAGCTCGTCCGTGCGGTCGCGCATGCGCTGAATGGCGGCGTGATACTCCGCCACAGCCTTCGGAGCGTCGGCCTTTTGCTGCTCGCGCGCCTTGAAAAGACGCTCGGCGCGGTCCTGGTTTTCCTGCTGGGGCATGCCTATATAACGTGCGGAGCCGTTGAAAGTTCCGTATCCAACGTGCAACGGACATGCTAGAGGACATCGATACGGCAACCGAATCGCCGCTCGCCGAACAGGGCCTGATGCACAAATACTCGATCGGCCAGCTCGTCTATTTCGAAGGGGCGATGCAATACGACGCTGCGCGCGGCCAGTACAAGATCGTACGCCTGGTGCCGATCGAGAGAGACAACCGGCTCGTCTACCGGATCAAGAACGCGGCGGAAGCATTCGAGCGCACCGCCGAGGAACATCAGCTGAGAACCGATTTCGCGTAATTCTTCCGGTGCATGTTCGGGTGCGGCCCGCAAGGAACGTGCAATGGGCCGGACCCGATTATCATTGTGCGCCGCTTTCTCTAGACAAAGGAACATCATTTGCAGGTATTTGTGCGCGACAACAACGTCGAGCAGGCCCTCCGTGTCCTGAAAAAGAAAATGCAGCGTGAAGGCGTGTTTCGCGAAATGAAGCGGCGGCGCTTTTACGAAAAGCCGTCCGAGCAGGCGGCGCGCGAGAAAGGCGATGCGGTGCGGCGGCTGCGCAAGGCGGCCCGCAAGAAGGCAATTTTCGACGGCGAGATCAAGGCGCCGCCCAAGAAGCCGCGGCTCGACGCCAACGGCAAGCCCAAGCCGCCCGCGCGCGGGCGCAAATTCTGAACCCAATTCGAACCGGATCCCGAACCATGCGCATCTTTATTTTCAAGTCCGACACCAGTCCCGGCCTGCAGGCCTTCTCCGACGACCAGGGCGGCGGCAAGCTGCCGAAGCAATTCCGGCCCTGGCATGCAATCGGCGTCGTCCGGCCCGACGCGCCGCCTCCCCACAATCTGAACCGCGGCGTGATCGAGGCCTCGATCGCCAAGGCCGGCTTTCAGTTGTGGCGGATGAAAAAGGACGAGGACGAGGACTAGAAAAAGCGGCCGCTGACTTGGTTACGGACTTGGCCGCTTACTTGATCTTTTCTTTGACCTTCGCGCCGGAGCGGCGGATGCTTTTGATCGCCAGCGGCGCGCGTCCCGATTTCTCGGCGATCTCCCGGTCCTGCTCGATGATGAAGCCGCGCGCGGGCTCGTCCTTCTCCGGGCCGCCGAGCAGCTCCGCCGGCACGCGCCGGTTCGAGCGCTGCGAGCCGTCCTCATAGACGACGTCGAAGAACACGAATTCGTTCTTGGGCCTGCTGCCCGGCTTCGTTGCCATGCCGCTCTCTACCCTAAAAGAAACGCCAGCGCGACTGCGCTGGCGTCATGTCTTGTGTGAAACGGAGTTAGGCCGCTTGCAGATTTGCCGCGGCGGGCTTGCCACTGCGCTGGTCGGTCTGCACGTCGAACGTCAGCTTCTGGCCTTCATTGAGGTTATGCATGCCGGCACGCTCGACCGCCGAAATGTGAACGAACACATCCGGGCCGCCATTGTCCTGCACGATGAAGCCGAATCCCTTTTGGGAGTTGAAGAATTTAACGGTACCTGTGGCCATCATGGCCTCCTTGTAAAAACGCGCAAACGCGTTGTTCCCCATGCGAACCATTCGCCTGGGTCTCATCCGGGATTTTGCGTGTCTTGGGAAAAGGCCGTTAAGCCGAAATAACAAGGTCAGGCGCAATCGCGAACGGAGGTTATATAGCGACCGCGGGCCTGCATTGCAATCGCGGCGCAAACCTCGCAAACGCGACTGGTAAACGCGGGATTCAACGTCGCCCCACTTTCTCCGTCGTCATGGCCGGGCTTGTCCCGGCCATCCACGACTTGACCAGTTGTATTGCCGGAAAACGTGGATGGCCGGCATAAAGCCGGCCATGACGAGGGAGAGTCTGTCGCGACGGCACTCTTACTTCTTCTCTTTCCCTTCCTCGTCCGGCATGAAGCCGCGGAAGGCCCAGCCGGCCACCAGCCCGAACAGCATCAGCGCGACCGGCGGCCCGAACAGCAGCACGGGGATCGCGAACACCTCGTGGATGTCGCGGAAGCCCCGGCTGATGCCGTAGATCATCAGCCAGAGCACCCAGCTCATGATCCAGGCGCCGGAGGCCAGCAGCCAGACGCGGAAAAATCCGCGCCGCCAGTTCACCTGCGTCTTGGCGCCCACCGGGGTTTCGACGACCCGGCGCGGCATTCCGAAATGGGGCATCGCGCTGCTCCCGGCAAAAAATCGAAAGGGACCGCACGGCCGCAACCGGCCACGGCCCCGCAGGTCCCGCCCGGCCACCAACGCCTTGCGGCCCGGCGCCGTTCCCGCCACCCGCATCGCTGCGATGCGGATTTGCAGGGGCGAAATCCCGGGGCTGCGCGACCTGCGCGATCCGGGCCGCGGCGTGAATTGCCGCAGTGCCACATCACACTACCGTAAGTTTTCGGGGTTTCCTAGGAACGGATCGTGCGAGGTTATGTTGGCTTAGTGACATTGTGGTTCGTGCGTGAATGAGTTCGCCAATGAGCCGGGCCGAGCAATATCTGAATCTGGCCGCCGAGGTGCGCGCCAAGGCCGACAAGGAGGACAGTCCCATTCTCAAGGCGGAATGGGAACAGCTCGCCGACACCTATGTGCGGCTCGCCGAACAGTCCGGCGCGCACAAGCCCGTCACCTATGATCCGATCCAGGACATGCTCAACCGCGCGCAGAAAAAGAAGAAGCGGTGAGAGAACGGCGGCACGCTTTACAGATTATTTCCGCTCACCCCCGCGAAAGTGGGGGTCCAGAAAGCACGTCGTCCTCCGGACGGTATGCCTGCGCATGACAAGGGACATACTGCGGCACAACTTCTCTTTTTGTCATTGCCGGGCTTGACCCGGCAATCTCGCTTAGGAGGGCACAGTGCCTCGATCATCGGGATGGCCGGAACAAGTCCGGCCATGACGGCGCGCAAGACGCGCCATCAGCGCGTTTACGCGCGCCGGACCCGGAATCCAGACGCGGCCCCAGCAATTGTTTCCGGATTCCCGGTTCGCACTTAGTGCGCCCCGGAATGACAAATTGAAATCCGTGTCTATTTCACCAGCGCCCTGATGCGCGCGGCCGACGTGCCGTGTTTCTGCACCAGCCAGATCAGGTCGCCGATCGAGAGGCGCAGCTCGTTGCACCAATAGGCGAGCTCGCGCTCGTTGTTGATGTCGATCTCGTCCGGATTTTGCGGGGTCCAGTCGTCCGGCACCAGCGGCGCGGAGTCGATGCTCGATCGATATGACATTGACGCAACCCCGATTGAACGCGACGCCTGACGGGCCGGATCCTAGCACCTGCCGGGGGCGGGGGCCGCGACCAAATGCACGGCCCCGCGTCCCACGATATGGCCCTCCGGCCTGCGCCCGGGGCCAAATCAGGCCGTCCGGGCGATCATGCCCGTGCAACGCGCGGAAATGCCGGCCGTTCCTGTTCCGGTCGCCGGGCTGGGGCAGTTCTTATGCGCAAATCGCGGATGCGCTCTCGACAGCTCATCCCCGCGAAAGCGGGGATCCAGCGCTGACTCACGTCCATGACCGGCTTTATGCTTAGGCATGCGAAGCACGCCGTTCTCGAACGGGTATGCCCGGCCATGAGGCCCAATTGAGGCCCACTGGATTCCCGCCATAGGCGTGCGAAAGCACGCCGTTCTTCGAACGGCTATGCGCGGGAATGAGCGGAGTGTGTTGTGAGTCCGCAGAGTAGCTGTGTTGTGTTGTCCCAACCGGAACCAAAGTTCCACCCGCGCGTTTTCGCCGCGCATATATTGGGTCGGCAGGCGGTCCAAAGGGGACTCAAATGGGAATTCTCTGGCTCATCATCATCGGCTTCATCGCCGGCATCATCGCGAAATTCCTGCACCCCGGCTCCAACGAGCCGGCCGGCTTCATCCTCACCACGGCGCTCGGCATCGCCGGCGCTTTCGTCGCGACCTATCTCGGCCAGGCGCTCGGCTGGTACCGCGCCGACGAGGGCGCCGGCCTGATCGGTGCCGTGGTCGGCGCCGTCATCGTGCTGGTGGTGTGGGGCTTCTTCGCGCGCCGCAGCACCGCGGCCTGACGATCCACGCGAACCTAGGCAGCCGGTTTCACCAGGCCGTTCAGCACCGCGCTGCGCAGCCGCGCCGGGTCGCGCTCGCCGGCGGCCGCCATCTCGAGCAGGCGCACGGCGATCATCGTCCTGCTGATGCGCACGCGCTCATGCGGCCGCAGCGACGCCCAGATATCGTCGAGCGCCTCGCGCAGGAGCTTCACTGTTTCGGGAGTATGAACGGAACCGGGAACCATGGATGACGCCCCACTCAAACGGTACGCGGATGATTGATTTTTAACTTGCGAAAATTTTTCCGGCGCGTCTGTGCGCTAGCTGACGCACGCTTCAGAATTTTTGTCACACGCTCTGGCAAGGATACCCAAAGGCACGGATGCCTTGCGCGGCCGAGCGCACGACGCGTCCCCCCGGTGCCGTCATCGCCCGGGTGCGTTCCTTCATGGAACTGTCCGGCCAAGCCCCCATTACCCACTCGCATATTGTCCACTGAAGAGGAGGCCTCATGACACAAGCCTCGGTGCAATCATCGCCGGCGTCCGCCCGCTCCGCGAGGAACTTTGTCCGCAGTCTTTGGGGCGTCCGCTACCAGGTGAAAGACGTCAGCCGCTCGGCGGAGTTCTACACGCGGCAGCTCGGCTTCACCCTCGACCACCAGCATTTGCCCGCCTTCGCCCAGGTCTCGAGCGGCCAGCTCAAGCTTTTCCTGAGTGGGCCCGGCGCATCGGGATCGCGTCCGATGCCGGACGGGCATCCCCAGCAATCGGGCGGATGGAACAGGATCGTTCTCGAGGTCGCAGACTTGCCCTCGCGGATCACAAGCCTGAAGACGGCGGGCCTCACTTTTCGCAACGAGATGGAAGTCGGGCCGGGCGGCAGGCAGATTCTGCCTGAGGACCCGGACGGGAATCCGATCGAGCTGTTCGAGCCCGCGCGACGCTGATTTACGTGGACAGAATCCGCTCATCCCGCGTAAGCGGGAATCCAGGGCGACAATCTCGAGGCTCACAATTAACTGCCCTGGACCCCCGCTTTCGCGGGGGTGAGCGGAATTTAAGGTCCCGCACAAATTCCGAAATTCATGTTGGAGCAATCAGGCCGGTGTTAACAAGGCAGGCGTAACTATAGAGCCGACGTGACCACCGCCCTCAGCCTCTCGCTTTGCAGGTGAGGCTCACTGAACGCTTTGCCGGCGTCGCGCCATCGCCGGCGGATCAATCCTTGAGCAATCCCGCGGCCTTGAACGCCTTGTTGATGACCGCTCCGATATCAGGAAAAGGCGGCTTCTGTCCGCGCTGCCATGCTCGCTCGTCATCCTTGTCCAGTATTTCGCCCTCCAGGACCGCCTCGTCCGCCGCGAAGTGAGAGGGAACCTGGGAAAACTCCACGACGTTTTTCGTCGTTGGCGCGCGCGTAACCGCAATCCCGAAAAACTTTGCAATGTGATAGGACGAAGAAATTCCCACCGGGAGCAGAAATGGGCCGGGAGCACCGCACGCGCCCTCGGTTTCGCCGACCGCCAACGGCGTGCCGTGGGCCATGTTTGTGATGGTATAGGCCTCGATAAGCTCATCGCCCGCTCCGTCCATCCACACCTCGCGCGGAAAGCCGTCCACGCGCGTTTTCAGCGAGGGTGTCGATGGAAGGCCATGCACGTCGGTCCACTGCTTGAGGATTTCCAGCGCGTTCGACGGGATCACGGTCTGGTCGGCATTTCCGTGCCAGACCGAGATGCGCGGCCACGGCCCGCGATGCGAGGAGGCTTTACGGACGAGCTCGCCCCATTCACGTGCCGGGCGGGACTGACTTCGATACATGCTTTCGAATGCCTGCTGCACGGACGCGGCGGCGCCATAGGGAAGACCCGCAATGATCGCGCCTCCGGCAAATAGGTCGGGATAGCAGGCAAGCATGTTGGACGTCATCGCGCCTCCTGCCGACAGCCCCGTAATGAAGACCCGGCGTCGGTCGACACCGTAGTCGACGACAGATTTTTCGATCATCTGTCGAATTGAAAGCGGCTCCCCTTGATTGCGCCGGCTGTGCCCGGGCTGGAACCAGTTAAAACAGCCGTTGGGATTGTTGGACCGCTGCTGCTCAGGCAGAAGCAATGCAAAACCGTAGCGCTCGGCAAGCGTCGACCATCCGGTTCCAAGGTCGTAACCTGCGGCGGTTTGCGTGCAGCCATGCAACACGACAACAAGCGCGGGATCGTCCGCCAGGGCCGGCGGCCGATAGGCGAACATTCGCAGATTGCCGGGGTTCGATCCAAAACCGGTAATTTCGTGCAAACGTGTGCTGCGATGGCCTGCACTTCCGGTACGGCCGCGATATAGCGCCCGAAGGACTTTCTTCCATGTACCCGGGCTTCTGCCGAAGGCGAGCGTCTCGCGCAGATTGATCATGCGAATTCATTCCCTGTTGCTGTCCTGACTTAATTGTTGCAGTGCACAACGCCAGGGTGCCCGCGGAAGTTTCCGCAAGAATCCGGAATTAAATGGAGATCCGCTATCGGTCCGACTGCGGCTTGAGCCGGGAACAACGCCGGGATTTAAAAAGCCCGGGTGAACGCCCGGGCTTTCGAAGGCAAATTCGAAGTTGAGTTCAGGAGCGGCTTTTTGCCTCCGACTCAACGCGCTCAACGCTCGCCGAGACGATTTTTTGCGCCAGGGTCGAAAGTTCTCGTGCCTGCTCGGTCAAGGTTTCGAACTGCTTGCGTGTCTGGTTGGCGGACAGCTCAAAAAACTCCGAGGGAGACTTCACGTTCGTGAGCTGCTGCGCGAATTCAAAGGCCGTTTTGGTATTTTTTTGAGCGAACTCAATGAATTTCGCATTGTAGTCTTGTGTCCGCGCAGCGGCCGTTGAATAGGTGTCTCTCATCAAGGCCGCCGAGTCTTCAGCTGCCGCGCTCATCTTCTTGAAAGCCTGCTCGGCCTGGGCGGAGCCGGTTTCAGCCACTTCACGGAGGACTTGACCGCCGTTGCCCGGAGAGACGGCGGATTTGGATGTCGTGCTGCGATTGGTGGTATTCATGAACTTTTCCCTGACCGTTCCTGTGCGGACCTCCGAACGCGACGGTCTCTACGCTAATCGGATGATTGTCACTGCGAACTGGCAGTTATGCAGTCCCTATGTCCACACAATGTGGCGGGCTGATGCCGTTACAATTCGTGATCCAAAAAATGTTTTCGGGCCGCGTCAAAAGACATAGCTCGAACCAGGTCGCTCGAACCAAAGTCCGCTTTGTTCCTCGCGCCGCGCACGGCAACCTGACCCGTAGCGGAAACTCCGCTCGTCCCCGCGCACCGACATCGGGTTTAGCCGATGTTGGCGTATACGTGTCCAAGCCTCGCGAGCCGACTTGCGATGGGAATCCAGGGCCAGATGACCGAGTCAGAACAAAACTGTCCTGGACCTCGCTTTCGCGGGGGGTGAGCGGAAAATAATGTTGGACGCTTACGGCGAATGAGCGGAGGAGAGGCCGCGCCTATAGCGCCGACGTCACCACGGTGCTCAGCGCCTCGCTGCGCAGCCGCGCCGGGTCGCGCTCGCCTTCCGCTGCCAGCTCGAGGAGGCGCGCCGCCAGCATGGCCTTGGTCGCGCGTGCGCGCTCGTCCGGCCGCAGCGCCGCCCAGGCGTCATCCAGCGCATCGCGCAGAAGCTTCAGTGTTTCGGGAGTGTACACGGCACCCTTACTC
>JBKPRE010000105.1:0-15965 GCA_046734435.1 Pseudomonadota bacterium | reverse complement strand
AGTCGACCGGCGCCGGGATGATGGACTGCAAGGCAGCCCTCACCGAGACGAACGGTGAAATAACGGCGGCGCAGGATTGGCTGCGAAAGAAAGGTCTTTCCAAGGCCGCGAAAAAAGCCGGCCGCGTCGCGGCCGAAGGGCTGATTGGCGTCCAGGTGCAAGGCACCAAGGGCGTCGTGGTCGAAGTGAATTCGGAAACTGACTTCGTTGCGCGCAACGATCTCTTTCAGGGTCTCGTGAAGATGATCGCCGACGTTGCGCTGACGGCCGGCACCGATGTTGAGAAAATCAACGCGACGAAGGCCGGCAGCATCACGGTGGCCGAGTCGATCTCAGACACGATCGCGAAGATCGGCGAGAACATGACACTGCGTCGCGCCGCCGGGCTTTCGGTCGGCAAAGGCGTGATCGGCTCCTACGTCCACAATGCGGTCATCGACGGTCTCGGCAAGATCGGTGTGATCGTCGCGCTTGAAGCGCCTGGCAAAACTGACGAGCTTTCCGAGCTTGCGAGGCTTTTGGCGCAACATGTCGCAGCCACCAACCCGCAGGCGATCGATCCGTCCGGACTCGATCCCGTGGTTGTGGAACGCGAGAAGAATGTGCTCGCCGACAAGTTCAAGCAGCAGGGCAAACCGGCTAACGTGATCGACAAGATCGTCGAGTCGGGACTGAAGACCTTCTACAAGGAAGTCTGCCTGCTCGATCAGGCATATATCCGGGACGACAAGAAGAGCGTGTCGCAGGTACTGAAGGAAGCCGAGGGCAAGGCGGGCGGGCCGATCAAGGTTGCAGGCTTCGTCCGCTACGCGCTCGGCGAGGGCATCGAAAAGCAGGAATCCGATTTCGCCGCCGAGGTCGCGGCCGCCGCCGGTCAGGCTTGATCGAACGTCGGCTGTCTGCGCTCTCGGCGATCCCACAAAGGATCGCAATGAATGAGTGACCCGGTCTATCGCCGCGCGATCGTCAAACTCTCGGGCGAAGCGCTGTCGGCCACTAACGGTTTCGGAATAGACCAGGCGACCGTCGAACGTCTGGCCACCGACCTCGCGGCAGCAGCCAAACTCGGTGTCGAGCTCGGCGTTGTCGTCGGCGGCGGCAACATCTTTCGCGGCGTCGAAGTATCGGAACGTGGCGTGCCGCGGCCTGTCGGCGATACGATGGGCATGCTCGCGACCGTGATGAATTGCCTCGTACTTGAAGCGGCCATCGAGCGCGCCGGACGTGAGGCACGCACGTTGTCTGCGCTGGCGATGCCCTCGGTCTGTGAGACCTATAACCGTAAACGCGCGATGAAGAACCTTGGCAAGGGACGTATTGTGTTACTCGCCGCCGGCACGGGAAATCCGTTCTTCACGACCGATACCACCGCCGTCCTGCGTGCGGCGGAACTGGAGGCGCAGGCGGTGCTTAAGGCAACGAACGTGGACGGGGTTTACAGCGCTGATCCGAAAAAGGACCCCAAGGCCAAGCGATACGACAAAATCAGCCATCAGGAAGCGCTCGAGAAGGACCTGAAGGTGATGGATGGCGCGGCTTTCGCGCTTGCCCGTGAAAACCGTATGCCTATCATCGTATTCTCGATCGCCCAGAAGGGCGCCATCGAAGCGGTCCTGCGCGGTAAAGGTCACGCGACGGTTGTCGGATAAGGTGCTGGTCGCGCCGATGTGCGCCTTTTGTAAAATGGTTCTGACGCAGCTGCTTTGAAAACCAGGGAGGCAGTTCCGGGGGGATCTCAATGACAAACATGACGACGCACGACATCAACGAGATCAAGCGGCGCATGCAGGGCGCGAGCGCTGTGCTGAAAACGGAATTGTCAGGCTTGCGGACCGGCCGCGCTTCCGCGCATCTGCTCGATCCTGTTATGGTCGACGCCTACGGTGCGCAAATGCCGCTCAATCAGGTCGCGACTGTCAGCGTGCCGGAGCCACGGCTCATATCGGTGAATGTTTGGGATCGCTCGTTGGTCCATCCGGTGGAAAAGGCGATTGTAAATTCCAATCTCGGCCTTTCACCGGCCACGGAAGGCCAGACGATCCGCCTGCGCATTCCTGAGCTTAACGAGGAGCGCCGCAAGGAGTTGGTGAAGGTGGCGCACAAATATGCCGAAACGGCGCGTGTGGCCGTGCGTCATGTCCGGCGCGACGCCATGGATGTCATCAAAAAGCTCGAGAAGGATCACAAGATCAGCAAAGACGATCACGAGCGCTTTTCTACGGAAATTCAGAAGGCGACCGACGCCGGCATCTCGGAAATCGATCACATGCTGGCTGGAAAGGAAAAGGAGATCCTCACGGTCTGAGGTCGCGTTGCATGCCCGACGCCGAAATTCATCCGGATGCAACGGCATTCGATACGCCTCGTCATGTTGCCATTATAATGGATGGCAACGGCCGATGGGCGGCGACACGTGGACTGCCTCGCGCGGAAGGGCATCGTCGCGGTGTGGAAGCGCTTCGGCGCACGGTGCGCGCCGCCGGTGAAATGGGAATCAAAATCCTCACCATTTTTTCGTTCAGCGCGGAAAACTGGTCGCGACCGGCAAGTGAAATCGGCGAATTGATGGGATTGCTGCGCCGTTTTGTGCGCAACGACCTTGCCGAACTGCATCAGAACAACATTCGGGTGCGGGTGATCGGCGAGCGTGCCGGGCTGGACCCTGACATCGGTCGGTTGCTTGTCGAGGCCGAAGAGCTGACGAAGAACAACGACGGACTTACGTTGGTTGTGGCATTCAACTACGGCGCCCGCCAGGAGATCGTTCGCGCCGCGCGCCGGATCGCGGAAGCAGTGGAGCGTGGCGAGGCGAGGGCGCAGGATGTCGGCATGGAGACGTTCGGGCGATTTCTCGACGCGCCCGACATCCCTGATCCGGATCTGATCATCCGCACGAGCGGCGAACAGCGTTTGTCGAACTTCCTTCTTTGGCAGGCGGCTTATAGCGAGCTGGTTTTCGTTCCGACATATTGGCCGGATTTCGATCGTGCCGCGCTTGAGTCCGCGATACGTGAATACCAACAACGCGAGCGGCGGTTCGGCGGCCTCGTTGCGCAGACCGGATCCTGATCCGTGGTCGGCAGCGAGCCCATTTCCAACGCGAAGAAAGCCGGCGCGCCGCCATTTGCGAATAATCTCATGCTACGCGTCATGTCGGCGGTGGTTCTTGCGCCGGTGGCGCTGGTTGTGGCCTACATTGGAGGTTTGCCATTTGCGCTGTTCTGGGGGATCGCCGCCCTCCTTGTCCTCTGGGAATGGATGACGTTGGTCGCAGGGCTGAATTATCGACTGTTGGTGTTGTCGTGTGCCGCAGCGATTGTCGTTGCCGATTTTCTTGCCTGGCTCGGCAAACCGATAACGGCGCTGCTTATGGTAGGGCTGGGTGCTCTGGCTGGCGCGATTTTTGCGCCGAGTGAGCGTCGGCTCTGGGTCCTTGCGGGTGCCGGCTATGCAGGTGGCATGGCCTTGGCTCCTATATTCTTGCGAGCGGACGCTGGCTTCGGATTTGCGGTAGTCATCCTGCTCTTCGCGGTCGTCTGGACAACCGATGTGCTCGGCTATTTTGCCGGACGGGCTTTCGGTGGCCCGAAACTGTGGCCGGTTGTAAGCCCGAAGAAGACATGGTCAGGTGCGATTACGGGCACGGTCGGCGCTGTGGTTGTGGCACTATTGGTCGCAGCCCAGTTCGGTTCATTCGACAGAATTGCGATTATCGGCGTGGCGTTGCTACTGTCCGTTGTGGCCCAGGCCGGTGACTTGTTTGAATCCTGGGTGAAACGGCAGTTCAACGCCAAGGACTCAAGCCATATTATTCCAGGCCACGGCGGCGTGATGGATCGGCTCGATGGGTTCTGGGCTGCGGCAGTCGCCGGTTGCGTTGTTGGATTGCTGCGCGGCGGATTCGATGGGCCGGCGCGCGGCGTGCTGATTTGGTGAAGATCGTGCTGATTTGGTGAAGATTATGAGCGTACCCGGCGTTGCCGTTTCAAAAGTTGAGCCTGCCATCGACGTCCGGTCGATCACCATCCTTGGCGCGACCGGTTCGATCGGCGCAAGCACTGTCGATTTGATCAAACGTGAGCCGGAACGCTATCGTGTAGAGTCGATCAGCGCGCGCCGCAATGCCGCTGCGCTGGGTAAAATCGCCCGCGAGGTAGGCGCGCGCCACGCAGTTGTTTCCGACCCCACTGCGTACGCTGATCTCAAGAGTGCGCTTTCCGGCACCCGGATTGAGGCTGCGGCTGGCGAAGAAGCGTTGATCGAGTCCGCGCTGCGTCCGGCTGATTGGGTGATGGCTTCGATCAGTGGTTCGGTCGGCCTCAAGCCGACGATGTCGGCAATCGAGCGCGGCGCCACGGTGGCGCTCGCGAACAAAGAGTGCCTCGTATGTGCAGGCAGCCTGTTCATGCGGCGCGCTGCGAGCACAGGTGCGACCGTTCTGCCGGTCGACTCCGAACACAATGCAGTGTTCCAGGCGCTTGGGTCGGGACATCGCGCTGACGTAAGGCGCGTAATTCTCACGGCGTCAGGTGGTCCGTTCCGGACCTGGTCGAAGGAGGCCATCAAGGCGGCGACTCCGGAACAGGCGTTGCGCCATCCCAACTGGTCGATGGGCCCGAAGGTCACGATTGATTCAGCGACGCTGATGAACAAAGGTCTCGAGTTGATCGAGGCTCATCATCTGTTTGCACTCAGGCCCGACGAAATCGACGTGCTCGTGCATCCACAGTCGGTTGTGCATGGCTTGGTCGAATTCCGCGACAGCTCGGTTGTTGCCCAGCTTGGCTCGCCTGACATGCGTATTCCGATAGCCCACTGTCTTGCCTGGCCGCGGCGCATAAACGGGCCGGCGGCGCGACTGGACCTTGCCAAAGTGCGCGAGCTGACCTTTGAAGCACCCGACCTGGATCGTTTCCCTGCGCTGGCTCTTGCGCGCCGGGCGATGGAAGCTGGCGGCGCAGCGCCGACTGTGCTTAATGCGGCGGACGAGGTGGCAGTCGCCGAATTCATTGCCGGGCGCATTGGGTTCACTGCAATTGCAGCGCTCGTGGAGGCGACACTCGATGCTGCTGCAAAGCGCGACTTGATGGCCGAGCCGACCAGTATCGACGCGGCCATGGCCGTTGACCATATTTCAAGAAGCTTGGCGAAAGACCTCTTGCCCGAAATTGCCGCAAAGGCATCCTAGGGTCGGCAAACGGGCATCAGGGCGCAAGGGCATATAATAAGGATGGAATTTATGGGGAGTTTGAGTGCACTCGGAGGCGGTCTGATTGGCTACGTCGTGCCATTCCTTTTCGTCTTGACGATCGTCGTTTTTTTTCACGAACTTGGTCATTTCCTGATGGCCCGCTTATGCGGGATCAAGGTGCTCGTGTTTTCGATCGGATTCGGCCCCGAAATCGCCGGCTTCAACGATCGATACGGAACGCGCTGGAAAATTTCGGCAGTTCCGCTCGGCGGTTATGTAAAGTTCTTCGGCGACGACAATGCGGCGAGCGTGCCTGATCAGGCTGCGGCGGCGTCGATGTCGGATGCCGATCGGAAAGACAGTTTCATGTTCCAGCCGGTGCGCTCGCGCGCAGCGGTAGTCGCCGCCGGTCCCGTTGCGAATTTCGTGCTGGCGATCGCCATTTTTGCTATCATTTTCATGACGGTCGGCAAGCAGACCACGAGTGCGCGGGTCGACACGGTGCAGCCGGCCAGCGCGGCGGAAGCCGCCGGCTTTAAGCCGGGCGACCTGGTAACCGCGATCAATGGCGAGAAAATCGACAGTTTCTCCGACATGCAGCGTATCGTCAGCATCAGTGCCGGCGAAACGTTGTCGATTGACGTTGATCGTGGCGGCGCGCCGATCAATCTCAAGGCCACGCCCCAACTCAAGGAGCTTAAGGACAATTTTGGCAACGTTCATCGCCTTGGGGTGCTTGGCATCAGCCGGTCGATGTCGCCCGGTGATATCAAGACGGAAAAGGCCGGACCGCTGCGTGCCATCGCCATGGGGGCGCAGGAAACGTGGTTCGTGGTCGACCGGACGCTTGCTTACATTGGTGGGGTCTTTGTGGGCCGGGAAGCGGCCGACCAGCTTGGCGGCCCAATCCGGATCGCCCAGGTTTCGGGACAGGTCGCGACGGCCGGGTTCACGGCCCTGATCCATCTCACCGCTGTTCTGTCCGTTTCGATCGGCCTACTGAACCTGTTCCCGATTCCGTTGCTCGACGGCGGTCACCTTTTGTTCTACGCAATCGAAACGATTCGCGGCCGGCCACTGTCCGAGCGTGCGCAGGAGGTCGGCTTCCGAATTGGCCTGGCCGTCGTCGTGATGTTGATGATTTTTGCAACCTTTAATGACATTCTGCGCCTTGCCACCTCCTGACCGTTGCGGACGGGCAACTTTTTGATGGAAAAGGGGAAGTTCGGGTTGGGTTTCGTTTGCAGCGCCCAGAAAACGCTGTAAAAAGCCCGCATATGCCAGCCCGGACCGTCTATCGAATCCGCAGTGGGGGCGGCCGCTTGGATTATAAGGGCGCGTAGCGCATGGGAATTTGTGTGCGGGGAGTTCGGGGATGGGTGGCCAGTTGCCTTATCCTCGGCGGCATACTTGTCGGCGCTGGCGGTGGGGCGGTCTTGTCCACGGGTGCTGCCGTGGCCCAAACAGTCAATTCCATTGTGGTCGAGGGTAACCGCCGGGTCGAGGCGGATACCATCCGTTCCTATTTCCGGCCCGGCCCAGGCGGCCGGCTAGGTCCCGAGCAGGAGGACGAAGCGCTCAAGGCCATGGTCGCGACCGGCCTGTTTTCTGATGTCCGCATCAGCCATTCCGGGGGCCGCATCGTGGTGACGGTGGCCGAGAACCCCGTGATCAACCGGGTGGCCTTCGAAGGCAACAAAAAGGCTAAAGACGAGCAGATGCAGGCGGAAACCCAGTCGAAACCGCGCGGCACGCTCTCGCGCCCGACTGTGCAGGCCGACGTTCAGCGCATCATCGAAATTTATCACCGCAGCGGCCGCTTCGACGTTTCGGTCAATCCGAAGATTATCGAGTTGCCTAACAACCGCGTCGACCTGGTGTTCGAAATCAAGGAAGGCGACAAAACCGGCATCAAGGACATCGTGTTCGTTGGAGCGAAGGCGTTTTCGCACGGCCGCTTGAAAGACGTCATCAAGACCTCCGCGAGCAACCTGCTCAGCTTCCTGCAGACGACCGATATTTACGACGCCGACCGCATCGAGGCTGACCGCGACCTGCTGCGCAGATTTTATCTGAAGCACGGTTACGCTGACGTGCGCATCATTTCGGCGGTCGGTGAATACGATCCGGCCAAAAAGGGCTTCATCGTCACTTTTACGATCGACGAAGGCAGCCAGTATCGCGTGGGGACCGTGGATGTCGTGTCTAACGTCCGCGCCATCGATCCGGCAATCTTGCGGAATCAGGTCAAGCTCAGCCCGGGCAATGTTTACAACGCGGATCTTGTCGAAAAGAGCGTCGAAACGATGACGATTCAGGCGGCGCGCCAGGGCTATGCGTTCGCCAACGTGCGCCCGCGCGGCGATCGTAATTTTGAAACCAAGACGATCAACCTGGTGTTTGTCGTTGAGGAAGGTGCGCGCGCTTACATCGAGCGCATCAACATCCGCGGCAATACGCGCACACGCGACTATGTGATCCGGCGCGAATTCGACTTGGGCGAGGGCGATGCCTATAACCGGGCATTGATTGATCGTGCCGAACGTCGCCTGAAGAATCTTAACTACTTCAAGTCCGTCAAGATAACGAACGAGCCCGGTTCGGCGCCCGACCGCGTCGTTGTCAACGTCAATGTTGAAGAGCAGGCGACCGGCGAGTTCTCCATCTCTGGCGGCTACTCAACTGCTGATGGCCTCATCGGTGAGATCAGTGTCGCCGACCGTAACCTCATGGGCCGCGGACAGTATGCAAAGGCGGCATTCACCTACGGCGAACGCGTTCGCGGTTTTGATTTATCATTCGTCGAGCCATTCCTGTTCGGCTATCGAATGGCCGGGGGCATCGATGTTTTTGCAAGGCAAAACCTTGCGTCGAACTACATTTCGTATGATAGCCAGACGATTGGCACCAATCTCCGGCTCGGATTTGCGCTGACTGAAGAGGTCGCGTTTCAGCCGCGTTATACGTTCTATCAACAAAAGATTACGCTGCCGTATCAATACAATAACTGTCAATTTTCAAGTTTGGCTCCCGTACCAGGGGTTAATCCAATCGCGGAAGGGTCGGGGCTCGATACAAGTGTTGCAGCGAATGGCCCATTCGGAGGCTGTTATGCCGATGGCGAAGCATCTCTCGCAGTCCGCAAGGAATTGGCCGCCGGTCCTGTGAACGTTTCCCTGGTTGGCTATACGCTCTCCTACAACACCCTCGACAACAACAAGCTGCCGACCAGCGGTGTCTATGCCGAGCTCAGGCAGGATTTCGCCGGGGTCGGGGGTGACGTGAATTTCATCAGAACGCAGGTGGAAGGACGCACATACTACGAAGTCATCAACGACGTGGTCGGCGTCTTCAAGCTGCAGGCCGGCAATATTTCCAGTTGGGGTGGCAAAGAATTGCGCATGCTCGATCACTTCCAAATGGGTCCCAATCTCGTGCGCGGCTTTGCGCCGGCAGGTCTGGGGCCGCGAGACCTAACGAATGGCACGACGAATGACCCACTCGGCGGATCGCTCTATTGGGGCGCGACCGTGGAAGCCCAGACGCCGTTGTATTTCCTGCCCAAGGATATCGGCATCAAGGTCGCCGTTTTCGCGGACGCCGGCTCGCTATGGGACTATCAAGGCCCGACGAGTTGGAACGTGACCGGCGAAACCCTGCAGGTCGGTCTCAACAGCCCGTCCATGATTCGCAGTTCGGTCGGCGTTGGTCTGCTGTGGGATTCGCCGCTGGGACCACTCCGCTTCGATCTTGCGTATCCAATAACAAAATACTGTGCCACTGGCCTCGCCGGCAATGAAGTTTGCGACCGCACGCAGGTGTTCCGCTTCAGTGGCGGCACCAAGTTCTGACCTTGGCGACGCCAGGCAGGAGCGATGGGTCACATTCCGGCAGGATGAGCGAGTCCATATTTCTACGACAGTCTGCGGGTCTTGCGCTTGACGAGATTGCGAGCGTGACCGGCGCGCAGATCATGACCCGGTCGGCGCGAACAGACCGCATCATGAATATCGCGCCGCTTGACCGGGCTGGTCCTTGCGACCTCACATTTCTGGAGAGTAGGAATTTTGCGGAGGTGGCGGCCACCACACACGCCGGTGCGTGCCTGACGACGTCGGCGCTTGCAAAAGAGCTGCCGAACCACGTTTCGGTGTTGACCACCCCCGAGCCCTATCGCGCGTTCGTTATGGTGGCGCGCGAGTTATTTCCACACGCTTTGCGCCCGTCATCTTTGTCCAAGCCCGGCGACTTCGCCGGAGCCCACGTCGACACCAGCGCACGCATGGAAGACGGTGTCGCGATCGAACCCGGTGCGGTGATCGGACCCAAGGTTGAAATCGGCAGCGGGACCGCCGTTGGAGCAAATGCGGTGATCGGTGCCGGAGTGCGGATAGGCCGTGATTGTTCAATCGGCGCCAATACGGTGATCAGCAACACTCTCATGGGCGACCGGGTCATTGTCCATCCGGGATGCAATATCGGGCAGGATGGGTTCGGCTTTGTGATGGGAGGACAAGGGCATCTCAAAGTGCCTCAGGTCGGCCGCGTAATTATCCAGGATGAGGTCGAAATCGGAGCGGGAACAACTGTGGATCGCGGAGCTATTCGCGACACCATCATTGGCGAGGGCACCAAGATCGACAACCTGGTGCAGGTGGGCCACAATGTGAGTATTGGCAGGCACTGCGTCATCGTTGCCCAGACTGGAATTTCCGGCAGTTCAACTCTTGAGGATTTTGTTGTGCTCGGCGCGCGCGTTGGCCTGAATAACAACGTCACGATCGGCGAAGGCGCGCAGATTGCGGCGATCAGCGTGGTCCATGGGAATGTGCCGCCAGGTGCGCGTTGGGGCGGAACGCCGGCAAAGCCAGTAAAGCAGTGGTTCCGCGAAATCATGGTGCTTGAGCGACTCGCGCGTAAGGATGGCGGTTCAAAAACGCCTACTGATGAGTGAGGCCGCTGCATGAACAAGATCGTGACTCAACTCGAGGCGGCGGATATTGCGACGGTGCTCAAGATGCTGCCGCACCGCTATCCGTTTCTCATGGTGGACCGGGTGATCGACATCCGCGGCGACGAGCACGGCATCGGCATCAAGAATGTAACGATCAACGAGCCGCATTTTCAGGGTCACTTTCCCGGCAATCCCGTGTTTCCTGGCGTGCTGATGATCGAGGGCATGGCGCAAACGGCGGGCGTGCTCTGCATAGCGGCGACAGGCGCGCGCCCGGCGTCCGTCTTTTTTCTCACCATCGACAAGGCAAAATTCCGCAAGCCTGTGCTGCCCGGCGACACCATCGAGTATCACATGGACCGTATCACGCGACGTAAGTCGATGTGGTGGTATCGCGGCGAGGCAAAAGTGGCCGGCCAGGTTGTCGCCGAGGCCCAGGTCGGGGCCATGCTGTCCGACGCATGAGCGCGCATATGATTGACCCCTCGGCGCGGATCGAAGCCGGGGCCACGATCGGAAAAGATGTCGTGATCGGTCCATATTGCACGATCGGCGCAAACGTGAGTGTTGGCGACGGGTGCCGCCTAGTTGCCCACGTCAATCTCACCGGCCACACCACGATTGGGCCGGGAACGGTCATTTACCCGTTTGCGTCGCTTGGATCCCCGCCGCAGTCATTCAGCTATCGAGGAGGTCCTACACGCCTGATCGTGGGTGCTGAATGCGATATCCGCGAAAACGTAACCATGAGCACGGGCACCGAAGATGATCGCGGCGTCACGGAAGTCGGCGACCGGTGTTTCTTCATGGTGGGTTCGCATGTCGGGCATGACTGCAAGGTCGGCAGCCATGTCGTTTTTGCCAACAACACGGTTCTCGGCGGCCACGTGACGATCGGTGATCACGTGGTCTTTGGCGGTGGCGTCGCGGTTCGTCAGTTTGTCCGTATCGGTGAAGGCGCAATGATCGTCGGCCTTAGTGGCGTGCGTGCCGATGTCATTCCATTCGGTATGGCGCACGGTCCGCTGGCCGATTTGATTGGACTCAATGTGATCGGTATGCGGCGGCGCGGTGCGGCAAAGGCGGACGTTCAGCGCGTGCGTTCGGCGTATCAGGCGCTGTTCTTCGGCGAAGGAGAGTTTCGCACGCGCGTCGATCGGGTTGCCGGTGAGTATTCCGGCGATCCGCTGATTGGGAAAATTGTCGATTTTATTCGTTCGGCGAAGCGGCCGTTGACAATGGCCGTCAAGCGCAACGAGGCGGATCAGGAGACATGAACAACGCCACAGCCGCTGGTCAGGGCGGCCCGCTCGCGCTGATTTGCGGTGGCGGCACGTTGCCGCTGGCGGTGGCGGACTCAGCTGCGAAGCGGGGGCGCGATCTTGTGCTGTTTCCGATCTCCGGTCATGCGGAGCCCGCGAAAGTCGCTCGGTATCGGCATCATTGGCTTCGGGTCGGGCAATTTGGGGCATTTACGCGGCTTGCCAGAGCCGCCGGCTGTCGCGACGTCGTGTGGATTGGCGCGCTGGTGAGGCCGTCATTGTGGTCGCTTCGTCCAGATTTTTTGGCGATAAAATCGTTGCCCAAGATTATTCGCGCCTATCGCGGTGGGGACAATCACCTGCTTACCGGCGTGAGCAAGCTTTTTGAAGAACAGGGATTCCGACTTGTCGGAGCGCACGAGGTGGCACCAGAAATCCTGGTCCCGGAGGGCGCACTCGGACAGTTCGACGCTTCCGAAAAGGACCGGGAAGACATTGCGTTTGGCTTCGCGTATTTGCAGGCGAGCGGTGCTTTCGACGTTGGGCAAGCCGCTGTCGTGGCCGGAAAGCGCGTATTGGCGGTAGAGGCTGCGGAAGGTACGGATCAAATGTTGGCTCGGGTTGCCGAACTGCGTGCGAACGGACGCATTGGCGTTGCTCCTGGCGCCGGCGTGCTGGTGAAAGCACCCAAGCCCGGTCAAGACCAGCGGTTTGATTTGCCCTCGATTGGCCCGCAGACGGTGATCGGGGTTGCCCGGGCCGGACTCGCGGGTATTGCAGTCGTCGCGGACAAAACAGTGATTGCCGATGCGGAAAATGTCGTGCGCGAAGCGGATCGTGCCGGACTCTTTGTTGTAGGCGTGTCGTTCGGATCGAAAACATGAGCCCGCACATATTTCTGGTCGCCGGCGAAGAGTCTGGCGACCGGTTGGGCGCAGCGCTGATTTCGGCGATCAGAGATCGTACACAGGGGAAGGCGAATTTTTCCTGTGTCGGCGGCGCCCAGATGGCGGCGGAAGGCGTTCCGAGCCTGTTTCCCCTTGGGGACCTTGCGATTGTCGGTTTTTCTTCGATCCCGTCGATGCTTTCAAAAATCCTGCGGCGCATCCGTGAAGCTGCCGACGCCGTGATCGCGGCAAAACCGGACGTACTGGTCATCATCGACAGCCCGGAATTCACCCATCGCGTGGCACGCCGCGTGCGTGAGCGCGCCCCGGGCATTCCTATCGTCGATTATGTTTGTCCTTCGGTGTGGGCGTGGCGGTCGGGCAGGGCGCGCGCGATGCGAACATACGTCGATCACGTGCTGGCACTTCTTCCGTTTGAACCCAAAGCGATGAATGATCTCGGCGGCCCCCCATGTACGTTCGTCGGGCACCCCTTGACCGAGCGGCTGGTTGATCTAAGGCCGAATGAACTTGAAGCCCGGTTACGGCGAGCGGATCCTCCTCTGGTTCTGGTCTTGCCCGGAAGCCGCACCGGCGAAATTCGGCGCATGGCGCCGGTATTCGGCCAAGCGATCGCTCATGTGGTCGAACAATATGGCCCACTCGAAGCGGTCGTGCCGGCTGTGCCGCGGCTCGCCGATGCGGTGCGAGCAGCCGTTGCGGCTTGGTCAATTCCGGCGCGCGTTACGGCTGATCCAGACGAAAAGCATGAGGCATTCAGGACAGCGCGGGCGGCCCTGACAAAATCAGGCACGTCGACACTCGAATTGGCGCTGGCCGGCGTCCCGATGGTCGCTGCGTACAAAGTATCGCTGATCGAGGCAATTGTTGGCCGTCTTTTAATCCATGCGCCGTCGGCGATCCTTACCAACCTTGTGCTGGGCAGGAACGTCGTCCCGGAATTTCTTCAGGGCGATTGCACCGCCGATCGACTCGCTGCGGCAATGGTGCCTCTGCTCCGAGATACGCCTGATCGCCGCAGACAAACCGAAGCCTTCAGTCAATTGGACGATAGAATGGAAATAGGGAAGGCGACACCGAGCGCACACGCGGCATCGTTGGTGCTTGAGGCCGTTGGAAGCAGGGGTGGGGCACGACAACAAACGGCAATTATGCCACAGCCCCACGGCTAGCTTGCCGCCCAAGGCGGTTGGGCGTATGCCATTTCCAGAAAACCGGATTCCAGCCCTTGACCCTGTCTCCCCGCGCATCAATCACGGCCGTCCACGGCTATCTGCCGCCGGATTTGCTGACCAATAGTGAACTCGCGCGGATGGTCGACACCAGCGACGCTTGGATCACCGAGCGCACGGGAATCAAGGAGCGTCATATTCTGAAAGGCGAAGGTCTTGGGACATCGCACATGGCGGCGGAAGCGGTACGCGGCCTGTTGCAAAAAACAGAGACGAAACCTGAGGACGTCGACCTTCTGATTTGCGCGACAACGACCCCGGACATGCAATTCCCATCGACCGCAAACATGATTTGCGACATGATTGGTATTCGCAATATTGGCAGCTTCGACGTCCAGGCGGCATGCTCGGGCTTTCTTTACTCCCTGACAGTTGCAACGCAATTCATCGCCACCGGCGCAGCGCGCAAGGTGGTCGTGGTCGGTGCCGACAAGATGTCGTCGATCATCGACTATACTGACCGCGCGACGTGCGTGCTCTTCGGTGACGCCGCAGGTGCGGTTCTGCTGGAGCCCGACACGAACGGTTTCGGCATCATGGACGCGCTTGTTCGTTCAGACGGATCCGGAATGATCCATCTTCATCAGAAAGCAGGCGGCAGCCGGATGCCGCCGACGGCAGAAACCGTCGCGAAGCGGTTACACTACGTGCACCAGGAAGGCGCTGCGGTTTACAAGTTTGCAATTGCCAAAATGGCGGAGGTGGCAGGCGAAATCATGTCACGCAACAATCTGCGCGCCGACATGATCGACTGGCTCGTCCCCCATCAAGCCAATAAGCGCATCATCGAGTCGACCGCCGAGCGGATGGGCGTGCCGATGGACAAGGTGATGGTGACGATCCACAAGTACGGAAACACGACCAATGCTACCATCCCGCTCTGCTTGTGGGACTATGAGCCGAAACTCAAGCGTGGCGACCGCATGGTGCTGGCAGCGTTCGGCGGCGGGTTCACCTGGGCCGGCGTTTACGTGCAGTGGGCCTATAACGGAGCGACCGCTCCGAAGCTCAACGGCAAGAGCAGCGGCAAGGCAAGCTAGGACCGATTATTTCCGGCGCGAGATTGGGCTGTAATCGCGGCGCGTGGCGCCCGTGTACAGCTGGCGCGGGCGGCCGATCTTCTGTTTCGGGTCCTCGATCATTTCCTTCCACTGCGCGATCCAGCCGACCGTGCGCGCCACCGCGAACAGCACGGTGAACATCGTGGTCGGGAAGCCCATCGCTTTGAGCGTGATGCCCGAATAAAAATCGATATTGGGGTAGAGCTTCTTCTCGATGAAGTACTCGTCGTGCAAGGCGACCTTCTCAAGCTCCATGGCGACGTCGAGCAGGGGATCATCCTTCACTCCGAGCTCGGTCAGAACCTCGTGGCAAGTCTTCTGCATGATCTTCGCGCGAGGATCGTAGTTCTTGTAGACGCGATGACCGAAGCCCATCAACCGATAAGGATCATTCTTGTCTTTTGCGCGCTTGACGTATTCCGGAATGCGATCGACCGAACCGATTTCGCGCAACATATTGAGCGCAGCTTCGTTCGCGCCGCCATGCGCAGGCCCCCACAGACATGCGCAGCCGGCCGCAATGCAGGCGAATGGATTGGCGCCGGACGATCCGGCAAGGCGGACCGTCGAGGTCGAAGCATTTTGTTCGTGATCGGCATGCAGAATGAAGATGCGGTCCATTGCGCGCGCCAACACGGGGTTTGCCTTGTACTCTTCGGTCGGGACCGCAAAGCACATGCGCAGGAAGTTTGAAGCGTAGTCGAGATCGTTCTTCGGATAGACGAACGGCTGACCGATTGAATATTTGTACGCCATCGCCGCAAGCGTCGGCACTTTCGCGATCATGCGAACGGAGGCGACCATGCGCTGATGCGGGTCGGAAATGTCGGTCGAGTCATGATAGAACGCCGACAGGGCGCCGACGCAGCCAGTCATGACCGCCATCGGGTGCGCGTCTCGGCGGAAGCCTTGGAAGAAACGGCTCATCTGCTCGTGGACCATCGTGTGGCGGCTCACGCGATAGTCGAAATCGGCTTTTTGTGCGGGGGTCGGCAATTCGCCGTAGAGGAGGAGATAGCAGGTTTCCAGAAAGTCGCCGTGCTCGGCGAGCTGCTCGATGGGGTAACCGCGATAGAGTAGAATGCCCTCGTCGCCGTCGATGTAGGTGATCTTGGATTCGCAGCTTGCCGTCGAGGTGAAGCCGGGGTCGTAGGTGAACATTCCGCTCTGACTGTAGAGCTTGGAGATGTCGACGACCTCGGGCCCAATCGTGCCGGGCAATACCGGCATGTCCCAATTGTTGTTGCCGACCGTCAGGGTGCCGGTCTTGTTTTTGGCGCTGGTCTTGGCGTCCATGGGTCGAGTCCTCGAATTGGCCGCAAGCTTTGTGGGTATCCCATCCAAATGTGCACTGCAA
>JBKPRE010000104.1:0-20921 GCA_046734435.1 Pseudomonadota bacterium | reverse complement strand
AAATACGTCTATGTCGCCGCCCGCAACCTGGTTTTCGGCCTAACTTGCTGCCACGCTCCCGGTTTTGGGCTGCGCCTCAAGTGAACTCCCAAAAACTTGGCTTGTGACCGCCAACGCGATGACGCGCGGGCGTTCAACAGGAAGCGTGAAAGGAAACTCTTGATGCCTGTCGGAACTGTGAAGTTTTTCAATACCCAAAAAGGCTTCGGCTTTATTCAGCCGGATGATGGCTCGAAGGATGTGTTTGTGCATATCACGGCGGTAGAGCGAGCTGGAATGCGCTCGCTGGTCGAAGGTCAGAAGATCAGCTTCGAAATCGTCACCGAGCGCGGCAAGCAGGCCGCCGGTAATTTGCAGCCGGTCTAAGCTTTAGCGGCATTTGACATTGAAATCGAAGCCCGGCGGCAACGCCGGGCTTTTTGCATCCGGCACATTTGAAGTGTCACTTTTAAAGTATTGCATTCGAATGGTCGGACGCAGGACACTGCGCCCGACAGGGAGAAATCAGTATGGACATTATCGCTTGCGGATCGCGGCCCTCTCGCAGAATGGGACCGCCGAGTTTCACTGGAACGGTCTGGCAGGATCCTATTATCCAGGCACCCGATCCGGCGCGAATCCGATCCGCCTGGGTTCGTTTCGAACCAGGTGCGCGCACGGCCTGGCATACCCATCCGCTTGGACAGACACTTTTTGTCACGTCGGGCATCGGGCGTGTGCAGACCTGGGGCGGTCCCGTACGCGAAATCCGGGCCGGTGACACCGTCTGGATTCCGCCTGGTGAAAAACACTGGCACGGGGCGACCGCGGAGCACGCGCTCGAACACATTGCCATGCAGGAAGCGCAAGGGGGCGAGCACGTCACTTGGCTGGAACCGGTGACGGACGCGCAATACTCGGGAAAACCCTAACGGCGCGTCATCAAGGCCGCGTGATCGCAGGAATGCGTCATCACGCAGGGTGTTTGCCTCCAGATGGCGGGTCGTTGGGTCTCCGCCGACATCGGGAGGTACTTCATGACTGTTGTTCGAATTGGCGCATCGGTGGCAGCGTGCGTGATGCTGTTTTGCGGAGTTCCCGCCTACTCCCAACAAGCGAATATGTCGTTCTTCGTCACAAGCGCTGGGGCAGGCAAGGGTGCGGACCTTGGGGGACTTGCTGGCGCGGACCGTCATTGCCAGCAGCTTGCGAGTTCTGCCGGAGCGGGCGCGAAAACCTGGCACGCATATCTGTCGACGCAGGGCGCCGGGGCCGTGAACGCCCGTGACCGCATTGGCAAAGGGCCATGGGTGAACGCCAAAGGCGTAACCATCGCCAAGGACGTCGCCGAACTGCACGGAAACAACAACCTGACCAAGCAGACCGCACTGACCGAGAAGGGTGACGTCAACAACGGGCGTGGCGACACCCCAAACAAGCACGACATCCTCACAGGCTCGCAAGCGGATGGCACAGCTTTTCCTGACAGTCAGGATCGCACGTGCAAGAATTGGACGAGTAGTACACAGGGGGCCGCGATGGTCGGCCATGCCGACCGCACCGGATTGACTGAAGATCCTCCGCAGAAATCGTGGAACTCCTCGCACCCTTCACGTGGATCCGAGGGCGGATGCTCACAGGCTGATCTGGTCAGCACCGGTGGTGCCGGACTGCTCTACTGTTTCGCGGTGAACTAGCAGACCGCCCAAACCGATCGACGCCGGCGGACGAGTAAAAATATCCCGCCTCGCCGGCGTTTCTGCTTTTTTGCAGAAAGTGGTCGTGGTATCGGGTTAGGACGATTCTGACGCGTGGTTTCGTGGGGACGCGAAGTGGGGGCCTTTACGCCGGATCTTACGGCGTTGGGAAGACGATGCCGCAGCTCGAAAACGTATTGCTCCTAATCGGAGAAGCCCTTCTCTATTTCCTGGCACTCTCGGCTTTGCTGCGCGCTCGTACCCGCATTGGCTTGGGTGCGTTTTTTTGCGCGCTCGGGGTGATGCATTTCCTCGAGACCTACCTCGCCAGCATTCTCTACATTTCCCTGCCGTTCGACATTGTCAGCTCGCCTGGCTCGACGGTGCTCTTCACCGGCAAGTTGATGATGTTGCTGCTCCTCTATATCCGCGAGGATGCGGTTGTCGTGCGGCAACCGATCTACGGCCTTCTGTTCGGCAACGTCCTGCTGTTCGCGCTTGCCTTTGTTATGCGCCAGCACACCTTTGTCTCGCTCGCGCCCGGCCGCGCCGCTGATTTTGCCTTCCTCAACGAAATGGGCGCGCTGATGGTGTGGGGAACAGCAATCCTGTTCTTCGACTGCATCCTCATCATCCTGCTCTACGAGCGTTCGCGGTCGTGGTTTGGCGACCTGATATTCCCGCGCTTGGCTTTGTGCGGAGCCTTGGTCCTGACCTTCGATCAGGCCGCATTCTTCGCCGGTCTGCACATGCTCACCGGGGCCGGCCTCGACGTGCTGGTCGGCGGCTGGTTCGCCAAAATGGCGGCTGTCGCGCTCTATACCGTCCTTGCCGGAGTTTACCTGAGCTACATCGAGAGGCCGCTCAGGCGGCCCACCGGCGCCCCGCGTATTTGGGACGTCTTCGATACACTCACCTACCGCGAGCGTTATGAAAACCTGTTGGCGCGCACCGGTTGTGACGCCTTGACCGGCGCACTCGACCGCCAGTCTCTCGAAGTGCACGGGCGCCGTGCCGTCGAGCATGCTGCCGCCGCAGGCCGGCACCTCGCGTTGCTGCTCGTCGATATCGATCATTTTAAGGACTTCAATGATCGGTTCGGTCACGCCGCTGGTGACGGAACCCTGAAGCGTATTGTGCTGGACGTGATCGCGACGGTTCGCATGTCTGATTTCACCTACCGTTTCGGCGGCGAGGAATTCGTCGTCATCGCCGATGGTCTCAATATCGATGATGCCTGGGCGCTGGCGGAGCGTATCCGGCGTCGCATCGCAGCGGGCGGGAGCGGGTCCGAAGGCCGGCTCACGGTCAGTGTCGGCATCGCCCATTGTCCGCGCGACGGCCGAAACTACGAAGCGCTCTTCGACGTTGCCGATAAGCGGCTCTACGAAGCAAAGGCAGCCGGCCGCAATCGCGTGGTCGGCGGCGAGAAAGGTATGCGGCTCGTTCACGCGGGCTAAAGCTGATCGCCGGAACCAAAGCGACCGTGGCCGGGCTTGTCCTGACCACGGTCGTCTTGCTTGAATGGTCACAAACGCGCTGCCTTCGGCAGGCGCGGGCAGGGCACGGCAAATGGTGCACTCATGCGCTATCAACTGTTCTATTGGCCGGAAATCCAGGGCCGTGGCGAGTTCGTGCGGCTTGCGCTCGAAGATGCGGGCGCCGCCTATGATGATGTCGCCCGTAAAGCGGGCGGTATGGATCGAATGTTTGCGATCATGCAGGGCGGGCGTGACAAACATCCGCCGTTCGCGCCGCCCTTTTTGAAGGCGGGCAAGCTTGTCATTGCGCAGGTAGCCAATATCCTTTTTTATCTCGGGCCTCGCCTGAAACTGAGCCCGCGCGATGAATCAGGCCGGCTATGGCTGCACCAGTTGCAGTTGACCGTTACGGATTTCGTGAAGGAAATTCACGACACGCATCATCCGGTCGGTTCGGACTTTTACTACGAGGACCAGAAGCCGGAAGCCAAACGCTATACGGGAAATTTTCTCGATGAGCGTGCGCCGAAATATCTCGGCTACTTCGAATCCGTGCTGAAAAAGAGTGGCGGGCCTTACCTGCTGGGCCGCAAGGCGACCTATGTGGACCTCTCGATGTTTCAGTTGATCGAGGGGCTGCGCTACGCCTTTCCGAAAGCAGCAAAAGATATCGAGCAACAGGTGCCGGGCCTCGTTTCCGTCCGGAACAAGGTTGCAGTGCGACCGGGAATCAAGGTCTACCTCGCGTCACCGCGACGAATCGCATTCAACGAGATGGGAATTTTTCGGCACTATCCTGAATTGGATCGCTGACTGCGTTCTATCCCTGTGCCGTGAGCGTCTTGCCACCGGCGCTCACCGACTTGGCCGATACAAGCGTAAATGCAATCACGCAGGGCTCGGTACCCTTGTTGATCCAGTTGTGAATCGTTCCGCGTTGCACAAGCACATCGCCGGCCTTCAGGTGGACGGTCGTGCCGTCAAGGTCCATGTCGATCTCGCCGGACATGACGACGGCATAGTCGATCGAATCTGTGCGATGATTTCGCGGCGCCACGCCGGGGCCGAAGCTAACGATACGAAACACCGTTCCATTCGGGATTGTTGTTCCGATCTTCTTGCCGGACGGATCTGCATCGCCGTCGTTATTGACCGGGAAGCCCTCACTGGACCAGATCACACTGTAAAGAGCGCCTGGACGCTGTGATGTGACGTTCTTGACCGACTCGTCGATCAGCACTTTTGCGCGGCCCTGGTCATCGTGCCCGGTCACGACGCGGCGGATATTCAGGCTCATGCTTGTTCTCCTGGAATTTGCGAACTACAAAGACTCGTCGACGGGCAGGTGCTTTTTACTGGTCTCGTGCCAGAGCAGGAATAAGCCAGATCCCACCACGATCGCCGAACCGCCGAGCAGTGCCAGCGTCGGTACGTCTCCCCAAAAGAAGAAGCCTAGCGCCGCCGACCACACCAGCATGAAATAGTAAAATGGCCCCACTGCGGACGGTGGAGCGAGCGAGAGCGCGCGCGTCCACCAATATTGGCCGACTGCGTTGATCACGCCGTTGGCTATCAGGACTCCCGCGTCGAGTCCGCTCGGCCAGACAAAGGCAAATGGCAGCGCCAGTGTGAAGAACAAGGCGAGGAAAATCATCTGGTACATAGTCAGCGTTTCCGCCGATTCAGTTGTCGTCATGCCTCGCACGGCCGCTGTCACGCTGCCGAATAATACAGCGTTGCCAATTGCGAACATGGCGCCGAGGCGGAAGCTGTCGGCGCCGGGAGCTGCAACCAGGAGGACGCCGAGAAAGCCGGTTCCCAATGCCGCCATGCGGGCAAGGCCCACTTTTTCCTTGAGCCAGATTGCGGCGAACAAGGTCGCAAACAGGGGCGAGGAGAAATTAATGGCGACAGCGCCTGCCAATGGCATCAATCCGAAAGCGATGATGATCAGGCTCTGTGCCGTCGCCTGAGTCGCGCTGCGGCCGAGATGATCGCGCAGGCGGTTCGTGCGGAGCACCTTGAGACCCGTCCGGGGCAGGATCAGTGCAGCGCACGTCGCCAGCGAGGCGATGGCGCGGAAGAATAAAACTTCAATGAACGAATACTCGGCGACTTGCCATTTTGAGAGAGCGCTTGAGATCGCAAACATGACTGTCGCACCCAGCATGAACAAAATGCCCAGCGGGATACGATCGGCGCGGCTAGCGGCGCGGTCGAGGCTATCGGCGGTCAAGGGAAGGGCCCCGGCAAGTTTCGCTAATGCCTAGCATGACCGTAAATTGGTGGGCAGGGCCAAAAGCGAATGGCGGGGCTGCGCAACCGGCTCGGTCGGAGGGAGATTACGCGGAATTCAGCGCTTTCTGCGCCGCACCCGCGCGAGTCGTGCAGTGCGGCGTTTCTTCATAGCACGCGCCTCTCTCTGCTTGCGGCCGCGCCGCCTCCGGCAGCGTTTGCATTGGCAGCGCGAACGGCCGATCACGTATTTGAGATAATCGTTGCCGTAATCGTAGGTGATTTCCTCATCGGGCTTTATGCGGCGCAATGCGCGAATGAAGACCCGGCCGCTATAGGTATAGGTCTCTGCGTTGGGGTTGCATGAATGATTGGCATAGCGTGCGATATTGCTGCGCGGGGTGCCGTCAATGGTGACACGCGGATTGATTTCATAAAGATACCGGTTGCCCCGGTTTTCAAGCCGGAGCGCTTTCTCGGCCGTAACCCGCGGTCCTTTGTATTCGGCGATTTTTTCGCGCTTCTTGATCGGCCTGATGGCAAAAAGACCGAGCCCGGTAAATGAGCGGCCGACGCGGAATGATCTTCGGGGCATTTCAGATTGAACGGTGACGAGCGGAGCGATGCGGATGACAGATGAAACGCCGCGCGTCAATCAGGCCGGCTTGTTTTTCCTTGGGGCAACCGAAAAGTGAGCAATCACGCAATAGGCCTGTCGAGCCTATTCGAGCCGTCACGTCCGCGGCGCGAAAGCAATTAGTGGAGGAATTGCCCGGCCCAATTGAGAAACGCGCTGAACTGATCCGGATAGGCCACAAAATAAATAATGAGCGCCACCGGGGCCAACATGAAGATCGCATCTCGCATGGGATTTACCCTGCACCCACATGTTGATTCTGCATGCCTTCTTTCGAAACCAGCGGATTGTGAAGGTCAATATCATTGGCCGTAAATTTCGCACTTGTGCTACCAGGTAGGCCGGATAGCAAAGGTATTTAGATGTGGTTCCATTGTGGGAACCGGGGCCCCGGCGGTTATGATCGACACGCTGCATCTGTGGCTGACGCCGATCACTGCGAGACTATCTGCACCGGGACGCCGCGCCGGAGCGAATTGCTGACCGACGAAATCTCCTTCGCTCGCGCGATCACGGCACCTATATCCGCATTCTCGTCAACCGGTGTTGCCGCGACCTGCATCCTGGCTTCTTTTACGAGCATCGGCGTTCCTTCGAAGGTAACGGACACAGAAACTTGTACCGAAGCCAGGAGGATGCCCATGTCGTGGGCGACATATTGCAAGTCGTTGCAGAAGCAGCCTCCGATAGCGAGGCCAAGCAGCTGACCACCATTGAATCCGATCCCATACCGCCCGCTTTGCCATCGGGCCGGTCGACGACGATCGTGTGCCCTTCGGCCCAGCCGAGAGCTGCTTTGGTGTCCGGAATACTGCGAAGTTGGACGGTCATTGTGGTCATTAAGGCCTCTTGGGCAGGGGGCGCGTGGAGCGCTTGCGCCCGATCTTGCTGATAGGCTTCCAAAAACGCTATGGCATGACATTCAAATCAAGCTTGCCGGCGGACGATCCTAAGGGAATTCCCATGAACGCGCCTCATACGCCCGACACCACGCCTCCCTATCACCACGCACCGCTGTTTCCGCTCGGCCCGGACAAGACGCCCTACCGCAAACTCGATATCGGCGGCGTCAGGGTCGAGAAGGTGATGGGCAAGGATATGCTCGTGATCGAGCGTGAGGCGTTGCGGGCGCTCTCGGAGGCGGCCTTCACCGATATCAACCATTTGCTGCGGCCGGCGCACCTGAAGCAGCTGCGCAAGATCCTCGACGACCCCGAAGCGTCCGATAACGACAAATTCGTTGCCTACGATTTTCTCAAAAACGCCAACATTGCTGCGGGCGGCGTGCTGCCGATGTGCCAGGACACCGGCACGGCGATCATCATGGGCAAGAAAGGCCGTATGGTCTTCACCGCCGGTGACGATGAAGCCGCGCTCGCAGAAGGCGCGCGGGATGCTTATCTGAAACGGAACCTGCGTTATTCGCAGCTCGCGCCGATCTCCATGTTCGAGGAGAAAAATACGAAGTCGAACATGCCGGCGCAGGTTGAGATCTACGCGGAAGGCGAGGACGCGTACAAGCTTCTGTTCATCGCCAAAGGCGGCGGCTCGGCCAACAAATCATTTCTGTTCCAGGCGACGCCGTCGATCCTCACACACGACCGGATGCTGGCCTTCCTGAAAGAAAAAGTGCTTACGCTCGGCACGGCGGCGTGCCCGCCTTATCACCTCGCAATCGTCATCGGCGGCACGTCCGCGGAGCTAACGATGAAGACCGTGAAGCTTGCCTCAACCAAATATCTCGACGAGCTTCCGACCAAGGGCAGCGAGGATGGCCATGCCTTCCGTGATCTCGAGATGGAGGCCGAGGTACTGAAGATGACGCAGTCGACCGGCGTCGGCGCGCAGTTTGGCGGGAAATATTTCTGCCACGACGTACGCGTGATCCGCCTGCCGCGGCACGGTGCGTCATTGCCGATAGGGCTCGGCGTATCCTGCGCCGCCGACCGGCAGGCGCTCGGAAAGATCACCAAGGAGGGGGTATTCCTCGAGGAGCTCGAGCATCATCCCGCGCAGTATTTGCCCGAGGTCGACCAGGAAAAGCTTGGCGGGCAGGTGGTGAAAGTGGATCTGCGCCGGCCGATGAAGGACATTCTTGCGCAGCTGTCAAAATATCCCGTGAAGACGCGGCTCTCGCTCTCAGGCCCCATGATCGTCGCGCGCGACCTCGCCCATGCCAAGTTGCGCGAACGGCTTGAGACGGGGAAGGGGATGCCAGACTATTTCAAGAACCACCCGATCTATTATGCGGGGCCGGCAAAAACGCCGCAGGGCTACGCCTCAGGCTCGTTCGGCCCGACGACGGCGGGACGGATGGACAGCTATATCGACCAGTTCCAGGCTGCCGGCGGCTCGATGATCTCGCTTGCCAAAGGTAACAGGTCGGCGCAGGTGCGCGACGCGTGCAAGAAGCACGGCGGCTTCTACTTGGCCTCCATCGGGGGCAGCGCTGCGAAGCTCGCTGAACAATGCATCAAGAAGGTCGAAGTGCACGAATATCCCGAGCTCGGCATGGAAGCGATCTGGAAGATTGAAGTCGAGGATTTTCCGGCTTTCATCGTTATCGACGACAAAGGCAATGACTTCTTCAAGGAATTGAACCTGGGCTAAGAGGCCGCATGCCAGTCGTGGATCGCTACGACAAAATGGTCCTTCAATTCCGCGATGTCCTCGCGGAAACGGAGCGGCTTTCACCGGACGAACTAGAGGCCTATCAGCAGCAACTGCTCGAACCGCTGCTGTTGCATGCGCGCCAGCATGTACCGTTCTATGCGCAACGGCTGGCACCGGTCTTTCCTGGGGGAAAGCTGGATTTAAGCCGCTTTCACGAAATTCCCATTCTCACCCGTGCGCAGGCGCAGGCCAACGTGAAGGCGCTGGCGGCGGTCGACTTACCGCCGCACGTCGGACCGGTCGAGACTGAAGAAACATCCGGATCGACCGGTCGGCCGTTCGTGCATCGTCGCAACGGACTTGTCACGATTGCCAATCTGGCGCTCACCGACCGCGTGCTGCGCTGGTGGGATTTCGATGGCGCCAAAACGATGGCCACCTTTATTTCGCGTCATCCCGAACGCGCGCCACCTCCCGATGGAGCGACTGTGGCGAACTGGCGAACTGGATTTGCAGGGAAACATCATATCATCGACATGTGGGCCGACACCGATGTGCAGATCGACTGGTTGTCGAAGCGCAAACCCCATTATCTCACGGCCTATTCGTCGACCCTGCTGGCTCTGGCGGAGCGTGTCCAGAAGCGGAGAGTTCCTTTGCGTTTTGAGCGGATCAATTCGGTTGCCACTGCGATGTCGGATGAGATCCGACAGATCTGCCAAGATGTTTTCGGTGCGCGGCCAGTCGATCAATACGGGGCGCAGGAGGTTGGTCTCATTGCCTGCGAATGCGCCGTCTGCGGCCACTATCACGTCAGCGCGGAGGCGATGCGAGTCGAAATCCTACGTGACGACGGCACGCTCTGCTCGCCAGGTGAGACGGGCCGCGTGGTCGTCACGGCGTTCTATAATTATGCGATGCCGTTCATCCGCTACGAGATCGGTGACTATGCCGTCGCAGGGCCAGCCAAGGTCAAATGCCTCGTAAGGTTGCCGACCTTGACGCGCGTGCTTGGCCGCTATCGCAATACGTTCACGTTGAAGGACGGCCGCATTATCTATCCTTATGTCGAGATCGGACGCGTCCGCGACTACATTCCGCTCGGACAAGTGCAGGTGGTGCAGACCGACTACGATGTGCTGGAAGTTCGGTATGTACCCATACACGACGCCCGAGCAGACGAGGCAGGCCTGCAGGCCTACCTACGCGAGGCGATTCATCCAAGTTTGAACGTACGCGCCATCGCCGTCGACGAGATCCCGCGCTCGGCTTCGGGCAAGTTCGAGGATTTTCTGTCGTTGGTGCCGCGGCATCGCAGTTAGCCGGAACACTACATATCATCCACAGAAGCAAGACCGTGCCGTGTACAGGCCGGCGTGACACCGTACGTTCCGGATTAGTTCCCGAACTTGTAGCTGATGCCGACGCGCACCTTTTGCGCGGAAAGGTCGATGTTGGCAGTTTGCGTTCCAAATCCAGACGGGACGTTAAAATCACCGAAGCCTTCGTACAGATACTCAATCCGCCCGATCCAGTTCTGGGTGAACATGTATTCAGCACCTCCACCCACCGCGAAGCCCATCAAGGTCTTGTGGGCCGATGATGCAGCCGTCGCAATCGTCACGATGGCGGGGATCGTCGTGAGCGTGGCCGTCTCCGACCATTCCGCACGGGCAAATGCAACGCCGCCGGTTCCGTAGATTAACCACGGGCCCTGGGTATAACCCAATCGGCCGCGAATGGTGGCTTGCCAGCCAAGCTTGACCTCGGATGTGGTGCTCAGGCTCCGGAAGACAAACCCGTCCACCGCCACGACAGTCAAAGCTGAATTCTTGCTGTCGCTCGCCTTGCCCCAAGTCCAGTCACCTTCAACACCAACGAGCCAGTTGGGTGCGAATTGATAGTTGTACCCGCCGTGAACGCCAACGATGCCACCGTTGAGATGATAACTCTCGTTGCGCGCGGGGAAGCTAATCGGGCCGCTAAAGCCGCCAGGCGGGTCGAAGATGTAAGCGGCGCTGGTGAGATCCGCATCGGCCCAGCGGTAGCCCGCGTGAGCACCTAAATAAAATCCTGTCCAGGTGTAAACCGGCGCCGCAATCGGCGCAGGCGCCTTGGTCGGCATGTCAGCCGCCAGCGCCGGGACGACAACAGCCCCAACGGCAACCCCGGCTGCAATTTCGAGAAGTGTCAATGACGCAAGTCGAGAACGAATTTTTTTTGCCAACTGCGTGTTCCTTGCAAGGGGATCAAGGTCCGAACTTGTAGCTGATGCCGACGCGAACTTTATGCACATTATCGATATCGACATGGCCAATTCGGCCAAAGCCGAACGGGGCGTCAAAGTCGCCGAAATTCTCGTACAAATATTCGACGCGGCCCATCCAATTCTGGGCGAACATGTATTCAGCACCGGCGCCGGCGGCAAATCCGGTCAAAGTCTTTTTTGCGGATGAGGCGGATGACGCAGCGAAGAAGCCTCCGGGCCCGGTTACAAGAGCAGTCTCAGACCATTGGGCGCGCGCGAAAGCGACGCCGCCCGTACCATAAAAGAGCCAGGCCCCTGTGACATAGCCCAGTCTGCCCCGGATCGTTGCCTGCCAGGTCAGCTTGACTTCGGAGTTGTAGTTCAGCCGGTACGTGGCGCCGTCACTGGCTTGCACGTTGAGCGCCGCGCCGAAGCTGTCATCTGCACTTCCCCACGTTAGGTCGCCTTCGACGCCGGCCAGCCAGTTTGGTGCGAACTGATAGTTGTAGCCGACGTGGCCTCCCACGATGCCGCCGTTGAGGCGGTAGCCCTCATTGCGCGCGGGGATCGAAAGCGGAGTCGGATCACCGGGCGGATCAAAAGTGTAAGCGCCACCGTTGAAGTCTGCATTGGCCCAGCGATACCCCGCGTGTGCGCCGACATAAAAGCCGGTCCAATTGTAGACCGGTGCGGCAATCGGCGGAGGTGCCTTGGTTGGCATGTCGGCTGCCAGCGCCGGCACAGCAACAGCCCCGACGGCAATCCCGGCTGCAATTTCGAGAAGCGTCAATGACGCAAGTCGAGAACGAATTTTTTTTGCCAATTGCGCCCCCCGGCACGAATGGTGCAAAGAAAAAGAAAACGACGTATGAAATTTTATTCTGCGCGGGGTATCGGACAAAGACGGCAGGAGGGGTTTTCCCTTGACTGGTATGAAAATGCCGTTGGCTGATGCAATGCGGCCACACTAGGCCTTTTATGAACTATTTCAGGGCCTTAAAAGCTGATTTTCAAACGGTTTTCAACGCATTCCAACTCTGGATTGCATCCGCGGGTCTCCCCGCCCGACCCGAAACGACAAAGCGGCGGCCTTTTGGGCCGCCGTCGTTCTTTCAGTCACTGCATTGCTAGTGGAAAAGCTTCATCGCGTTGATCAACGTTTGCAGAACGCCGAGCGTCAACGGGATACCGACGAAGCCCCAAGCGAGCGCAAGTTGCAACGTCGTGGTGCCTTCCTGGTTCTGTTTTGACATGTTCGTTTCTCCTACGCCCGGGCCGCGGCCGCCGCGGCCCCCGGATCCTTGCCGCGGGCATCGCTCGCTTTCATGTGGAAACGCGCGTCCACCGCTTTGACAAGGAAGTTGCAGATAAAGCCGACCACCAGCAGGCCCGCCATGATGTACATGGTCGTGTTGTACGCCTGCGCTTTCGGCACGCCGTGCGTGACATTGTACTCGCGAATGTAATTCACGAGCACCGGGCCGAAGATGCCGGCAGCCGACCAGGCGGTGAGCAGCATGCCATGGATCGCGCCGACATAACGTGTCCCGAACATATCTCTCAGGTATGCCGGCACGGTGGAGAAGCCGCCGCCATACATGCTGATGATCACAAGGAAGCAGCAGACGAACCCGACCACGCTACCGATCGAACCGGTGTAGGGCACGGTGCAGTAAAGGAAAAAGCCCAGCACCATGAACACGAAGTAAGTATTTCGCCGGCCGATATAGTCGGACGTGGACGCCCAGAAGAAACGCCCACCCATGTTAAAGAGACTCATCAGGCCGACGAAGCCTGCCGCTGCCACCGGCGTGATGTGGCCGGGGAACATTTCCTGGCTCATCGCGGAAGCCTGTCCGAGAACGCCGATGCCGGCAGTCACGTTGAGGCACAGCACCCACCAGATCAGCCAGAACTGCGGAGTCTTCAGCGCGTCGTAGACGAAGACATCGTTCCTGGTGATCAGTTTTGCTGCAGTCGCCGGTGCGACATAGCCTTCCGGTTTCCAGCCCGGCGCCGGCACGCGCACAATGATCGAGCCGACCATCATGAAGAAGAAGTAGACGCATCCCATCACAATGAATGTTTCGGCGACGCCCACGTGCGTTGCGGTCGTAAACTTGCCGAGCAACCAGACGGATAATGGTGAAGCGATGAAAGCGCCACCGCCAAATCCCATGATGGCCATGCCGGTCGCCATGCCAGGTCGATCGGGAAACCATTTGATCAGCGTTGAGACCGGTGAAATGTAGCCAATGCCAAGTCCGCAGCCGCCGAGCACGCCGTAGCCGATGTAGATGAGCCAAAGCGTATGGGTGTAGACGCCGATCGCGGAAAGGAAGAATCCGCCGGCCCAGCAAAGGGCGGCAGTGAACATCGCGCGGCGCGGGCCACCGTCTTCGACCCATCGGCCGAACACAGCGGCTGAGCCGCCAAGAAACACCATCGCGATTGAGAAGATCCAACCGAGTTGGGTGAGTTTCCAGTCGCCGGGCGCCGATTGCGTGATGCCGATAAGCTTGGTCATCGGCAAGTTGAAGACGCTGAGTGCGTATGCCTGCCCGATACACAGGTGCACGCACAGTGCGGCTGGCGGCACCATCCAGCGACTAAATCCGGGTTTCGCGACCGTGTGCTCGCGGTCGAGGAATGACAATACTCCCATTGGTCGGTTTCTCCCCTTAGGCCCCTTAGTTTTGTTGTGCGCCGTTGGCGATTGCGCCGTGCAAACAGAAAATGCGCACGCCTTTGCATCAAGCAGGCAGATGCAATCCTGCTATTGCAAAGCGCAATCGAATGCGGGTGACGGTGGCTGCTGAGTGCCTAGGCGGCGGGGAGCAAACCGTGCGGCGCGCGGGCCTTTGCTTCCTCGATTAGCGAAGTCACGGCCGGCTGGACCGGATAGCGATCAGACACGACGAGTCCGACCGTGTGGAAAACCTCAGGCTCCACAATCGGAATGGCACGCAATGTGTCAGTCAATTCAACGGATTCGAGAGCCGAATTGGGGACGATGCTTGCCCATTGGCCGACGCGTACATGCGCCATCAGCGCGCTTATGGAATCGGTTTCCAATACCGGCGTTGCCTCGATGCCAATCCGTCGAAGAATGCTGTCAACGATGCGGCGGCTCTGCATGTCGCGGGCCAGAAGGCATAAAGGGGTTTCGGCGGCCTGCGACCAGGTGACACGATCTGTGTCCCCCAGTGGACCCGCTTCTGTTGTCAGCAGGAGATATTCCTCGCGGTAGATCGGAATCGCGCTGACATCGCCAATCGGCTCGTTACTCAAATAGGTAACGCCAGCGTCGATCTCGCGCTGGCGCAGCATATTGAGAAGCACCGTCGAAGTGCGCCCGAGAACTGTGAAGCGGATATTCGGATGACGTATCTGCAAGGGGACGGTGAGTTTGGCGACAAGCGGCATCGCAGATGGGATCGCGGCGATGCGCAGATGGGACTCTGCGCCGTTCTTCAGGCCGAGAATGTCCTGGCGCATCGCGCGCGCATCACCGACGAGACGATGTGCCCAAAGCAGGACGCGCTCGCCCTCAGGGGTGAAGCCCTGAAAGCGCGAGGCGCGCTTCACGAGCGGTGTATTGAGGGCCTGCTCGAGGCTCTGGATGCCAAGCGAGAGAGTCGGCTGGGCGACTCCACAGCTCTCCGCAGCGCGTCCGAAATGCTGCTCGCGTGATAAAGCGATCATGAATTCCAGTTTTTCGAGCATTGCCCAATCCCGCTCTGTTGCCGAGTCCCCCAGTCACACTATTCGCGCGAAACTGCCGCTGTAAACCCGAAGAAATATGCGGGTTTTCGTTCGTTGATCCCGCGCGCATCCGAGCGCAGCAGTCAATTTAGATTTCCAATGAAGTAATTTATCTCAGCTATTGACGGTTCCCGCCATCAGCCAAAAGTTTATCCGCTGCGTCGGGCGCGCGCGCTTGAGCGCATTCGCAGTGCGTGAAGAACTTAATCGTCGCTGCATCGACGAAAGTGGCATTGACCAAAACGCCAATCACGGTCGGCAATGATCTTTCGGAATGGTATTCGGCAGCTTGCAACGCTACGCCGCGATTCAGGCTCGTGTACTAACGGTGGAGCAACAACAAGAAGACCGGAAATTATTCGGGGGCGATCTCGAATTTTGTTTCAAACGGGAGGGAATAACAATGTCACGCACTCATAAACCCGACGCGTTGTCGCGCCGGAGTCTGTTGCAGGCCAGTGCCGGTTTTGCCGGCGGCGCGCTGTTGCCACAGGCCTTCACGCTTCCTGCTTTCGCGGTCGGCGATCACCCGGCGCTCGGCACTTTTCCGGCCGGATCGCAGGGCGATACGGTCAACGTTGCTGCAGCCGTGCCGCGCACCGGCACCTACGCGGTGCAGGGCGAGGATGAGCTCAAGGGCTGGCAGCTGGCGGTCGAGCACATCAACAACGGTGATCCGCTGCTCAAGAAGATTGCGCCCAAGGTGTCCAAGGGCCTGCTCGGCAAGAAGGTCAACCTGCTCGCCGCCGACAGCGCCGCCAAGCCGAACCAGGCGGTCCAGGAGATGCAGACCTTCATCAATCAGAACAAGATCATCCTGATGACCGGCTCGACATCGAGCGCGGTCGCCGTCGCGCTCAACAAATTCGCGCAGCGCGAGAAGGTGCTCTACGTCACCGGCATTTCCGGCTCGAACGACACCACCGGCAAAGACTGCGTGCGCTATGGCTTCCGCCAGAATTTCTACGGCGAGACAGCAGCGAATGCGATCGGACCGGTGCTGGTCAAGGCCTACGGCAAGGGTAAGAAGGCGGCCTTCATGACGCCGGACTACACCTACGGTCACACCGTCACCAAGTCGGTCAATGACTATTTGACCAAGAATGGCGGCTGGACGCAGGTGACCAACCAGGTATCGCCCCTCGGCACGCAGGACTTCAGCCAGTATCTCACCAACATCGCCAACTCCGGTGCTGACGTCATTGTCAACGTCAACTGGGGCCGCGACGCGGTCCTTTCGGTCCAGCAGGCCAAGCAGTTCGGTCTGACGCCAAAGATGCAGATGGTGATCCCCTATCAGATTCCGTTCCTCGCCAAGGAAGCGGGACCGGAGCTGATGGAAGGCGTCTACGCAGCTACCGACTTCTGGTGGACGCTCGAAGACAAATATCCGCTCGCCAAGATGTTCGTCGAGGCGTTCGACAAGAAGTACGGCTACAAGCCGGAATGGGGCGCCAACAATGCCTATATGTCGTTCGCGATCTGGGCGCGCATGGTGTCGAACGCCGGCTCGTTCTATCCACCGGACGTCATCAGGGAGTACGAGAAGGGCGAGAAGTTCGACTCGACCGTCGGCGAAGTGTACTTCCGCAAGGAAGACCATCAGCTCGTCCGCCCGGTGATCATCGTCAAGGGCAAGGCGCCGAAGGCGATGAAAAACAAGGAAGACTTCTGGGAGGTCCTCGAAGTCGTTCCGGGCCTGCCGCTGATGCAGAAGCCCGACGCTTTCGGCTGCAATCCCGGCGACTACACCTGATTCTGATGCAAGACGTTGCGCCGCGGGCGGTCCCACCGCCTGCGGCGCGGTTTCGCCGTCGCTTGTCCGGGACGACCGATGATCAACTGGGCCAATTTCATATCGCAATGTTTTAACGGCCTTGTGCTGGGCGCCTTGCTCGCGCTGATCTCGTCCGGTCTGACCATCATCTACGGCACGCTCGGTGTGTTGAACCTCGCGCACGGCGCGATGTTCATGCTCGGCGGCTACGCCGGCTGGGTTGCGTACACCTATACGGGATCTTTCATCGTCGCGGTCTTTGCCGGCTCACTGTTCGTTATGATCGTCGGCATTGTGGTGGAGCGGGGGATCATTCGTCACTTCTACAGCCGCCCGCACGAGGATCAGCTGCTGGTCACGTTCGGGCTCGGTATCGTCTTCGTAGAGGCCGTGCGCTTCTTTTTCGGCAGCCTGTCAAAGGCCGTGCCGCCTCCGTTAATGTTCGCAGGGATTACGCCGCTCGGCTTCATGTTCTATCCGACCTACCGGCTGGCGCTGCTCGGGATTGTCGCGGTGGCACTGCTCGCGCTCTACATCGCGCTGTATCGCACGCGCATTGGCATGATCGTGCGAGCCGGCATCGAGGATTCCGTGATGGTCGATTCGCTCGGGATCGATGTCTACAAGATCTTCATGCTGGTGTTCGGCATCGGCGCCATGGCGGCGGGTTTTGCCGGCATCGTCAATGCGCCGGTGGTTTCGATCGCGCCCGACGTGGGCGAGGCGATTTTGGTGCAGACCTTCGTTGTCGTGGTGATCGGCGGAGTGGGGTCCTTTCCCGGCGCTATTCTCGGCGGGCTGATCGCCGGTGAAATCATAAGTATCACGTCGATGTTCAACCCCGGCTACGCCTACGTCATGCTGTTCGTCGCCATGACGCTTGTGCTCGTGCTGCGTCCTTACGGACTGCTGGGCGCGGCAGGCCGCGAATGAGCGCCGTCATCTGATGCTCAGGCAACGCCCTTTCCTCGTTGAAATCCTGACAGCAGTCGGGCTGATTGCCGTGCCATTCGTCCTGCCTTATCTCGGGTTCACACCGACCACGATCAACCGCATCCTTGTGTGGGGATTGTTTGGACTGGGGTTCGACATTCTGTTCGGCTTCACCGGACTGCTCTCGTTCGGTCAATCCGCGTTCTTCGGTACCGGCGGCATGGTCGCGGCCTATCTCCTGACGATTGTGAATTTTCCTTACGTTATGCCGTCGCTGTTTGTTGGCACGATCGTGGCGGCCGTCATCGGCTATCTGGTCGGGCTGATCGCGCTCAGGCGCACCGGTATTTACTTTGCGATGATCACTGTGGCGATCGCGGAGGTTTTCTTCTTTGTCGAGTTCAATCCGCTCTCGGACTTCACCGGCGGTGAAAACGGGCTGCCGGGCGTTCCGGCGCCGGCACTCTACCTGGGCTTCACGACTATTCACTTCAACACCGATTGGACGCTCTACTCGTTTCTTGCATTCTGGTATTTCATCGGAACGATGCTCGCGTTGCGCATCGTACGGTCACCGGTTGGAGCCGTGCTTCGCGCGATCCGCGATAATCCACTGCGTGCCGCCGCCGTTGGCCACAACATTCATGGTTACAAGCTGACGGCCTTCGTCGTTGCCGCGGCCTATGCCGGCTTTGCCGGCGGCCTGCTCGGCTTGATGCAAGGCTTTATGCCGCCCGACGCCTTCATGTTCGACACCTCCGGACAGCTCGTGATGATGACGGCGATCGGCGGCGCCGGCACGTTGTTCGGGCCTTTGGTGGGGGCGACTGTCTGGCTCTATCTGCACGACTTCCTGCAAACTACGCTTAACCTTGGCGCATCCTGGAAGCTCGTACTGGGCGTTATCTTCGTGCTTCTGGTCTGCTTCCTGCGCCGCGGCCTGATCGGCGGGATCGAAGATCTTCTCGTGCTCGTCACGGCTGCCAAAAGCAAAAGAAATGTGGAGCCGGTCGAGGATGTGCCGGTCGCGGGGATCACTGCCGAAGACGAGCAGCGGGCTGCCGCTGCGGAGGTGGCGCGTGAACCCGTGATCGCCGCCATGCCAGCCCGTCATCGCGAAACCGACCGCAAGATCGGCGCTATCCTGCAGGTCAAAGGGCTCACCAAGCACTATGGCGGCCTTGCCGCCAATTCCGACATCGATTTCACCGTCAATCACGGCGAGCTGCGCGGCATCATCGGCCCGAACGGTGCAGGCAAGACCACTTTCTTCAAGATGCTGACCTGCGAAATACCGCCGACGTCCGGCCGGATTCTGTTCGAAGGCCGGGACATCACCGGAAAGACCGTGACCGACGCCTGTCAACTCGGGCTGACCAAGAGCTACCAGATCAACCAGCTCTTCAATCGGTTGACGGTGCGCGAGAACCTGACGATTGCGGCACTGGCGGAGCTGCGCGGAAAGTTCAGGCTCGACCTGTTCAAATCGCTCAAGCGCGTGGGCGGCCTCGACGAACAGGTCGAGCACACGCTCGAACTGGTCAATCTGGTCAATCGCGCCGACACACCGGTATCGGATCTTGCTTACGGCGAGAAACGCCGGCTCGAGGTGGGCCTGGCGCTCGCGACCTCACCAAGCCTTTTGCTGCTCGACGAGCCGCTCGCGGGTATGAGTCCGGGTGAGCGCGTCGAGACGGTGCGGCTGCTCAAGTCAATCGCCCGCGGGCGTACCATGATCATTATCGATCACGACATGGATTCGCTGTTCGAACTGGCACAACGTGTAACCGTTCTGCAGGAGGGCCGGGTGCTGATCGAAGGAACGCCGGACGAAATCAAGGGCAACACCAGAGTGCAGGAAGCCTATCTCGGCGGCGTGCACGACGTGTTGGCGGCCGAATGAGTTTGATCGAGGCGAAGGGCCTGAACACCTATTACGGGGACAGTCACATCCTCTTTGACGTCGCGTTGCGCGTCGAGCGGAATGAAGTCGTGGCTTTGCTCGGCCGGAACGGTGCCGGGAAGAGCACGACGTTGAAGAGTCTGATGGGCGTCGTGACGCCGCGCGATGGCTCGATCATGTTCGATGGCGCCGAGATTGCCGGTCAAAAGAGCCACGCCATTGCGCGGGCAGGCATGCAATTGGTCCACGAGGAGCGCCGCATCTTCGGCAGCCTCAATGTCGAGGAAAACATAATCCTGGCCGGCCTCACGGCGGACAACCGTTGGCCGCTCGCGCGCATTTACGAAATGTTCCCGCGCTTGAAGGAACGCCGCCTGAGCCGCGGAACAGATTTGTCTGGCGGCGAGCAGCAGATGCTGGCGATCGCGCGCGCCCTTATTCGCGACCCCAAGATCATCCTGCTCGACGAGCCGTTCGAAGGTCTCGCGCCGGTGATCGTGCGCGATCTCGTCAAAGCCTGCCGCGATCTCGCCGACGCCGGACAGACCATCGTACTTGTGGAGCAGAATTTGGCCGCGACGCTCACGCTGGCAAGCCGCGTTTACATCATCAATAATGGCCATATCGCGCACGAAGGCTCGGCACAGGAGATCAGAGCGCGACCGGAAATATTGCACCGGCACCTGGGCGTGTAGGTGCGGGCATCCTCTTGGTCAGGCCGTTGCGGCGACTGCCAGCATCAACAGCGAGATGCCAACATATTTTGCTGTCTGCTCGACGTCTGGAAGTTGGTCTGCAAATCCGACCAGCCAGAGGAAGCTCGTCAGCGCGATAATCGAATACTTCACCGCCGGGATTGCGGTGAGTTTACGCAAGAACTTCAGCATGACGCTCCACTCCGCAGCGCCCCAGCCCCGCGGCACTCTATTACTGCAATGCAATATATAATCTATTGCAATGCGAAATGGCAAATTGTGTTGCGGTACTGACTCCGGCCGACAACGCGCAAGCCTGACCAAGTTTCCGAAAAACAAGAAGGAAGCCGCAAGCAGCCAGGGATCAGGTCTTACGGCTGTCCTTGGGCACGCGTCCCCTTCTTTTGAGTGGAATGACCTTCGCAGTTTGCCCGGCGCTCTTGCGGAGGGCCTCTTTCAGGCTGGCGGGGCGACCGTGCTTCTTCAACAGATCGTTGAAGGCCTCATCGGCAAGCTCCTGGAATGACTTCATGCTCTCGGCTGCGAGCAGCCGAAGCTCCTGCCAGGTTTCGTCGTGAAACTGAACGCGTTTTCCAATCATGGGATAAATCCGCAAGCGCATGGTCGTCGAGGCGCAACATCTGAACCGTGCATTGGTTTGACCCGAGACGGAAGACCGGGCGAGCGGAACGCCGCCGACGGGCTGCTGGACAAAACCAAAGATTGCATCCCTGCGAATTTCTCTCACAGGCTGGAAAAGAACATATTGCGAACAGAGAACAAATAGTGTACGGTATTTTTCTTCAGTCGATTCCGGCTGCGCGGCAGGGGCCGCGTTGTCGGGGGGTCGAATCCCCGCCATAAGGAGCGCGACATCATGAGTCAGCCTGCCCTGCGTCTCGTTGAAGGATCTTCCATGGACAAGTCGAAAGCCCTGTCAGCTGCGCTGAGCCAGATC
>JBKPRE010000103.1:0-2965 GCA_046734435.1 Pseudomonadota bacterium | reverse complement strand
TTGCTGGATGCCGTCACCGTGACCTCAACGTGGCGCCATGCGCAGTGCGCCGTCGAGGCGGATCACCTCGCCGTTAAGATAGGCGTTATGGATGCAGTGGAGCACGAGTGCCGCGAACTCGCGGGGTTCACCCAAACGCTTCGGGAACGGCACGGCGGCACCAAGTGAATCCTGCGCCTCCTGGGGAAGCGCGCGCAGCATTGGGGTCCCGAAGATTCCGGGCGCGATGGCGAGCACGCGAATGCCGAATTGCGCGAACTCGCGCGCCGCCGGCAGCGTGAGTGCCGCAACGCCGCCTTTGGACGACGAATAGGCCGACTGGCCGATCTGCCCCTCGAACGCCGCGACCGACGCCGTGGAGACGATGACGCCGCGCTCGCCGCCCGGCAGCGGTTCGGTGCCCTGCATGGCGGCGGCGACAAGCCGCATCATGTTGAAAGTGCCGATCAGGTTGATGCGAATGACACGTTCGTAGTCGGCGAGCGGCATCGGTCCATCGCGGCCGACTATGCGTTTGGCGGGACCGACGCCCGCGCAATTGACCAGGATGCGGGCCGGGCCGTGCGCGGCCGCGGCTTTCTTGACGGCCGCTTCGCCGCTGGCGCTGTCGGCGACATCGCAGGCGACGGCAACGCCTTTGACGTCCGCAGCCATATCCGCAGCCGCTTTTTCGTTGACGTCGACGATCGCAACTTTTGCGCCGGCTGCGGCCAATGCCCGCGCGGTCGCGGCGCCTAACCCCGACGCACCGCCGGTCACGATTGCAGCCTGTCCCTTGATCTCCATCAGCGGCCTTCCCCAGCGGTGATCACGCGAGAGGATAGAGGCGTCCCATAAAGCTCGTCCACCAGGGGCGCACGATTTCGCAAGACGGCCCGCTGGTTGATCGATCCCTTGTCGGTCATCTCGCTCTTGTCCATGGATGGCAGATCGGCCATCAGGATCGCGCGGGCGATGCGCGTCGAGGATCCCTGGCTGAGAGCGGCCAGCTTTTTCAGCAGCTCGGCGAATTTTTGGCGGACGATCGGCGCGCCGACGATGTCGGATGCGGACGCGTCGGGACCGAGACCGCTAAGTTTCCGGCAGGCCTCGATATCGGGGAACACAAGTACACCGATGAAATCGCGATCCGCGCCGGCAAAGACCACGTCCCGGACGTAGGGCGCAAAGTGATCGATGAAGCGCGCGCGCAGCGGTCCGACGCTGACCCATGTGCCCGTGGAAAGCTTGAAATCCTCGGCGATCCGGCCGTCGAACAGCAGTCCTTTGCCCGGATCTTTCGGGTCAACAAATTTGAGTGCGTCGCCGATCTTGTAGAAGCCCTCTTCGTCGAACGCGTCGCGCGTCAAATCGTGCTGTCGCCAGTATCCGGGCGTGATGTGCGGGCCGCGCAGCCGCGCTTCCAGTTTCCCCTCGTTTGGCACCAGCTTGAGCTCAACGCCCGGTGTCGGCACCCCTATGTTGCCGGGCCGGTCGAAATCCCACGAGCAGGCAAGCGCAAGAGGCGAGGTTTCCGTCGAGCCGAGCGAGGACAGAAAAATAATGCGCTCGCCGGTCGTCTCGACCGCGAGCTGCGTGAGCTCGTCCCACGTCGTCTGGCTCAGGCCGGCGCCGGCATAGAAGAGGACTTTTAACCGGCTGAAAAAATTGCGACGCAATGTCTCGTCGGAACGAAAATGCGCGATCAAAGCTTCGTAGCCCTTCGGGACATTGAAGTAGATGGTGGGAGCGATCTCACGCAGATTGCGCACAGTCTTCGGCACGCCCGGTGGCGTCGGATTGCCCTCGTCGATGTAGAGGGAGCCGCCGCATGTCAGCACCATATTGAAGTTGTGGTTGCTCCCGAAGGTGTGACTCCATGGGAGCCAGTCAACCACGACCGGCGGCTCGTCTCTGACGAAGGCGAAGCCGGAGGCGAGCATCGCCTGGTTCGAGCACAGCATGCGGTGCGTGTTGATGACGGCCTTGGGGCTTCCGGTCGAGCCCGACGTGAACAGGAACTTGACGATCGTATCGGGTGTAACAGCCTCATGTGCCGCCGTAACACCCGGGTCATCCGGAGCGCCAAGGAGATCGGAGAACAAGGTTGTCTTGCGGTCCCCCAACGGATTGCGCGCGACCACCAGCTCGATTTCGTCCGGGACGGCTGCATGAATTGCGCGCGCAAAGGGTCCTCCGTCGTTCACGAAGACGAGGCCTGGCGTCAGCAATTCAATGATCATTCGTAGCTTCGCGAAGTCGCTCGACATGAGAGAATAGGCAGGCGAGATCGGCGCGTAGGGAATGCCGACGTACGTGGCTGCGAGGCCGAGCAGCGCGTGCTCGATATCGTTGCCGGACAGCACAACGATGGGTTTGTCGGGAGACAGCCCGCGCCGCAGCAGCGCGGCGCCAATCCGGCGCACGTCCGACAGAACCTGCGCATAGCTGAGCTTGCGCCAATTTCCCTGTGAGTCGCGCTGCGCAACGAACACGCGGTCGGGCGCAGTCCTGGCCCAATGCTCGAGCGCGTCACTGAGTTTTCGATGGTATCTGCCAAGCGGTTGCGCCGCGCGGATGTGAATGGTGCCATCGGCGCGTGTCTCGAGGATGACATCGAGCTTGCCGAGCCGGACCGGCCGCAATGGCGCGGTAGCGGGAGTCGTGACGTCTGATACTGCGCTCGACATCGGCGTTTTGTTGTCCCAGCTAGTTGCGCGTGGTCTTCGGCGCGCGCTTCTCAAGAAAATCCTTCAGGCGCGCTTTTGCCTCGGGATCCGCCTGTGCAATCGCCGCCATAAGCGCCTCCACCGCGTATCCGCTCTGAGGATTCATTTCGGCAATACGCGGCAGCGCATGCATTATGGCAAAATTTGTGAGCGGCGCATTGCCGGCAATGCGTTGCGCGAGTTCGAGGCCTTTTGCGAAACCTTTGCCCGGTTCCACCATGTAGGTCGTCAAGCCAATGCTCTGGCCTTCCTCGGCG
>JBKPRE010000102.1:0-20350 GCA_046734435.1 Pseudomonadota bacterium | reverse complement strand
GGTCGTTGATCGCGATCTGACCGTCGCTGGTATAGGCGGAGATAACATCGACCTCGCCGCCGGCAACAGCTCTGTACATGAACTCAGGCTGCATCTGGCGTTGCGTTTTGAACCGCAGGCCGTAGGTCTTGCGCAGCGCATTCCATTCGGGCCGCGCGAAGAACTCATAGTCGCCGGCGATCGTAAGTTCGCTTGCACGTGCGGCGAGATCTCCGATCGAGCGGATGCCGAGCGCCTGCGCCTGCGTCCGTGTCATTGCCAGCGCATAGGCATTCTCGAATCCGAGCGCGCCCAGCATGCGAATCTGGTATTTCGTGCTCAGCCAGCTCTCGAGCTCGGACAGCACCTGTGGTTGCGCTGGCGTGTCGCTGCGCTGCATCCGGTTCGCCCAGATGGTGCCGGAATAGTCCACCGCGATATCGATCTCGTTTTTGGCGAGCGCATCGAACAGGACGTTGGATCCCAGGCCCGGCCGGCGCTCGGTGGTCAGCCCAGCCGTCTGAAGGCGTTGCTCAATGAGCGCCGCGAGGATGTATTGCTCGGTGAATGTCTTTGCGCCGATGACATAGTCGGCTTGCGGTCGCGCCAGGCCGGGGACAAGGGCAGCGAGCGTCAGCGCGGCGAGGCCCGCAAGTCCCGCGACCGTCCATGCACTGCTGCGGCGAGTAACACCGGCCTGCACCAGCGCAAGCAACTGATCGACCGCCAAGGCGAGCAAAGCGGCGGCGATGCAGCCGAAGATCACGAACACCCAGTTCTGCGTCTGCAAGCCGGTGAATATGTAGTTGCCAAGGCTGGTTTGCCCGATTGGTGTTGCGAGCGTCGCCGTGCCGATCACCCAGACCGCGGAGGTGCGGATGCCGGCCATGATCACCGGCAGTGCCAGCGGCAGCTCGATATCGCGCAGCAGCCGCCACGGCCGCACGCCGACGACACGGGCGGCTTCGCTCAGGCGGGCATCGACCCCGTTGAGGCCGGTCACAGTATTGCGCAGCACGGGCAGCATCGAATAGAGCGCCAGCGCCAGCACCGCCGGCAGAAAGCCGAGCGCCGAAAATCCCTTGCCGAAGATGTGTTCGGACAGGGCACTGAGTGCCAGCAGCAACGGGTAAAACAGGGCCAGAAGCGCAAGCCCGGGAATGGTCTGCACGACGCTGGCGATTGCCAGCAGGCCACCACGAAGGAGCGGCCGGCGTCTTGAGGCGATGGCGATGGGCAGACTGATGCCCAGCCCGATGGCGAGCGCAGTCAGGCTCACCAGCACATGGGCGCCGAGATAGTCGGGCAGACGCGACCATGCCTCGGCAAGACGGGCGTCGAAGGCCATCCAACAATGATGGCATGCAGGGCGCAGCGGCGGAACCGGCCATTTCACGAGTTGGCCGGCTCATCCCTTTGGTTAAATTTACGAAATTTCTGCCGCGCCGCTGACGAACGCTTGCAATGACAGTTTGATTACAGTCTTATGACGGTGGGCCGTGCGCTGGAGACCGAAGAGGATCGCAGCCGGGCAGGGCCGCTTAGGCCATGTTGTCCGCCGCGTCCGCTTTGTTCAGTCGCCTTGCGTCCGCCGAAGGGATTTCGCGCCGCGAGGCGTTGGCGTTATCCCTGGTCGCGCTGGTCCACGCTGCTGCACTCGTCATCATGGTGGCCACCGAGGTCGACCTCATTGCGAAGGTCGCCTTCCTGCTGGCCTGGGCCTTTCTGAATTTCGTCTGCCTCGCTCTCCTGCGGCGACCGATCGCGTCGGGCCTCATCTCGCTTTCCTTCATCGCCGCGCTGATCCTGCTCTCGCAGTTTAAGCACGAGAAGCTCTGGATGACGGTCGATTTCGTCGACCTGATGATCATCGACAGCGACACCTCGGCCTTCCTGCTGGCGGTGATCCCCGGACTGCGTGCACAGCTGGCGCTTGCCGGTTTCATCGTGGCGATGCTGCTGGCGATTGCCTGGCGGCTCGACCCGCTGCGCATGCGGCTGCACGTGAGCGCGCTCGGCGGAACATCTTGCCTGGCCGCGCTTACCGTGCTGTCGCTTTCGTTCCCGACCGATCTTTACGAAGATTTCTTCGGCCAGAACTACGTGTCGAAATTTGCGCGCACCGGCGTCGAGGCGATGCACGAGCTGATCACGCATGGCTATCTTGATTCAGACGCGGCCATCACCGAGCGCCTGAAGGCGCCGCCGGTCGCCGCCTGCGCGCCGACTCGCAAGCTGCCTCACATTATTCTCCTGCACGATGAATCGAGCTTCGACATCACCGCCGTCCCCGGCATCAATGTGCCGCCAGGTTACAAGAACCATTTCCGTTCGCTTGATGGAAAAGCCCGCAAGCTGATCGTCGAGGGAAATGGCGGCCCGAGCTGGTTCACGGAATACAATGTGCTCACTGGGCTTTCGGCGCGCTCATACGGGCGCTTCGCGACCTCGGTTACGCGCATCGCAGCCGGCCGCGTCGGACGCGGATTGCCCGCGTCTCTGACGCATTGCGGCTACAAGACCTTCACTCTCTATCCGTTCTACGGCGCCTTCTTGAGTTCGCGCGCCTTTCAGACTACGACCGGTATCGGCCGCTATCTGGACATGACCGATCTCGGCACCGAAAATTTCGAGCGCGACAGCTTCTATTTCAACCAGGCGGAAAAGATCATCGCGCGCGAACGTGGGCACGGGCCGCTCTTCCTCTACGTCTATACCGTAGCCAATCATTTTCCCTGGGACAGCCGGCTGCGGCCCGAGCTGACGCCGAACTGGCGGGATCTCGGCAATCCGCCCAATGTCGACGAATATGTGCGCCGCCAGGGCATGACCGCGCAGGAATACGCCGAATGGCTCGGCCGACTGAAGCGCGACTTTCCATCGGAGTCATTCTTGATCGTGCGCTACGGCGACCATCAGCCGGAATTCGCGCATCTCATCATCGACCCGAAGGTCAGCGATGCCGAACGCGCCCGCCAGTTGAAGGCGCACGATCCGCGCTACTTCACGAGCTACTACGCAATCGATGCAGTCAATTTCAAGCCGGCCGATCTATCATCGGCGCTGCCGACGCTGGAGGCGCCCTATCTACCGCTGCTGGTGCAGGAGGCGGCCGGCGTTCCGCTCGATCCGTCCTTCGCCGAGCAGAAGAAGATTCTGCAACGCTGCCACGGCGCGTTTTACAGCTGCGCCGGCGGTGAGGAGGCGCGCCGCTTCAACCGCCTGCTGATCGAGGCGGGGCTGATCAAGGGGCTGTAGACCGGCCGCCTTTGCAAGCCCGCGCGGGCCGGATAGGTTGCCCTCAACAAAAGCGAGGCGGGGAGGAACGGCATGGCGGAGGGCATTGCCGCCGCGTCACGGAGCGTTGGCACCGCCAAAGCGGCCGTCGCGCTGACCGATGTGGTCGTTTCGTTCCGCGTGGCCGTCGGCAGCTACACGGCGGTCGATCGTGCAACGCTGAGCGTGGGCGATGGGGAGTTCGTTGCGATCGTCGGCCCCACCGGTTGCGGCAAGTCGACGCTGCTCAATATTGCCGCCGGCCTGTTCGCGCCCGCCGCGGGCAGCGTGAACATCTTCGGCTCGCCACTCACCGCGCTCAACCGTCAGGCCGGTTACCTGTTTCAGGCGGATGCGCTCTTTCCGTGGAAAACCGCGATCGACAATGTGGCGATCGGCCTCGAGACCGCCGGCACGCCGAGCGAGGAAGCGCGCACGCGCGCGCAGGACTGGCTCACACGCGTCGGTCTCGGCGGTTTCGCCGACCGCTATCCGCACATGCTGTCCGGCGGCCAGCGCAAGCGCGTCGGCCTCGCGCAGGTGCTGATCCGTGATCCGAAAATCCTCCTGATGGATGAGCCGTTCGGCCCGCTCGACGCCCAGACACGGCAGATCATGGGCAATCTGCTGCTCGACCTCTGGACCGCCGATCGGAAAGCCGTGCTCTTCGTCACGCACGACCTCGAAGAGGCGATTGCGCTCTCCGATCGCGTGGTGATCATGTCCGCCGGACCGGCCGCGCGAATCATCGGCGATTGGCGCATTCCGCTCACGCGTCCGCGCGACATTTCCGAGGTCAAGCTCGATCCGGCCTTCCATGAACTGCACCGGGACATCTGGCACAAGCTCAAGACGGAAGTCGTGAAAGGCTACGCGCAGGCCGAGGTGGCGTGATGTCACGTTTAAGTCTCCTCGCGCTCCAGATCCTGGTTGCGATCGCCGCGGTCGCGCTGTGGTACGTGCTCACGACCTATCCGGTGTTCGGAAAGATCTTGCTGCCACCGTTTTTCTTCTCGAACCCGGTCGACGTTGCAAAGCAGATACACGTCTGGTTTGCGACAGGCGTGATCTGGAAGCATCTCTGGGTGACCTTGATCGAGTCGATCCTTGCCTTTGTGATCGGCTCGATCGGCGGCGTGCTCGTCGGATTCTGGTTTGCGCGGCAGCCGCGCACTGCCGCTGTATTCGATCCTTATGTGAAAGCCGTCAATGCGCTGCCGCGCGTCGTGCTTGCGCCCATTTTCACGCTCTGGCTCGGGCTTGGCATCTGGTCGAAAGTCGCGCTCGGCGTCACGCTGGTGTTCTTCATCGTCTTCTTCAACGTCTACCAGGGCGTGAAGGAAGTCAGCCCGACGGTGCTCGCCAATGCCCGCATGCTCGGCATGAACGAGCGCCAGTTGATGCGTCATGTCTATTGGCCGTCGGCGCTGTCCTGGATGTTCTCCTCCCTGCACACTTCGGTGGGCTTTGCCGTGGTGGGCGCGGTGGTGGGCGAATATCTGGGTGCAGCCGCGGGGCTGGGTTACCTCATTCAGCAGGCGGAGGGCGTGTTCGACGTGGCCGGCGTTTTCGCCGGCATGTTTGTGCTGGCTGCCTTCGTGCTGGTCATCGACATGATCGTCACCGTAGTCGAGAAGCGCCTGCTGGTCTGGCGGCCCGCGACCGCCGAAGCGAGGCCGTAGTCTTCAGTCGATTAGCGCTTCTGCGAATTCCACGTCATGGCCGGACTTGTTCGAGCCATCCACGTCTTTTTCCTTGGGCAGCCAGCAAGATGTGGATGCCCGGGACAAGCCCGGGCATGACGACTGAGAGTGGGTGCGGTCTCCCAAGCCCTAGCCACCGCCTGCCCGCTGGCTTATCGTCCGCCCCGAAACGGCCTTCTAAAAAGGCCCCGCACACAAGGGAGGATTTCATGCCCGTGGTTTTGAGACGGCTCGCCGTGGCTTTGGCGGCACTTGTTTTGTCGAGCGGCCTTGCGCTCGCGCAGTCGAAGGTGACGCTTGCGGTCGGTGGCGGCTCCTGCCTCTGCTATTTGCCGACGATGCTCGCGCATGCGCTCGGCGAATACGAAAAGGCCGGCGTGAATGTCGAGATCGTCGATTTCAAGGGCGGCTCGGAATCACTCAAGGCCGTTATCGGCGGCAGCGCTGACGTGGTATCCGGCTATTTCGATCACTGCGTCAATCTCGCCGCCAAGGGCCAGCATTTACAGGCTTTCGTAGTCTATGACCGCTTCCCGGGCTTTGCGCTGGTGGTGTCGCCGAAGCATGCGGCTGAGATCAATTCGGTCAAGGACCTCGCCAATAAGAAAGTCGGCGTTAGCGCGCCCGGCTCCTCCACCGACTTCTTCCTGAAATACATCCTGAAGAAGAACGGCGTCGATCCGAACTCGGTCGGCGTCATCGGCGTTGGCCTTGGCGCGACCGCGGTTGCCGCGATGGAGCAGGGCACTGTCGATGCCGCCATCATGCTCGATCCGGCGGTCACGATCCTGCAGGGCCAGAACAAGGACCTGAAGATCCTGAGTGACACACGCTCGCAGAAGGACACACTCGCCGTGTTCGGCGGCGAATATCCGGGCGGCGCGCTCTACACCAAGGCGGAATGGATCGCCGCGCATCCCAAGGAAGTGCAGGCGATGACCAACGCCATCGTCAGTACGCTCAAGTGGATCCATTCGCACACGCCCGAGGAGATCGCCGACAAGATGCCGGCCAATCTCGTCGGCAAGGACAAGGCGCTTTATGTGTCGGCGCTCAAGAATACGCTCGCGATGTATTCCGAGACCGGCCGCATGGACCCGAAGGGCGCGGAAGCGGTGCTCGCGGTATTCAGCCAGTCGTCGCCCGATGTGGCCAAGGCCAACATCGATTTGTCGAAGACCTACACGAACACCTATGTCGACGCGGCCAACAAGAAAATGGGGATGAAGTAAAAAGCGCGTCTGCTGCCTATGAATAGGTGTTGTCCCCGCGAAAGCAGGGACCCATACTCCGCAGCCTGACGAGACGCTGCGAGGTATGAATCCCGGGTCTCGCTGCGCTCGCCCGGGATGACCAGCGAAAGTGGCACCGAATTAGAACGACAAGGCGGGGAATTCCCCGCCTTGTCTGCTATTGTCGTTTGTCATGAATATCCTCTCCATCCAGTCGCACGTCGCGTTTGGTCATGTCGGCAATGCCGCCGCCACGTTTCCGCTGCAGCGGCTGGGCATTGAGGTCTGGCCGATCCACACCGTGCAGTTTTCCAATCATACCGGCTACGGCAGCTGGAAGGGCCGTGTCTTCGACGCCGGCATGATCCGCGAGGTGATGGCCGGGATCGACGCGCGCGGCGTACTTGGCACATGCAACGGTGTGCTCTCGGGCTATATCGGTGCGACCGATATCGGCGCGGCCATTCTCGATGCGGTTGCCAGCGTCAAGCGGGCCAATCCGGCGGCCCGATATTGCTGCGACCCGGTGATCGGCGACCTCGGGCGCGGTGTTTTCGTGCGCGAGGGAATTCCTGAGTTCATGCGCGAGAAAGCCGTGCCGGCGGCCGATATCATCACGCCCAACCAGTTCGAGCTTGACTATCTGAGCAAGCGTGACAGCCGCACGTTGCGCGCCACGCGCGACGCGGTCAAAGCCGTGCACGATCTCGGCCCGCGCGCGATCCTCGTCACGTCGCTGCTTACCGACGAGACGCCGGCCGACTGCATCGACATGCTGGCGTCGGACGAAACCGGCTGCTTTCTCGTGCGCACGCCGAAACTGCCGATCACGATCAACGGCGCCGGCGATGCGGTCGCCGCGTTGTTCTTTGCGCATTATCTGCGCGGCGGGAAAGTCGCCGACGTGCTGTCGCGCGCGGCCTCCAGCATTTTCGGCGTGCTGGCAAAGACGGCGGAGAGCGGCGCGCGCGAGATCCAACTGATCGCCGCGCAGGATCAGATCGTCAGGCCTAGCCGCGTTTTCGAAACTCGGGCTATCGCGTCAAATGACGCGGAAACCGATACGCCGGCGATCGCGCCGTCGGAGGCGCCCCCGCTGTCGCACGACGACCACGCGGCCGGGCCACTTGGCGTGCCGTCGGTCTTTCGTGTTGACCGGCTCGATCTGTCATTTGCGCCGAAGCCCTGGGCCTGGGCGGAAAAGCACCGGGCCGAGATCGACGCCTGGTTCGCCGACATGCGGCGCAAGCAGCCGGCGCTGTGGAACGGGCGCGTGCTGCTGCTGCACAATCAGGTGATCGAGCACGGGGTGCTGCACGGAGAATTTCTCGAAACCGACTACGCCAGCTTTATCTGCTGGAAGCACCGGGGCTGGCCGCAGGCGCAGGTGCGCGATTGCTTCAGCGCCGCGGCGGTCCAGAGCTCCGACGGCGCTTTCCTTCTCGGGGTCATGGGCTCGCATACTTTCAATGCCGGCAAGATCTATTTCCCCTGCGGCACGCCCGATCCAAACGACATTATCGACGGCAAGGTCGATTTCGAGCACAGCGTGCGGCGCGAGCTTCTCGAGGAGACCGGCCTGTCGCTGGATGATTTCACGCCCGAGCCGGGCTGGACCATGGTCGTCGACGGCTCGCTGATCGGGCAGATCAAGGTGCTGCGCGCGCGCGAATCCGCCAAGGCCCTGCACGCGCGGATCCTGGCGTTTCTCGCGCGCGAGAAGAAACCCGAGCTTGCCGATATCCGCGTGGTCTATGGGCCCGGCGATTTCGACCAGGCGATGCCGCGCTTCGTCACGGCGTTTCTGGCCTCCCGCTTTGCCACGCAGCCGCTCAAGGCCGCAAGGTAGGGAACTGCTCTAGGCACACACTCTCCACCGTCATGGCCGGGCTCCGGCCATCCAGGTCTTGCGAATTTGCCGGCCCGTAAAGACGTGGATCCCCGCGACGAGCGCGGGCATCACGACTGACAGTCCGGCGCGCACATTTCTGCGGTCGCCATCCCGGGCGACGACCGGTCAACACTTCTGACCTATCGCCGCCCGCGCTTGATTTGCGCGGGCGCTTTCCGCTACAAGCGGCCTCCCGGTTAACGCGGGCTTTACCGGAGTCCGTCAGATTGACCGGCGACACGAGGGAAGAGCCAGGGACTATGTCCACGCGCCACGATATTCGCGCGATCAAGCGGACGGCGGGCAACGCCGGCACCGCGGCTTCCCTCATTCTGGGCACGCTCCTTCTCCTTATCCGCCCCTGAGGGCCGGCTGGGCATATGCGCCTGGGCACTCGGGGGAACAGCGGTAAACCCTTAAAGAGCGCCAAAGTCAGCAACACTGTCCGGCGCATTCGAATTGAGAAGGAACTGACCAAATGACTGCCCAGACAAAGTCCGAGAAGGACCGCGTCGTCATCTTCGACACCACCTTGCGCGACGGCGAGCAATGTCCCGGCGCGACCATGACGCATGAGGAGAAGCTCGAGGTCGCCGAGCTTCTCGACGCCATGGGCGTCGACATCATCGAGGCCGGCTTCCCGATCGCGTCGGAAGGTGATTTCGCCGCCGTGCATGAGATCGCCAAGCGCTCGAAGAATTCCGTGATCTGCGGCCTCTCGCGCGCTGCATTCAAGGACATCGATCGCTGCGCCGAGGCCATCAAGCCGGCCAGGCGCCGTCGCATCCACACCTTCATCTCCACCTCGCCCGTGCACATGAAATACAAGCTGCAGAAGGAGCCGCACGAGGTCTTCGAGATGGTGGTCGGCCAGGTCACGCGCGCGCGCGGCCACACCGACGATGTCGAGTGGTCGGCGGAAGACGCGACGCGCACCGAGCGCGATTTCCTCTGCCGCTGCGTCGAGGCCGCCATCAATGCCGGCGCCACCACGATCAACATCCCCGACACCGTCGGCTATACCGTGCCGGAGGAATATTTTGCGCTCATCGAGATGTTGCGCACGCGCGTGCCCAATGCCGACAAGGCGCGCTTCTCTACGCATTGCCACAACGACCTCGGCATGGCCGTGGCCAATTCACTCGCCGGCGTGAAGGCCGGCGCGCGCCAGATCGAATGCACCATCAACGGCATCGGCGAACGCGCCGGCAACGCCGCGCTTGAAGAAGTCGTGATGGCCATGAAAGTGCGCAACGACGTGCTGCCTTACTGGACCGGCATCCAGGCGACGATGCTCACGCGCGCCTCCAAGCTCGTGTCGGCCGCCACGTCATTCCCGGTGCAGTACAACAAGGCGATCGTCGGACGGAACGCCTTCGCGCACGAGAGCGGCATCCACCAGGACGGCATGCTCAAGAACGCACAGACCTACGAGATCATGACGCCCGAAAGCGTCGGCGTGAAGCAGACATCGCTGGTGATGGGCAAGCATTCCGGCCGCCACGCTTTCATCCACAAGCTGGAGGAGCTCGGCTACGAGCTTGCCGGCAACCAGCTGGAAGACGCCTTCGTGCGCTTCAAGGCGCTCGCCGACCGCAAGAAGCAGATCTTCGACGAGGACATAGAGGCGCTGGTCGATGAAGAGATCGCGCACGCGCACGATCGCATCAAGGTGCTGTCGCTCACCGTGATCGCCGGCACGATGGGGCCGCAGACGGCCACGCTGACGCTCGATATCGACGGCGAGCACGTCACCACGCAGTCGACCGGCAACGGCCCGGTGGATGCAATCTTCAAGGCGATCCGCACGCTGGTGCCGCATGACGCGACGCTCGAGCTCTACCAGGTGCACGCGGTGACCGGTGGCACCGATGCGCAGGCGGAAGTGTCGGTTCGGCTCGCGGAAGCAGGGCGCTCGTTCACGGCCAAAGGCGCCGATCCCGACACGCTGGTCGCATCGGCGAAGGCCTATCTCGGTGCGCTCAACAAGCTCACCTCGAAGCGCAGCAAAACCGCCTCAGTCGAACGGCGGATTCATTCCACGGATGTGGGGTGAGGGAGCAGCGAGATTCAAATGGTTATTCCGGGACGGCGCCATAAGCGCGTTTACGCGCGTCTTCGACGCGCTATGGCGCCGGACCCGGAATCCAGATGCTCGCACTGACATTCGGTCTAGATTCCGGGTTCGCGCTTCCAGCGCGCCCCGGAATGACCAGAAACTGATAAAAAAACCTCCGAAACGGCCCGAAATTAAAGGTAAATCACATTTGGTCTGGTATTTCGGTCACGAAATCCCTATTTCGTTCCATAGGAACCCAAGAAATCACATTTTGTCCGCATTTCACTCGCTTTAGCGACGGATTTGAAAGGTACTTGCGGCCAACTTCCGAGATGGAAAGCGTAGGGGATTAATCGAAATGAGGATGAGTGTATGCGCGGGCGTTATCGCGCTCGCGGCCTTGAGCTTGTTGTCGACTAGTCCGTCCGCGCGGGCAGCCGACATGATGATGGACGGTGCCGCGGCGGCGCACACTGCGGCGATCGACGTCGCGCGCATCAAGAGCGCGCTGCATCTCACGCCCGCACAGGAACCCTATTGGGCGCCGGTCGAAGCGGCGCTGCGCGATCTCGCGCGCCGTCAGGAACGCGATGCGAATGACGGACTGGTTCGCCGCGTCAGCAAGCGTGTCGTGCAGGTTGCGCTCAACAGCGCGACCGTTCATCGGCTTGTCGCTGCGGCCCGCCCGCTCGTCAAAACCTTTGACGAGCATCAGATGCAGACCGCGCATGGCCTCGCCCAGGAAATGGGTCTCGGTCCGGTCGTTGCGGCGCTGAAGTAAATCTTTGCGACAATCTTAAGAGCTGCGATTTGGCATGGCCGGGCTTGTCCCGGCCATCCACGTTTTTGCGGCTTGGCAAATTTGTAAGACGTGGATGGCCGGCATAAAGCCGGCCATGACGGCTTAGAGGTTTCGCCAAAGTCCGGATGCTGCACTGCGATCCAAGTCGGATCACCGAGGTGGCGCATTGCCGCATAGGCCTTAAGTCGATGATACGGCTTAACCACTGCGGATGGGCCAGACTTGCCGCAGGGCCGGAGAAGTGCGAACGTCGCGGCGGAAAAGAAGGCAAAAAGCCCGGTCTTGAGCGGCATTTCCGGCCGCCGGTCCTGAGATATCAAAACCTGGCCGAGGGGCGAGACGGTCGGCGGGGTTTATACTGTCAGGAAAGCGGTTCCGGAATCGCATGCCGACCAAAAAGCCGGCTTCGAACTACTTTTAAACTGGAGGAATACGCTGATGCGCAAATGGCTTATCGCGGCGGCTGCGGCCGCCATTTTCGTGGCACCCGGCATTGCAAGCGCGCAAGCGCCGATCCTGATCAAGTTCAGCCACGTGGTTGCGCCGAACACGCCGAAGGGCAAGGGCGCCGACAAGTTCAAGGAACTCGCCGAAAAATACACCAACGGCAAAGTGAAGGTTGAGGTCTATCCGAACTCGACCCTCTACAAGGACAAGGAAGAGCTCGAGGCGCTGCAGCTCGGCGCCGTGCAGATGCTCGCGCCGTCGAATTCCAAGTTCGGCCCGATGGGCATCAAGGACTTTGAGGTGTTCGACCTGCCGTACCTGCTTCCCAATGAGGCGGCGCTGCGCAAGGTCACCGAAGGCCCGCTCGGCAAGGCCATGCTCAAGAAGCTCGAAGGCAAGGGCATGATCGGGCTCGCATACTGGGACAACGGCTTCAAGGAAATGAGCGCCAACAAGCCGCTGCGCATGCCGGAGGACTACAAGGGACTGAAATTCCGCATCCAATCGTCGAAGGTACTGGAAGCGCAATTCCGTGCGCTCGGCGCGATCCCCCAGGTGATGGCCTTCTCGGAAGTCTATCAGGCGCTGCAGACCGGCGTCGTGGACGGCCAGGAGAACACGCCGTCGAACATCTACACCCAGAAATTCCATGAGGTGCAGAAGTACACGACGCTGACCAATCACGGTTACATCGGCTACGTCGTTGTCGTGAACAAGAAGTTCTGGGACGACCTGCCGGCCGACGTGCGTGGCCAGCTTGAAAAGGCGATGAACGAAGCGACGGCCTATTCCAACAAGATCGCCGCGACGGAAAACTCGGAAGCGCTCGACGAGATCAAGAAGTCGGGCAAGACCCAGATCATCGTCCCGACCGCCGCCGAGAGCGCTGCCATGCGCAAAGCCATGGAGCCGCTCTATCAGGACATGGCCAGCCGCGTCGGCAAACAGCTGATCGACGACGTGGTGAAGGCGACGCACGGCGTCACCAACTGATAACGTTCTGCCGGGCCCCGGCCTTGTAAGAAGCCGGGGTCCGTTCGCTTCTCAGGGGTGAGGGGATTCCAGTGTTTATCTGCGTTCGACGGAAGCCGTGGGAGCGGCTGCTGTCGTCAATGACGGAATTGCCGCCCGCTGGGGCCTGCAGCAATGCCCAGGCGCGCGAGGCGTAAGTGTTTCTACGCATTCTCGACCGGCTTGAGGAAATCCTGATCGCCAGCCTGATCGCGGGGGCGACGCTGGTGATCTTTGCTGCGGTGGTGCAGCGCTATGCGCTCGGCGTCCCGTTTCTTTATCCGCTTATCTACCACATCAACCTGACCTGGGCGCAGGAGCTCTGCATCTACATGTTCGTGTGGATGGCGAAGTTCGGCGCCGCCTATGGCGTGCGCACCGGCATCCATGTCGGCGTCGACGTCGTCGTCAACATGCTGGAGCCGAAGTGGCGCAACAAGGTCGTCCTGTTCGGCCTGCTCTGCGGCGCTCTCTTCACCTTCGTCGTCGGCACCATGGGCGCCAGGTTCGTCATCGAGCTTTACCCCACCGACCAGGTCTCGCCCGACATGGAGCTGCCGCGCTGGATCATTTTCCTCTGCGTGCCGCTCGGCTCTTATTTGATGTGCTTTCGCTTCCTGCAGGTCGCCTGGGCCTTCTGGCGCACCGGCGAGCTGCCGCACCATGATCCGGGCCGCGTCGAAGGTGTCGACGAGAGCGCGACAGGGGTCACCCGATGAACAGCGCCCTCATCTTCGGCTTGCTGATCGCGCTGATGCTCACCGGCATGCCGATCTCGATCGCGCTCGGCCTCACCGTGCTCTCCTTCCTGTTCGTGATGACCCAGGTGCCCATCGAGGCCGTGGCGCTCAAGCTCTTCACCGGCATCGAGAGCTTCGAGATCATGGCAATCCCGTTTTTCATCCTGGCCGGCAACTTCCTCACTCACGGCGGCGTCGCGCGCAGGATGATCGCCTTCGCCACCTCAATGGTGGGCCACTGGTACGGCGGTCTGGGCCTGGCCGCGGTCCTGGCCTGCGCGTTGTTTGCGGCCATTTCCGGTTCCTCGCCGGCGACCGTCGTCGCCATCGGCTCCATTTTGCTGCCGGCGATGATCGCCCAGGGCTACCCGAAGCGCTTCGGCGCCGGCGTGATCGCGACTTCCGGCGCGCTCGGCATCCTGATTCCGCCCTCGATCGTGATGGTGCTCGTTGCGGTCGCGACCGGCGGCAGCGTCGCCTTCGATCCGGAAGGCAAGCGCGTGCTCTCGGCCTCGGTCGCGCAGCTGTTCATGGCGGGCGTGGTCCCGGGCATCATTCTGGCGACGATGCTGGGCTTTACCACCTTCTACCGCGCCTGGAAGAACGGTTACCCGCGCATGCCGAAAGCGAGCTGGCTTGATGCCATCCGGGCTTTCCGCGATTCGTTCTGGGGCCTGGCGCTGATCGTGATCGTGCTCGGCGGCATCTACACGGGCGCCTTCACGCCGACGGAGGCCGCAGCCGTAAGCGCGGTCTACGCCTTTGTGGTTGCCGTCTTCGTCTATCGCGACATGGGCCTGCGGGACGTGCCGAAGGTGCTGCTCGGCTCCGCCAACATGAGCGCGATGATCCTCTACATCATCACCAATGCGGTGCTGTTCTCGTTCCTGATGACCAGCGAGCAGATTCCGCAGGCGATGACCGCCTGGATCAAGGACAGCGGCATCGGCTGGATCGAGTTCCTGCTCGTCGTCAACCTCCTGTTGCTGCTGGCCGGCAACGTGATGGAGCCGTCGTCGATCGTGCTGATCACCGCGCCGATCTTGTTTCCGATCGCGGTGAGCCTCGGCATCAACCCGGTGCACCTCGGCATCCTGATGACGGTGAACATGGAAGTCGGCCTCTGCCATCCGCCGGTCGGCCTCAATCTCTACGTCGCCTCCGGTATCGCGCGCATGGGCATTACCGAGCTCACCATTGCGACCTGGCCCTGGCTCGTCACCATGCTGATCTTCCTCGCGATGGTGACCTACATTCCGGAGCTGTCACTCTGGCTCCCGCGCGTGCTCGGGATGTTGTAGGTCTCACTCCCGTTTCTCGCCGCCTTGGTTTCCGCTCATTTCCGCCTTCCCCGCTCACGCGCGACGGCCGAAATCACGTTCGCGTTTGCCTTTTTTGCGTTGACCTTGCCGCGAACGCCGCCGTTTTGATCCACGTCAATATCGGCCTTCCCGTTACGGTGCAGGTTCAATCTGCTCCCGGATTTGCTTGTTCCGTGAATTCGTCCTGCAGGAGAAAAACATGAATGCAGCCGATATCATGGTGACGAATGTGGCCACGGTGCGCCCGGACGCTTCGGTCAAGGACGTCGCAGAGATATTGCTGGCGCGGCGAATAAGCGCTCTGCCGGTGGTCGATGACGCCAACAATCTGCTGGGAATCATCAGCGAGGCCGATCTGATTCATCGTGCGGAAGTCGGGACCGAGCGGCCTTATTCGTGGTGGGTCGAATTCCTCACTGCGCGGGAAGCCCTGGCGCAGGACTACATCAAGGCGCATGCACGCCTTGCCGCCGACATCATGACCCGCAAGGTCGTCACCGTGACGGCGGACACGCCGGTGCGCGAGATTGTCGGCCTTTTCGAAAAGCACGGCATCAAGCGCGTGCCCGTTGTCGCGAAGGGGAAGCTCATCGGGATTGTCAGCAGGGCCGATCTGGTTCAGGCCCTGCTGCGCGCGCAACAGGGCTCGCAGCAAAGCGCGGAAGCCAAGTTGTCGCAGGGGGACGCGGTTGCGAGGCTCAAGTCGGAGCCGTGGTGGCCCGGCAACGTCAACGTCGTCATCGACAACGGCGCGGTCGAGCTCTGGGGCGTCGTCGAATCGCAGGTGCAGAAAGACGCGATACGAGTGGCGCTTGAAACGATTCCGGGCGTGCGCACGATTTCCAACAAGATTTACGTTCAGGCGCACATTCCGCGCGCCATGTGAGACTTCGGCCATTGAGGGACGCATTACATCGCAATTTGTCATGGCCGGGCTTTGCCCCGCCCATCCATGTCTTGCTTGCGGTCAAGATGTGGATGCCGGGCATGACGAATAAGAGGTTGCTCCTTACGCGCGCCCCGGAATGACCGTCGCGGGCGATCCTGAACGCCCGTAAATCTACATTGCGCGCGGTTAATCTCTGTCCAAACTTTAACTTGATAAGGCAAAGGCGCGTGCTCTCATTGGCGCATCAGGTTTGCCATTGGAGGTGACCATGTTGAAGACGTTCCTTGCCGGCGCGACTGCGCTTGCGATTGCCGGCGGCGCGTATGCTTATGCGCAACAGTCAAGCACCGTGGGCGCTGGCGGAGAGTTCCAGCGCGTGCGTCACGCGCGCATGAGCGCCGAGGACATCAGCGCCTTCGGCGATGCGCGCATCGCGGCACTGCATGCGGGCCTCAAGCTGACGGCCGAGCAGGAGAAGCTCTGGCCGCCGGTCGAGAGCGCGCTGCGCGATCTTGCCAAGCAGCGCTCCGAGCGTTTCGCGGCGCGCGCCAATACCGAGCGCCCGAAGGACCCGATCGAGCGCATGAATTTGCGCGCCGAGGTGATGGGTCAGCGCGCGGCCGGGCTCAAGAAGCTCGCCGATGCGGCGGGCCCGCTTTACAAGAGCCTCGATGACGGCCAGAAGCGCCGCTTCGCGGCGCTGGCGCGCCTCGATCGCGGGCAAATGCGCGGCCATCACGGCTGGCAGCATCATCGCGGCATGCGCGGCGGCATGATGGATAACGACGGCGGACGCTGAACCGCCGCAATTTGAAACGAACAGCGGCCAACGCGGTCTCCCCGACGCGCGCCGCTGTTCAAAGGCCCGCCTTCGCCTTGCAGGCTACCGCGGGCAACCTTCGCTCACTTCGCGAGCGAAGCGAAGGCTGGACGGTGGCCAACGCGGTCTCCCCGACGCGCGCCACTGTTCAAGAAGCCGCCGGCGAGGCACCGGCGGCTTTTCCTTTTTTGCGGCCCGTCACCGCATCCCAGGCGCGCCCCGCGGGCAAAAACGCCCGCATCCATGGCCCCAAAACGGCCGCGGAGCGCCCATGCAATGCCCGGTGGGGACCACGACCTGTCCGGTATGCTAGTTTAAGCGCTCGTAACGCGTGTTCCGAGTGCCGACAGATGTTCTATTCAACGTCGTCCAAATCGGCACAAAGCTGGATCAATTCGGTAGGCCTGGCCATTGCGGTCGGCGTCGCCTATTTTTTGGCGGCGCGCCTGAGTCTTTTCTTCCTCACCAAGCCCGATGGCGTCGCCGTTTTCTGGCCGGCGGCCGGAGTGTCTTCTGGCGTGCTGATCGGGCTTGGGTCGCGCGCTTTGTGGCCTGTCATGGCCGGCACGATGGCAGCCACCCTGGTGGCGAATCTTCTCGGCGATCGCAACGTCTGGAGTGCCATCTTTTTCGCCCTGAGCAACGCGCTCGAAGCCGGGCTGGTGGCCGCTCTCATCCAACGGTATTTCGGCCAACCCTTCAGCCTGGACAGGCTGCGCAGCGTCATCGGATTGCTTGCTGCGACGATCGTCGCAACTGCCATTTCGGGGATCGTCGGGACATTGGGCTTCCGGTTATTCCACAGTTCGCCCGCATCTTTCCTGACGATCTGGCACCATTGGTTCCTGTCCGACGCAATCGGCATCGTCACGGTTGCGCCGCTCCTGATCGGGCTCGCTGCCGCGGTGCGCGATCCGCCGCCGCACACGGAAGTCAGCGAAGGCGCCGCGGTCGTGGTCATGCTCATCATCGCGAGCGGCACCATCGTTCTCTTGCCACGGGAGCCATGGATGGCCGTGCTGCCCGCCGGATTGTTCTTTCCGCTGTTGTTGTGGGTGACCGCGCGCTGCAGGCCAGTCTTTGCCGCGGCGGCCGCATTCGTCGTTGCGCTGACCGTTGTTTGGACAACGACGTTCGACATCGGCATTCTCGGCGATCCAAGCCTGCCGGTGACGCAACGCATTCTGGTTGCCCAAGCCAGTATCCTGACGGCCTCGTTCTGCGCATTGGTTCTTGCGGCACTATTCGCAGAGCGGAAGGCAAACGAGCTTCGCCTCGTTCACTCGAACCTGATGCTGAAGCGCGAGCGGGACAATAAGTTGATGAACATGCAGGCGGTGACCGCTGCGATGGCTCACGAGCTCAAGCAGCCTTTGACGGCAATCTCGGCAAACAGCGAGGCCGTGCAAATGGTTCTTGGCCACACAAAGCCCGATCGCAGCGCGATGCGCTCGGCTTTGGACAGCATCGTCGAGGATAGTCACCGCGCCGGCCGGATATTGAGCGACATCCGTGCTCTTTTTTTGAAAACCGACAGCGAATACGAGTCCGTCGACGTGAATGAAGTTGCCTCGGGCGTCCTGCGCCTTCTTCATGAAGAGCTGAAGGTGCACGGTGTCGTGGCCCGTGCCGAGTTGGCGCCCGATTTGCCGCGCGTCCGGGGCCACAAAGGCCAATTGCAGGAGGTCCTGGTGAACCTGCTGCAAAATGCCATCGAAGCGATGGGTGTCATCAGGGCTGGCCGCCGGAGACTCTGGCTGAAAACGGAGCGGCATGGCGACGATGCCATTGTTGTTGAGGTCAAGGACTCGGGACCCGGGATCGATCCGGCAAATCTCAGCGGCATATTCGATGCATTTTTCACGACAAAATCCCAGGGAACCGGACTGGGATTGGCGATTTGCCGCATGATCATCGAGCGCCACGGCGGGCAGCTGTCCGCGTGGTCGGACGGGACGCACGGGGCGCTGTTTCTGTTCGTTCTGCCCGTGCGCAACGCCTCTGCCGGTGTCGTTTCGCCCAAATAGCCGAGTTACAGCGGCATTTGTTTGTGTATCGTCGCCGCGTCCGATCGCGACGACGATTTGGGGAGTTTACGGAACAGCCGGGATCAATTATCAGTCCTTAAGCAGTCAGCCTTAAATTGTGCATGCCTATGCCGAATCTGCCGCACGACGTGGAGATCATCCCGCTCACAACGCACCGCGATGAGCGGGGCTGGCTGACTGAAATTTACCGGGAGAAATGGCCGGTCGGCATTCAACCGTGCCAATGGAACGCGACCTCTTCCGACGCCAACGTGCTGCGCGGCGTCCACGTGCACTACAAGCACACGGATTACCTGGTGTTGTTGCGCGGCCGGTTGTCTGCCGGGCTCTATGATGCGCGGCCGAAATCTCCGACCCATCGCATGTCCTGCGTTTTGGACATTCATAGCGACTCAATTTCGGCGCTGCGGATCCCCGCCGGCGTGATGCATGGATTCTATTGTCACGAGCCGACGCTCTACATTTACGGAGTCGACTCCTATTTCGACCCGGATGATGAATTGGGCTGTTACTGGGCCGATCCCGGCCTGGGACTGAAGTGGCCCTGCAAGACCCCAAAGCTCAGCGAACGGGATTTGCAGGCCGGGCCGCTGGCCGAGGTCGAGGCGCGGCTTGGCACGCTCAACCCGGAATTTGCCTGAGCAACGTCTTGACCGCATGAATATCGGTCTCGTCGGATGCGGCAGGTGGGGCAGGTACATCCTGCGCGATCTGCTGTCTCTCGGTGCGTCCGTCAGCGTGGTCGCCAGAGGCGACGATGCCAGTCTGGCGAAGGAGGCGGGTGCGCAGGTGGTCGCCCGCCTCGACGATCTGCCGCCGCTCGACGGGATTGTGGTTGCGACGCCGACCACGACGCATGCCGACGTGATCGAGGCGCTGCTGCCGCGCGGGACGCCGATCTATTGCGAGAAGCCCCTCTGTGACGATGCCGAGCGGGCGCGCCGCCTGGCGGCCGCCGGGCGCGGCCGTCTCTTTGTCATGGACAAGTGGCGCTATCATCTGGGTGTGCTGGCGCTCGCGGACATTGCACGCTCCGGCGAACTGGGTCCGGCCGTGGGCCTGCGCACCATGCGGGTCGGCTTCGGGCATTCGCATCCCGACACGGATTGCATCTGGACCTTGCTGCCGCACGACGTGGTGATCGCGCGGGAGATTTTTGGCCGGTCGCTTCCGCCGGTTGCCGCGGTGGCGGACTGCGCGGGCACGGACATCATGGGCCTGACGGCGATGTCAGCGGCTGCCGGCGGACCGTGGCATATTGCGGAGGTGGGCATGCGGTCGCCGGAGCGCCGGCGCACCGTCACATTGTTATGCCGCGACGGTGTTGCAACCCTGGAGGATGCCTATGCCGACCACCTCGTCATCATGGCCAATCCGGCGCGGGACGACGCGGAGTCAAAGCCGCGGATCGCCAGGCGGGCGCTGAAAGTCGAGATGCCGCTGCTGGCCGAGCTGTCGGCATTCGTCGGTTTTCTGAATGGCGGCCCGCCGCCCAAGAGCCCGGCGGAGGAAGCCGCCGAAACGGTTGCGACGATCGTGCAGTTCAGGCGTCTTGCCGGGATCTGAGACGCCGGACCATGTCGAGCGCCGCGCGCAAGGGCGCGGTCAGCCGCCAGCTCGTCGAGCCAAGCAGCGCATTATAATTGACCAGAACGGCGTCGCGCTGCGCGGTCAGCGCGTCACGCACCCGCCTTAGCGCGTCGCACTCGACCATCAGGGCCCGGCATTCGGCTTCGAGGATATCGCGCTCGATCACCGGGGCTCGGCCTTCGGCGTCGAGGATATCGCGCTCGATCATCGGGGCATTCGCCGCGTCTGGCCGCAGCAGGGTTTCACCAAAGCTGCGAAGCACTTCGCGAAACACATGTTGGGTAGCGTTCGGGCGTGCGAGCAGGTCCGTCCAGCGCGATAATTCGTCCGCGCGTTGCCGGTCGGTCCAACCCTCCCGCCCGGCCTTCGGGAAGTGCAACGACACGGGCCATGGCAAGACCTTTGTCCGGCACCAGGGCTCGCGCACGAATTTCATCCACATCGCCTGGTCTGTCGGGTAACCGGCAGGCGTGGTCGTCCAGCCTTCGCTCAGCCGCAGATAGGCATCGAGCCGGTGCGCGCCGAATGCGAGACCAAATCC
>JBKPRE010000101.1:0-21374 GCA_046734435.1 Pseudomonadota bacterium | reverse complement strand
GGTCGTGCATCGGCACAAGTTGCGCCCCACGCTTGCCGAACTGTGCCGGCTGCTGACGAGAACGCCTGCACCCGGCGGTCAGCAGTATCGAGAACAACTACCCGTTCCGGCACACGCCTGAACGTTGACGTCATGCCCAATTATTTGTCATGGCCAGACATAGCCGGCCGAGAGGACGGCATGCCTTCACACGCCTACGCCCCAGCCATCTCGCTTAGCAAGGTGGGACTGTGCCACATATATATCGGCGCTACCCGGCCGCACGCGTCCCGGTGACCATAAACGTGTTGTCATGAATCAAATCGATTCCATCGTGTCGCGGATAATGGGGCTTCACCCCAAGCGCATCGATCTGTCACTCGATCGCGTGCAGCGACTGCTTGGCGCGTTAGGCCATCCCGAGCGGAGGCTGCCGCCGGTCATTCACGTTGCCGGCACAAATGGCAAGGGCTCGACGATCGCCTTTTTGCGCGCAATTCTGGAAGCTGCGGGAAAGCGCGTGCACACGTACACGTCACCGCATCTTGTCCGCTTCAATGAACGCTTCCGCATTGGTGCGCGCGGCGGGGGACGTCTCGTTTCCGATGACGAACTTGCTGCGGCCTTGCAGGAATGCGAACGGGCAAACGCGGGTGCGCCGATAACGGTGTTCGAAATAACGACCGCCGCCGGCCTTTCGATTTTTGCGCATCATCCGGCGGACGTCCTTCTGCTTGAGGTGGGTCTTGGGGGGCGGCTCGACGCAACGAATGTCATCGACAAGCCTTTAGCATCGATCATCACGCGCGTTTCGGTCGATCACACCGATTTCCTTGGCGATTCTCTGGAGAAGATTGCTGGCGAAAAGGCCGGAATTCTCAAGCACGGCGTTCCCGCCATAGTCGCTTCGCAGCACCGTGAGGTTCTTGCCGTAATCGAGCGGCAGGCCGGCAAACTCGTCGCGCCGCTTACAATTGCCGGCGAGGATTGGACCGCCACCGAGGAGCGGGGAAGGCTGGTCTACCAGGACGAAGCGGGCTTGCTCGATCTGCCGGCTCCGAGGCTGTACGGGCGACATCAGTTTGAAAATGCCGGCCTGGCAATCGCTACTTTGCGTATGGTGAAGCCATTCGCGATCCCGGCTGCCGCATTCGAAGCCGGCATGACGAAGGCCGAATGGCCGGCGCGGCTGCAACGTCTGGGTCAAGGCAGGCTCGTCGACCTTGCTCCTGCCGGCAGCGAGTTGTGGCTTGATGGTGGGCACAATCCTGACGGCGGCCGCGCCATAGCAGCGACGCTGGCTGACCTCGAGGAGCGCGTCTCACGGCCGTTGATCCTGGTGGTTGGAATGCTTGCGAGCAAGGACTGCGAAGGTTTCCTGAAAAATTTTGCCGGCCTTGCACGCCGGTTGATCGCAGTGCCGGTGCCGGGCGCCGAAAAGGGCATGACATCGGAAGCGGTGGCGGGCATTGCGCGTGCTATCGGCATTTCGGCGACAAGCCGTGACAATCTCGCCGAGGCGCTTGATGCGGCTCGCAGGCTTGATCTCGACCCCCCGCCGCGAATTTTGATTACCGGTTCTCTCTATCTGGCCGGCGATGTGCTGCGCGAGAACGGAACGCTGCCCCAGTAATTTTGCCGACTGCAGCTATTTCAGCAGCTTCATCAGGTCGGCTTTCTTTTGATGCAACTGATCCATCGTACACTGTCGTGGCGCTTTGTCGGGCCGCCATCGAAGCAATCGGGTGCCGTGACGGAAGCGCCCACCGCTGAAATGGTCGTAACAAACCTCCACCACGAGTTTTGGCTTGAGCGGCTGCCATTGTGCCGAACGCTTGGTCGACCAGCGGCTCGGTCCACCAGGCTTGTCCCCCGTAAACCCCGGCGACGCGATCAATTTTTCCAACCTGGCCGTGAGAGCTTTTTTTTCTTCTGTCTTCAGCGATGAAGTAAAGCCCACATGATTAAGCAGTCCGCGCTTGTCGTAGAGTCCTAGCAGAAGCGAGCCAACGGTCTTTCTTCCCTCGTTGTAGCGAAATCCGCCGACCACGCAGTCAGCAGAGCGAAAGTTTTTGATCTTCTGCATCCCTTGGCGATCGCCGGATCGATACGGCAGATCACGGCGCTTGGCGATAATGCCGTCGAGTGTGGGTCCAACTTGCTTCAGCCATTTCCGCGCATTCGAGATCCGGTCGGTAACCGGCGACAGACGAATTGATTTTGCGCCACACAGGAAGTGACGTGCGAACTCCTCCAGCTTTGCGCGGCGGTCGCTGAGCGGGCAGGCAGTAAGGTCCTGATCGCCGATTACCAGCAAATCGAACGCAATCAGCATGGCTGGAGTTTCGGCGGCGAGACGCTTAACTCGGGTCGTGGCAGGATGAATGCGCTGCAGCAGATCATCGAAGGAGAAAGCTCTTTCCCGCGGCACCACAATTTCGCCGTCAAGCACGAACTTCCTGGCTTTCAAATTCAAGAAAGCAGCAACCAACTCAGGAAAGTAGCGCGTAAGCGGCCGGCCGGATTTCGATTGCAGCGTCACTTCTCGGCCATCGCGGAAGACAAGACAGCGGAAGCCATCCCATTTCGGCTCGTATTGCCAATTCTCGCCTTCCGGAGCCTGGTCCACGGACAGGGCTTCCATCGGCGCGAAAGGTTGGCGCAGCACGAAAGTCATCGTTCCTTTAACGCAAAACGGCCGGCTTTGGCCGGCCGCTCAGGATATTTTTAGCTTGGGCTCAGACCGCGCCGCTGATCCACTGGTGCAGCTTCTGTTTCGGTGCTGCCCCGACCTGGCGCGAAGCGATCTCGCCGTTCTTGAACAGCATCAGCGTCGGGATCGACATGATGCCGTATTTGGCGGCGGTGTTGGGGTTTTCGTCGACGTTGAGCTTGACGATCTTGACCTTGTCACCGAGCTGGCCGGCGATCTCTTCCAGCGCCGGCGCGATCATGCGGCAGGGGCCGCACCATTCCGCCCAGAAATCCACGACCACCGGTTCGGCAGACTTCAACACATCCGATTCAAAGCTAGCGTCCGACACTTTGCCGACGGCCATGGCAGTACCCTCTTGTCATTGAGCGGGGGGAATCGCCCCCAGAAGATTGTGAGGGCAGGAACCTATGAACGCAGTCTGCAAGCGTCAAGGAGCTTCACGCGGAGGTGACGCGGCGCAGGGCATTGTCCATGGCCTCTTCGGAAAGCTCCATTAGATCAGGAACTTCGGTCCAGAGAAGGGCGGCGCGAACGGGTCTGTCGGGATAAAGCTTCTGCAGCACAGCGCGATAGGCCGCGAGCTGCGCGACGTACGCCGTCGGGACCTCCTCGATTCGGCGTGGGGGAGTGCGGTTGGTCTTGAAATCGGCAATCAGCACCTGGTCTTTGGTCACCGAAAGACGATCGACCTGGCCGGAAACCAGCACTCGTTCGCTGAGCTTTCCCACGATCGGAACTTCGGCCTGGCTGGCTGGCGTGAACAGCTCGGCGAAATCCTTGTTTTCGAGCAGCCGCAGTACCTCCACGACCAATGCGGAGCGCTGATCGGGCGACATCTTCATGCCTCTTCGAGACAGGAATTCGCCGGCCACTTTTTCCCGGCGTGGAGCCGGGATATCTGGCAGCGACTGCAACAACCGGTGGGTCAGCGTGCCACGCAGCCGTGCCGCTTCACGGCCGACACCGGTTGCCCGGCGCGGTTCGTCGTCGGCCATTTCAGATGGACGCAGGATCATCGATGCAGGCGGAGAAGGCGGCGCATTTGTTGTGAGCCACGCCGGCAACGTCGTCGGGTTGTCAGACGCAGGCGCGCCGTCATCCTTTACAGGCAACCCACTTTTGCGAAAACGCCAGATCTTGCCGTCGGCATCGCTGCCTTCTTCGGACAAGGATCGCAGCGGGCCGAGCACAAGATCGTGCCAGCAACCAGCCGGGGCCTTGTTGACGCCTTTGGCGCCGCAGATCAGGAGGCGGTCAGCTGCGCGCGTCAAACCCACGTACAAGAGACGCCGGTACTCGTCGCACGCGGTTTCGATCGCTTGCGCGCGCGCTTGTGCCATAGGGCCCGCGTCCTTGTCCTTGGCTACAGCCCAGATCAAGGCAGTCGCCCCCGGTGGCGCGCCGGCAATCGGCACAGTCAGCAGCCGCGGCGGATGCGCGCCTTCCGGCCGCGTCGTGGTGTGATCGATCAAAATGACGTTTTTGGCTTCGAGCCCCTTGGCGCCGTGCACGGTCATTACGCGCACTTCGTCGCGCGCCATTTCCATGTCACGTTTGACCTCACTTTGCGCCGCACGAATCCAATTGAGAAAGCCTTGCAACGACGGCGTCTCGCGCTGTTCGTATGAAAGAGCGAGATTGAGAAATTCGTCGAGTGGATCGGACGCTTCAGTGCCGAGCCGGGCAAGAATCCTCGCGCGGCCCTTAAACGCTCCAAGCACGTGCGCGTAGAATTCAAACGGAGACAATGCGCGCGCTTTTTTCACCAAGTCTTCGAGTGCCGAAGCAGCCGCCGTGAACGCTTCATCTTCGCCGCTTCTGGTGCGCAGAGCCGATCGCAACGAACCCTTGCGCTGATAGGCGAGCTTGAAAAGGCTGTCTTCATCGAACCCGAATAACGGGCTTTTCAGCGCTGTCGCCAGCGCGAGATCGTCATCCGGTAACAACAAGGCATCGCCCAGCACCAGCAGGTCCATGATCGCAATGTGTTCACTCAGCACCAGCCGGTCAGCGCCGGCGACATCGATCTGCGCCCGCTTAAGCGCCCGGATCACCGCTTCGAACATCGGTCCGCGCTGACGTACCAGTATCAGCACTTCGCCGGGCCGCGTGCCTTGGGCAATCCAGTCTTTCACCGTGCGTGCAATCTTGGCGGAGAGTTTGACCGAAGGGCTGGTCTCACTGGTTGTGTCGAATGGCGCGTCCCAGCCTTCTTTCCCAGTTTCTTTTCCGTCGGGGCCGACGAGATCCCAAATCTCCACTTCGCCAGGCAATGCATCCGGCAACGGTTGGTGTACCGTCCAGGCCGGATCGGCAGTCAAACCACGGAATGCCGCTGGCTGCTTGAACACCACATCGACCGCATCGAGCACGCCGATTGCGGAGCGGAATGAGTAGTCGAGCTTCTCGGTCGTGAACGCCACATCGCTCGTTTTGTGCAATGCGCGGAAGTGTTCGCGCATTTCGGCGAACTTGTGCGGCACTGCGCCCTGGAACGAAAAGATCGATTGCTTTTCATCGCCAACTGCGAACAGCGTGCGGCGTACGTTGCCGCGTGCACCACCAGGCAGGAATTCCGCAACGAGAATTTTGATGATCTCCCACTGCTTGTCACTGGTGTCCTGCGCTTCGTCGACGAGCACATGATTGATGCCGAGATCGAGCTTGTAGAGCACCCAGGCGGCTGCCGTGCTTCTGGTGGACGCATCGCGGAGCAATGTGAGCGTTTTGTCGATCAGGTCTTCGTAGTCGAGCAGACCGCGGCGCTCTTTTTCCGCGCGATAGCGATCAATCACGGCGGCAGCGACTGTGATCAGCGCGGCGCTGCGGTCGCGCGCGCGCAAGGCGAATTCACGGGCAAGCAGCTGGCATACGCGATCTTTTTCGGCGTTGAGGCGCGCGGCCCATTGCGGGTTGGCTTCAGCAGGTTTTTTGGTCAGCACGCTGGCGCGGCCTTTGCGGTCGCCGGTGCAGAACACGTCGAGATAATTTTCGATGCGCTCACGCCCCGTAGCCCCAAGCGCGTCAGACAGCGAGGAGGCGCGCTCCTGGTCGGTCTTTGAGCCAGATGAGAAAACATCGATCAGCGCCGGCCATTCAGAGCGCGGGATCAAAGACTGAGAAAAGTATTCGCTTTCAACAGCTTGCAGGGTATCGCCGGCGGGAAGCCCGAAACTGCGGGTCAGTTCGCCGATCGCCTGTTGCACCCCGCCGGCGCGGTCTATCCACGCGGTAATGAGGTCACGCTTGCCGATTGTTTCGGCGATCACGTCCTTGAAGGTGACATCGGCGGCGGCCGCTATAGCCACGTCCAGCGCTTTGCCAAGGGCGCTGTCGAGTTTTGTAGCGCCCTCCAGCAGCACATCCAACGTCAACCGGTTGAGTATTTGAGCAGTCGCTGCCTCGTCGAGCACTTCGAAACGTGCCGCAACATCGGCCTCGAATGGGAACTGGTGCAGCAAATGGGTGCAGAACGCGTGAATGGTCTGCACTTTCAGTCCGCCCGGCGTCTCCAGCGCGGTGGCAAACAACCGCCGGGCAATCGCGCGCTGGCTTGAATCCGGTGTCTTGCCGGTGGCGAGCCTGATCCTCTCGTCAAGCGCGGCGTCGTCTAGCGTTGTCCACTCCGCCAGCGTGTCGAACACACGGGTCGCCATGTTGGCGGCGGCTGCCTTGGTGAAGGTGATGCAAAGGATCTTGCCGGGATCTTCACCGCGCAGCAGCAGGTTGATCACCCGTTGCACCAGCACATGCGTCTTTCCGGATCCGGCATTGGCGGAGACGAACACCGATCGTTCGGGATTGGCGGCCGCGCGCTGGCGCTCCCTTGCAGCATCCGGAATGACGCGGGCGAGGGTCATGACTCGAACTCACTTTCGCTTTCACCACCCGAGGCTGCCCACTCCTTGACGCGCGCAAGATGGTCGTACTCGCCGTAATGTTTTTTCCACATCGGATGGACGAGCGAGCGATATGGTTCGCCTTCGACGATGAACTTGTTTGCGATCTCGGTGAGCTTCCGAAGGGCAATATCGGCGTAAGTGCCAGGCGTTCCTTCGGTGAACTTGACGCTTCTCGGCTCGCCCGGCGGATCACCACCCTTGAGCCGCACATAGCCGATCTCGGTCACCGATCCGGCGGCAACGCCGGAGAAGCCGCCTTTGCGCAGGATCGCCGTTTCCAAAGTAAGTTGCGGTGCCAACCCGCTGCGGACCTGCAAATCGGTCGGCGGTTTTCCGGTCTTGTAGTCAAGGATCGCGTAGCTGCCGTCGGCGCGCTGTTCGATACGATCGGCGCGCGCGGTGAGAAGGAAATCGCCTTTTCCAAGCGGAATGGCATGTTTGCCAGAAATCTCGGCGAAAACCTTTTTCGCAGCGGCCCGACGCTCGCGCTCCCAGCCTCCAAACCAGTCGGCAATACGTAGGAAACGGGTCCACCAGAACGCCCGCGCTTCCTCGTAATCTTCAAGTTGCGCGAAATGCTTTTTGCCGAGCTCAGTGAGCTCGTGTGCGACGTCGGCGGGCAAAGCATCGGCAAATTTCTTTGTGAATTCGCTTACCGCCTCGTGGATAAAGGTGCCGCGATCGGCGGCGCCTGGCGGCGTGTCGATGGCCTCTAGCGGGAACAATCGCAAAACGTGCTTGGCGTAGATCGTGTAGGGATCACGCAGCCAGTTTTCGATGTCGGTGACGCTCAGCTGCGATGGCCGTGCCTCCGGTGGCGGCACCGGCTGCGGTCGCGTTGCGGGCGAGACTTTCGCAGGGTGATCAAGGGCACGTGCGTGGTTTGCGTAAGCGCTGCCGCGCTCAAGTGCGCTATTCCACTGCTTCTCGCCGGCGACCGCCGCGAGCCGCTGGAGAAAGCGAGAGCGCACGGTTGGCGCGCCCGCCTGTTTGGCGGCGCGCGTGAGAATGACTTCGGACGCACCCAAGCTTTGTGCGAAATCGTGCGCCGAGAGGCCGACACGCAGCTCCGGCAGATTGAGACCGAGTTCGAGCCGCATCGGGCGGCTGAGCCACGGATCGCTGCGGGTATCGGGCGGCCAGGTTCCTTCGTTGAGTCCGCCAAGCACAATACGATCCGCGTTCTGCAACCGTGCCTCGAGCGGCCCAAGGATACGCACACGCGGATTGCCGCTTTCAGGGCGCCGTTCAGCGCGGCCAGAGCAAAGCAGATGGAACACATCCGGATAGTCGGCCGCGGCAAGCTCGAGCGTTCCGGACGCCTCGCTGTCGGCGATTGTTTCAAAAACTCGCTGCAATTGCAGGCCGTCGGTACCAGCATAGGCGGCGATCAGGCCGTCGTGGCTGGCGAGCGTTTCGAGTGCCTTGCCGTGCGCCTGCGCTAGTTCACGCAGGCTGACCGACTTGCGGGCGAGGGTCTCGAGTGAGGCGAGCGCCTGTTTAAGCCTCTCAGCCAGTTGTTCGCCGGCATCGAGATCGGCCGGCGATACGAAGTTGCGTGGGTCGTTGCGATGCAGTTCGTCCCGCGTTGCCTTGAAGGTCGCGAGCGCATGCGCGAGGCCGGCCGTTCCGCGGCGTGGCCGCGGACCGCGCAAAACAGCGCACTCAAGCGCGGCTATCGCACGGGCGTGTGCATTGGGCTTGGCGCCGAGCCGGAGCAGGGGATGCTTGAGCAACGCCAGCAATGCCGCCGGCTCAAGCCCTTGTAACGCGACTTCCGTCACGAGGCGGGCGAAGATTCCGGCGTGTGTTTCAGCAAGCGCATCGCCGCCGGAATCATCGAATTCGACTTGCCAGCGCTCGAGAGCCGCCACGACGCGGCGTGCGAGCGCGCGGTCGGGCGTGACCAGCGCAGCGGTTTTGTCCAGACTTTCGACGGTCTCGCGCAGACACGCAGCGATCGCCAGCGCTTCATCTTCGACACTGGCGGTTTCGATTACCCTCACGCCGGCCATTGCTCTTTCAGTAGCGGCGGCGAAACCGGCGGTTCCAAGGCGGCGTTGCCAACGATCGGTTGTCGTCGCCGGCCGCAGTGCTTCCGAGACCAGCATTTCGCGCCCATGCCCAGCGGGATCGGCGAGTCGTTCGACTGCGTCGCGTTTAATGCCGATGCGATCGAGCAAGGCATGCATGGCGAATTGCGGATGCACGGCGCTCGACGTGTTTTTCTCGTGCTCACTGCTCGCGATCTCGCGCCAGGATTCTTCGTCGAGGTCAGTGTCCAATCCTGGCAGAACGACAGCGCCGTGCGGAAGCCGCGCGATTGCCGAAAGCAGCTTCGCCGTCGCAGGCATTGAACCGGTCGAGCCTGCGGCGATCACGGGTGCATTGCTGCTGGCGAGACGCTTCATCTCCGCGTCAATGAGGCGATCGCGGCGATCCGCGGCGTCAATTTCGCCAATTTCTCTCAGGCGCTGCGGCCAGAAGCTGCGCGCGATTTTGAGAAATTCGAGCGTGAACTGCCAGTACGTGTCGAAATGATCCGGCACCAGGTCGTCGAGCAGCGCCCAATCCATCTTGCGGGTGATGACGTCGTCGATCAGTCGTCCGAGATCGTCGGCGAGCGCGAGCCGGGCACCCGGAGTGTTGGCGATCAGCGGTACACCCTTCTCGGAGCGAACACGATCGGCCCAGTCCGCAATAAGTTGCGCCAGCATAAGCCGCCGCTCCAGCGGACCAACCGCCGGCGCGACTTCAAGGGCGTCTTCAGCAAGCGCGCCGGTCGCGGCCTCGGCAAAAATGATCTCGTCCTCGTCCAGATCGCCGAGTGCGACGATACGCGGCAAAATGGAAGCGTCACCGTCGAGACGGTCGAGGAAGACGTCACGCGCGAGCCGGCAGGCGCGCCGCGTCGGCAGATAGAGTGTCGCCTTTGCCAATGCCAACGGATCGCCGCTGGCCGGGAAACCGGGCACGAGCGTGCCGTCGCGCAGCGCGCCTATCAACGTCGGCAGGAACGGCGCCGAAGCGGGAATGGTGAAAACGTTAGGTCGACTCGGCATTGGTTGAATCATACACGCATACGCGCATGGCCGATCAACCGACGCTCGCCTTGATCGCGCCTTCCGCCGCGGCAATTGCGTCGGGCGTACCGACATGCATCCACAGGCCTTCCAGCCGCACCCCGAACAGGCGACCTTTTTCAGCGGCGCGTTCGAATATTTCGGTAAGCGGGAACTCGCCTTGGGGCGCATGGGCAAAGAGTGACGGCAGCAGGATGGCGGCGCCGGCGTAGACAAAGGGCGCTACGTACTGTTCGCTGCGGCGGGTCAGACGGCCATCCTGCGCCATGGCGAAGTCTCCGCGTCCGGCATAGCCGATACTTCCGGCGGTGGGCGAAAGCAGCAGCAACGCATCCATGGTGGCGGGATCAAATGCCTCGGCCAGCCGCGCAAGGTTCGGCCTGACGCTATCGATCCAGATGGTGTCGGAATTGATGTGAAAGAACGGTCCGTCACCCAGCTCAGGCAGCGCCTTTCTGACTCCGCCGCCGGTCCCGAGCAGCATTCCGCGCTCGTCGGAAATTACGATCCGTGGGCGCGCTCGTTGAGCGAGGTGCTCGATGAGCTGTTGGGCGAAGTGATGCACGTTGACGACGGCCTTTTCGACGCCGGCGTCGGCGAGACGATCGAGCACATGGTCAATGAGCGGTTTGCCCGCGACCCCTATGAGCGGCTTCGGCATCGTGTCGGTCAGTGGGCGCATGCGCGTGCCGAGTCCCGCGGCCAGTACCATGGCGCAACGCGGCGTGTCTTTTGGCGGTCCGCTCATATGTCAGACCTTCAAGGCCGGCACGTTGACGCGGTACCAGGCGGCAAGAGGCGCCAGATCAGGGTGGGCCAGTGATCGTTGCAGATAGTTCCAGACGCGCGGCATGTGCCGCAGATATTGCGGCTTGTGATCACGCTGCTCGAGTCTCGCAAATATGCCGAGGATTTTTGAGGCACGCTGCGCGGCAAGCGTTGCGTAGCCGCGCGCGAAGTCGGACGCCTCAAAGAGCCCTTTGCGCATGCGCGCACGCACGTAGCGCGACAGCAAGGCGATCTCCATCATTTCCGGTACGTCAACGCGCGCGTCCTGCAGCAGCGATGCAAGATCGTACGCGGCTGGTCCCATCACTGCATCCTGAAAGTCGAGTAATCCGACACGCGCAACGCCCTCGCGTTCCGGTAACCACAGCAGATTGGGCGAATGGAAGTCGCGCAGCACCCAGGTCTGCTCGCCGGTCGTCAATGGCAGGAGCAGCTCCTGCCAGTGCGATCGAAAAGCGTTGCGTTTGATGTCGTTGATTTTGACGCCGAGCTTGGGGAGGTACCAGTCAAGCAGCAGCTCGGCTTCGATCAGGAAAGCTTCCATGTCGTAGTGAGGCAATTGGTAGTCGACACCAGGCTCGACCGGCACGACGGCCGGTGGCGCATCGCCGTGCAACTCGGCCAGCAGGTCGGTTGCCGCCTCGTAGCGAGCTTCGATCGGCGCCGGCGGATCACCTTCGACAAAAAGCTCCTCGCCGAGGTCTTCGATCACGAGCAGGCCGGCTTCGCGGTCGGCGGCGAAGATAGCCGGCGCGGAAAACCCGCGGCCGCGCAGGGCATGGGCCATTGCGATGAAAGGCGTGACGTTTTCCGCAAGATGCGCGATGGCACTGTAAGGCTTGCCATTGCGCACCGCCGGTCCGTCCGGACGTTTGGGGGAGTTCATGAAAATGTATGTGGCGCCATCGCGGGTCAACCGCTCATAGCTGCGCGTCGAGGCATCGCCCTGGATACGCCGGCGCGTCGCACGGCCGTAGCCGGTTCGATCGAGGAATCGACGCATTGCAGCGATTCGTTCGGCACGGGCAGCGAAGCGGCCGAAGCCGGTGATTCGGGCATTGCGCGCATTGGCGCCTTGCTGCGGCACGAGGGTAAATGCGATGTCCAGCCGGTCAGCAGGCAGGAGCGCGCCGGCGCGGTCGGGCCATTCGATCACGAGCACAGCGCCTTCTGCCGCATCCTCGAGGCCGATTTCCGCAAGTTCGGCCGGACCGGACAATCGGTAGAGATCGGCGTGGACCAGGGTGAAACGCGGCAGCATATAGGTTTGCGTGAGCGTAAAGGTCGGGCTTGGCACCTCGATGCTTTCATCGCCGGCAAAGAAACGGATGAGAGCTCGGGCAAAAGTCGTCTTGCCGGCGCCGAGATCGCCAGACAGCGTAATTACGTCGCCAGGCTCGATCACTGCGGCAATATCCGCCATCAGCCGGTAAGTGCCTCCTTCGTCGGCCAAGGCCGCGTTGAAGTTGTAATTGCCTGGTGCGGTGGGAAACATCGGATCATCCGATAGCGGATGTCGCCTTCTCACGCCAGAATCGCGTTCAATGCAATGAGCAGCTTACTGTTTCGCAAGGCCGGCGCGCTCGACGATTTCCTTCCAGACCGGCATTTCACGAACCATGCGCGCGTGCAGCTCACCCGGCCCCTCGTATTTCACGAGGAAGCCCGCTTTGAGCATTTTCTCCTTCACGTCCGGCTTCTGCAGTATCACGCGGGTCTCTTCGCTCAACCTTTTGATGATATCTGGCGGCGTGCCCGCCGGCGCTAGAAACATTTGTGAAGTCTCGACCACGGCATTTGGCACCCCGGCCTCCTGAAGCGTCGGAACGTCGGGCAGATCGACCCAGCGCTCGGCGCCGGTCTGCGCAAGCGCCTTGAGCGTGCCGGAACGGATGTGACCGATCAGCCCCGCTATGCTGACTGAGGCGATATCGGTAGTTCCCTGCAGGGCTGCCTGAAGTGAAGGCGCTGCCCCGCTGTAGGGCACATGCGTCATGTCGATGCCGGCACGTAGTTTCAACAATTCAACGGCGAGCTGTGAAACGCTGCCGAGTCCGGCCGTCGCGTAGGTGATCTTGCCTGGATTGGCTTTTGCTTTCGCAATGAGGTCCGCGATGCTGGCGATGCCCGAAGCAGGCCGGGTGATTATGGCATTGGGCGCCGCGCCAAGATACGCGATCGGCGTAAAATCCTTGAGCGGATCGTAGGCGACTTTCGTGACGCTCGGGTTGATCAACACGACGCCGGTCACGACCACCAATGTGTATCCGTCGGGCGCTGCCCTTGCACCCGCTGCGAGACCGATGTTGCCAACGGCGCCGGCCCGATTTTCAACGATGACGTTCTGCCCGAGCTTCGGCGCCAGTTCGGCCGCCAGCAGCCTGCCGAGCAGATCGTTGGGGCCACCGGGCGGAAACGGAACGATGATCGTGACGGTATGGTCGGGCCAAGCGGCACGCGCACCGCTCGATTTGAGAACAGCACCGGCGAGCACGAGCACTGCGCAGGCGCAAGCAGCGATGCGCACGATCCTGGCACAATCGATTTTCATATGATCCTCCCGCGAGCCGGTGTCCGGTTCATCGATTGGCGAATGGTAGTGGAGCGTTTTCAGGCGCACCAGCGCGCCAGTGCGATTGCGGTCAGGCCGCGGTTCGCTTTGCAGCGTGCTGGACCGGAAATACGCAAGTGACCGTCGTCCCCTGGCCGGGCGCAGATTCGATCGAGACTGTACCGCCATGCAGTTCGACGAATGAGCGAACCAGAGAAAGCCCAAGTCCTGGCCCGCGATGCTGGGAGCCACGGGAGTCCGTTTCGAACCAGTCGAACACGCGATCCTTGGCTTCAGGCGCAATGCCGGGGCCATGATCGGTCACGGTGAATACGACCGAGTCCGCGCGACGTTCCGCGACAAGGGTGACGGTATCGGACGAAGGCGAGAAGCCGACCGCGTTTGAAAGCAAATTAAACAGGATCTGCCGCAGCCGGCGCTCGTCGGCGACGAAACTTCCTATATCCGCCGGCGCGCGAATATCGAGCGTGATCCGGTTCTTGGCCAACCGGTCCTGCACGCCTTCCGCCGCGGCTTCCATGCTGGCGCGGATATCGACGTCGGTGAGATTGAGTGTCATCGCGCCGGCGTCGATCGTCGCAAGATCCAGGATGTTGTTGATGAGTGCCAGCAATGCATTGGTCGAGGCGGTGATGTAGCCGAGATATTCCGCCTGCTTCGGGTTGAGGTGCCCGAAGGCAGGATCGCCGAGCAGGTTTGCGAAGCCAATGATATTCGTGAGCGGCGACCGCAGCTCGTAAGATACGTGATGCACGAAGTCGACCTTGATCGAGTCGGCGGTTTCCAGCGCCTCATTCCGCTCGCGCAACGCGCGCTCGACGTTTACCGTGTCAGTCATGTCCTGGAACGCAACCAGTGTGGCGCCGTCGGGGAGCGGAACGGTGGCGAGCTCGATCACCGCGCCGTCGCGTCGCTCGATGCGGGCCGCGATCGGCTCACGATTGTCGATCGCGGTCACGGCGGCACGGAGATTCCGCCAAATGGTATTGTCGTCGTGGAGCGCTTGGCACCAGGCCGTGATGGCCTCGACGTGGGGATGTTGCTCGAGCGCCTCGTGCGAAAGCTTCCACATGCGTTGGAACGCCGGATTGTGCAGCCGGACCCTACCATCGCTTCCGAACACCGCGACCGCCTCGGCAAGATGATCGAGTGTCTCGCTCTGTACCTTGATAAGCGCATCGTACCGGCGATGCATGTCGAGTCGCTCGGTCACGTCGTCATAGAGGTAAGTCACACCACCTTCCGGATTCGGCGTGGTGATGACGCGCAGGGTTCGTCCATCCGGTAGATGCCAGGTATGTTCTTTCGACTCGATTGCGCGATAGGCCTCGTATAATTCCTGCCGCCATTGGCGAAAATTCTGTTCCTCCGGCAATTTTCTCTTGTCACGGAGGACATCGAGTACTGCCGCGTCGGTCGGGGTCTGATCGAGGAAGCCTGCATCGAGCTCGAACAATGAGCGGAAGGCAGCGTTGTAGAATGTCAATTTTCGATCGATATTGAATACAGCGACACCGGTCGCGAGCTGATCGAGCACACGACGATGCGCCTCGATCATACGAACAAGCTCGCCGCGCAAGGTTTCGGCCTCGGTGCGATCGATCGCCATGCCCGCGCTGCCCGCCCCACTCGAGGCATCGATCACGTCGAACACGCGGCGCACTCCCGCCGCGACCGCCGGAACGCGTCCAACGTATGTCGCGCCGGTGGTGCGCGCATGCCCGATTTCCGTTCGTGCGCTTTGATCGAGAAGCTCCAGCTCGCGCGCGACGGCATCAGTGGCATTTTCGGCTTCGACCGCGCGCGCATAGGCAGAATTAACGAAGATCAGACGTCCGCTCGCATCGCGAGCCCATACCGGCGCCGACAGCGTATCGAGAAGCGATCGCATGATTTCGACGTCACCCAGCAGGTCGTCGTGACGCGCGGCAAGGTCTAAAAGCTCTTGCTCGATTCCGCTGACGTCTCGCAGACGGAGGATAGCGCGGCCGGCGATGACGCGCCCTTCGGCTTCGACGGGGCGGCCGGCGCGGCTGGTCACGGTCATCGCAAATCCGCGGCCGTCGCTACGCAGCGTGTCGACGGCCTGTTCCATACGCTGCGCAGCCGAGGGCTCCAGCCAGGTTCCGAACGCGAGCACGCGCTCGCGCATGGCCGCAGGCGCAAGCATTGCGGTATCACCGATGATCTCTGGTTGTTCGGAAGCGGCGGGCCAGGTCACCAGAACCTGCGTTTCCGACAGCAGCAATGCTTTGAGCCGATCGACATCGGCGCGCAACGATGCAAGCTCATCGCGGGCGTCGATCTCGGCACGGTCTGCGCTTCGGCGTATGCGAAACACGACCCCGATTGTAAGTAATGTAAGGCCGAGCAGGGCGAGGACGAGCGTTAACGCCGTGATTTCCTGTTCCCGGAGGGTCGCCAGCGCGCGATGCATCGTGCCCACCAGCGTTGCGCCGAGCTTTGTCTCGGCGCGGACCGGCGCGTTGCACAGGCTAAAAAGAGTTGCGATGACGAAGGCGGCGAGGAATCCGCCTCGCCACGGACGAGAACGCAGCCTCTCGTTCGCCGCCCGGAATGACTCCGGCATTCAGGCTTGCCCCAGGGATGCGGGCGGCGTCCGCCACGCCGCGCCGCGAATCGCTCGACTTTACCCCCAAGGCGAATCGGGCCGAAAGAGTCCAGACCGTGAACATGCTTTATGAAAGGGCATGAATTCAGTATCTTAGGTGTTATTTCAGGGCCTTGATCATGTCGCTGATGACGATCCGGTCCGCACAGCGGAGAAAATTCGCTCGACCTCGGCCCGTGCCGGCCCCTTCAACTTCCAGTCGAGCCAAATCCTCCACTTCCGCGTGAGGTTTTGTCGAGAGATGCAGCTTCGACAATATGAGCGCGTACGACCGGCGCGATAACCAGCTGTGCAATCCGCATGCCGCGGGAAACAACAACCGATTCGCTGCCGAGATTGACCAGCAGGACCTGAATCTCGCCCCTGAAGTCCGCGTCGATCGTGCCGGGCGAGTTGAGGATGGTGAGACCATCTCGAGCGGCAAGGCCCGAGCGAGGGCGCACCTGTGCTTCATAGCCTTCAGGGAGCGCAATCGCCAATCCTGTCGGAACGAGAGCGCGGGCACCAGGCGCGATTGTGACGGGACCGGCGGAAGGAACCGCTGCAAGCAAGTCGAACCCCGCCGCATGCTCGCTCTGGTACGCTGGCAATGGCAGGTCTTTGCCATGAGCAAGACGCATCAAACGAATGTCAATCCCGCTCACAACGACTCTCCGCCGAATGCCTGCGAAATACGTGCGACGAGTCGGGATGCTACCTCCTCCTTGCTCTGCGGCGGCCAGGTTTCCATCCCCGAAGCTCGGACAAGCGTAATCATATTGCGATCGCCACCCATGACACCCGACTGCGGTGAGACGTCATTGGCGAGAATCCAGTCGCAACCTTTTTTAGCGAGCTTTGCCTTGGCATTCGCCGCAATATTCTCGGTTTCAGCGGCAAATCCAATAACCAGTCTGGGCCGCTGAGATTTTCTCTTGGCAATAGTTGCAAGGATGTCGGGATTCTCAACCAACGACAGCTCAGGCGTTGATTTGCCAGGCCGCTTCTTAAGTTTTTGTTGGGCCGCATTGACCACACGCCAGTCTGCGACCGCGGCAGCGAAAATGGCAATGTCGGCAGGCAATGCACGCTCGACCGCATCGAGCATCTCACGGGCGCTTTCAACTTTGACTATCTTGACGCCGTGTGGATCAGGCACTTGCACCGGACCGCTGATCAACGTGACATCGGCGCCGGCTGCGGCAGCTGCGGCGGCGATCGCATGACCTTGCTTGCCCGACGAGCGGTTCGCGATATAACGCACCGGGTCAATCGGCTCGTGCGTCGGGCCCGATGTCACGAGCACGCGCCGTCCCGTCAGCAGGCCGGTGGTGTGTACCGCCAGCAACTTTTCAACGGCCGCTGCGATCTCCAGCGGCTCGGCCATCCGGCCCAGCCCTTGCTCATGCGCTTCGGCCATCTCGCCTTCATTCGGACCAACGAGCGCGATGCCGTCGGCACTCAATTGCGCCAGATTGCGTTGTGTCGCCACGTTTGCCCACATGCGGGGGTTCATTGCAGGCGCCAGAAGTATTTTTGCCGATGTTGCGAGCAGCACGGCCGTGGCCAGATCGTCGGCGTGACCGCCGGCAAGCTTCGCCATCAGGTCGGCGGTTGCGGGCGCGACAACGATCAAATCGGTTTCGCGCGCCAGGCGAATATGCCCGACGTCGAATTCGCTGGCTGGATCGAAGAGGTCAGTGAACACCCGCTCGCCGACGAGCGCGCTCGCCGAGAGCGGCGTGACGAAGTGCTCGGCGGCTTTGGTCATGATGCAGCGCACGGCGATCCTGCGCTCCTTTAGCCGGCGGATGAGGTCGAGCGACTTATAGGCTGCGATGCCTCCGCCAATGATCAGCAGCACCCTTTTCGCGCCGTCGGGCGGCGGCGGGCGAGCGGTTCGCCTGCTTGATGCCGGTGCTGCCGTATGATCGACCGACGCCTCCGTTACATCGGTTTGCTCGGTTGCCTCACGCAGAATTGTCCGCACCTCGTCTTCAACCGAGCGGCCGCTTTTTGCAGCGCGCAGGCGCAGCCGCTTTTTGAGCTTCTCATCAAGCTGGCGGACCGTCAGTGAGGCCATAAAACCCTCTAAATATAAATAGCTTAGCTATATAGTGATTGCAATGCAATCATTGCAATCAACAGCGGAGATTGTAACCCGCCTTGACGTTAAACAACCATTTCTGTATTTAACCATTAAGTTATTTAACTGATTGGTTAGATATGGTCACGATCAAATGCCGACGGATCGCCTGAGTGTCACCTTTTCCGCGCTCGCCGACCCGACGCGTCGCGCAATTCTCGCGCGCCTCGCGCTGGGCGAGACCACGGTCAGCGAGCTCGCCAAACCGTTCAAGATGAGCGGCCCCGCCGTATCCAAGCACCTGAAGGTATTGGAGCACGCGGGCCTGATCGCGCGCGGCCGCGCGGCGCAATGGCGCCCGTGCAGGCTCGAACCTGCCGCGCTGAAAGGCGTTGACGATTGGCTCGAAACCTATCGCCGCCTGTGGGAGGAGCGCCTCGATCGTCTCGAAATCTATCTCAAAACTCTGCAGGCGAAGGAGAAAAAGAATGGGCGCAAAAAATAGCATCGATCTCGATACCGACCCGTGCTCGATCATCGGCGACCGGCTGCTCGATGCGCCGCGCGAGCTGGTGTTCCTGGCCTTCACGGATCCGGAGCACTTGGCGCAATGGTGGGGCCCCAACGGGTTCACAACAACGACACACAGCTTCGATTTTCAACCGGGCGGGGTGTGGCGCTTCGTGATGCATGGTCCGGATGGACGCGATTACCAGAATCGCATCACGTACGAAGAGATCGTGCCGCCTGAACGCATCGTCTACCGCCACGACGGCGGAGAAGACGTGGAACCCGTGCAATTCAGCCAGACTCTGGCCTTCCAGGATCTGGGCGGAGGACGGACACGGCTTACATGGCACGGACGATTCCCGACCGCGGAAGAACGCGCGCGCGTGGTCAAGGAGTACGGCGCCGACAAAGGCCTGTCGCAGACCATGGCGCGGCTTGTCGACTATGTCGCGGCAATGGCGACAGAGAAGACGGCATAAATGCATTTGTTATCACGACAGCACCCGCAAGGCCTCGCGCAGATCGCCTGCGCTGCCGATCAGCCGTTCGATCTGGGCATGCGTGTCCTTCCAGATCGGATAGGCCTTGGTCAGCAGCGCCCGGCCGGCCGGCGTCAAAGCAAGACGCCGGCTGCGGCGGTCCTCCTTGTCGACAGAGACTTTCAGGAGACGCCGCCGTTCGAGCGGCTTGAGATTCGCCGTAAGCGTGGTGCGGTCCATGGCAAGCAGGGAGGCGACACTGCCGAGTGTCGGCGGCTCCGGCCGGTTGAGCGACATCAGCAGCGAAAACTGACCGTTGGTCAGATCAAGCGGCCGCAGCACGTCGTCGAAGCGACGCGCCAACGCCCGCGCCGCACGGTGGACATGCAGGCACAGGCAATTGTCGCGCACGAGATGCGTGGCGGCGAGCGGCAGTTCATTATTTTTCGCGCCAGGGTTTGACACGAGATTATTATGTTGATATCAACGTAATTGTCAATGCCCGGCGGCACGTCAATACCGTTGTCCCCGGATTTTCAGAAAAGGCCGGAAAAGCGGCCACAAATAAGGAGGACCTAGTGATGCAAGTTCAGCCCTACCTGTTCTTTGACGGCCGCGCCGAAGAGGCCATCGAATTTTACAAGAAAGCGGTCGGCGCCGAAGTCGGCATGTTGATGCGCTGGAAGGACAGTCCCGAAAAGTCGATGTGCACCCCGAACAACGAGAACAAGGTGATGCACGCTTCTCTCACGATCGGGAATACGCGGGTCATGGCGTCCGATGGAGAAAATAAAGGCCATCCGGATTTCAAGGGCTTCGCACTTTCGCTCGATGCCAGGGATGAGGCCGACGCGGATCGCCTGTTCAATGCCCTGTCGGCCGGCGGGAAAATCACGATGCCGATGACCAAGACGTTCTTCTCGCCGCGCTTCGGCATGCTCGCGGACAAATTCGGCGTGAACTGGATGATCATCGTCGAGCCAAAGTGAGCGTGATCCGCCGCCAGCCGTCAGAAGGGGACACACAATGGTCGAAGATTTTGTGATATCGCGCACGTTCGATACGCCGCGCGACCTGGTCTGGAAATGCTTCACCGATCCTGAGCGCATGAAGCAGTGGTGGGGCCCAAAAGGCTTCAAGGTGATCGCGTCGAAGATGGATCTGCGGCCTGGCGGCTCCTACCTCTACGGCCTGCAATCTCCCGCCGGGCAATCCATGTGGGGCAAGTTCGTCTATCGCGAAGTCGTCCCGCCGGAGAAGTTAGTGCTTATAAACTCGTTCTCGGATGAGAAGGGCGGCACGACGCGCCATCCGGGAAACGAAAACTGGCCCTTGCAGATGCTTTCGACGTTCACCTCGAGGACATGCCTGGCGGCAAGACGAAATTCACCGTCCGTTGGGCGCCCCATAACGCGACGGAGGCGGAGGTGCAGACCTTCCACTCAAACCGCAACAGCATGACGCAAGGCTGGAGCGGCACCTTTGAACAGCTCGAAGCCTACTTGGCGACAGCCCAATAGCGCATGCCCGTGAGAGGAGCAGATCGATGACCTACGTCGATGGATTTGTCCTTCCGGTAAAGAAGCGACAACTGACGACTTATCGCAACATGGCCAGGCAGGCCGGCAAGATCTGGCGCCAATACGGTGCGCTGGAATTCCACGAATGTGTTGCCGACGACGTTCCGCACGGAAAACGCACGTCATTTCCGCGCAGCGTCAAGCTCAAGCGCGGCGAAATCGTCGTGTTTTCTTACATACTCTACCGGTCGCGCGCCGACCGCGATCGCATCATGGCGAAGGTCATGAAAGACAAGCGGATCGACGCGATGATGAAATCCAAAAAAATCCCGTTCGACGGCAAGCGCATGATTTTTGGGGGCTTCAAAACGATGGTCAGCGCGTGATGATGAAATCGAGCCCGGCAGCAAAGACGGCAACTTACGGACAGGCAAGCGTTACCCTGACCCGTATCTTCGATGCACCGCGAGCCTTGGTGTGGAAAGCCTGGACCGATCCAACAATGATGGCGCAGTGGTTCGGTCCGCGTGGCTTCACCAGTACCGTCGAAGCGCTCGATGTGCGCGCGGGCGGACGCCTGCGCATCGTGATGCATGGGCCCGATGGCAACGATTATCCGATGAAGGGCGAATTTCGCGAGGTCACGCCGCCGGGGCGACTCGTCTTCACGAATATCGCCATCGACAAGGATGGCAACCACCTGCTCGAAGGCGAAACGACCGTCATTCTCAGCGAGATCGACGGGAAAACGACGCTGACACTACAGACTCACGCTATCGGTCTTGTTCCGATCGCTTCGCAAATGCTCGCCGGAATGGAAGCAGGATGGAATCAGAGCATCGACAAGCTGGCGGAACTATTCCTCAGATCAGCCGCCAGATAAGTAAGGCCAGCAGGACCGCGATTACCCAGAGTGCGAGCGCGGTCCAACGGTTACGGCGTGCTTCCGCGGCACCGATCGCCGATACGGTCTCGGGTGAAAGCACCAGGCCGTCACGCGTGATGTCGTCGAACTGATCGACCAAGGTCCCGGCGCGGGTCAATAAACCCGGCACTTCTCCGAAAAATCGGCCGATTTCGCCGGCGCCTTCGACCGCGTCTTCCAGCCGCCCGATCGGGCCGAGATT
>JBKPRE010000100.1:0-7869 GCA_046734435.1 Pseudomonadota bacterium | reverse complement strand
TAGCGCTCTTCCAGCGCTTCGCGCAGCGCAACCTCTTCAACGTCGCCTTTGTCGGGGGGAATCAGTCGCTTTCCCATGCCTGATAGCTAGTCGGTTGTGCAGCGATGAACAAGCGATGAACGGTCCGGCCATCTAATCTTCCAAAATTTTGCGTATTGTTTGTAAACCCGTAGACCCTGATTGGCTTAGGTTGCGCAAGACTACGGAGGGGGCGAATTTCTACTGGGTGGAGGAAGCAATGCGCCGGATTGTACTTACGACTGCCGCCACGCTTGCCATTCTTGCGGCGGGCTCAATAGCGAATCGCGCCGATGCCATGACGGTCGCTATGCCGGCCGGCATCGCCAAAGCGATCGACGGATCCAGCTTGGCTCAGGACGTCGCTTATGTCTGTCGCCGGGTTTGGCGTTGTGGCCCCTGGGGCTGTGGGTGGCGTCGCGTCTGCTGGTGGACGGGCCCGCGTTATTATCGCTACCGCTACTGACAGCAGGACCATTCTCGAAGCGTGCTGGTCGCCCCGCGCGGGGCGACCAGTGCTAAGCAACGCTTGGCAAGGCGCGTTTGAGCGCGGCTATGAAATGCGCGCGCTCGTCGCCCAAAGCGAGACCGCGCGGCTCCAGCACATAACGGGCCAGGAAATGCCCCGTCAGCGCAAATCCATCGGCGAGATCCGGCCCGGTTGGTTCTATTTCCGGATTCCGCAGGAAAGCCGGCAGCCTTAACATTTTGTCCGCCCATGGCTCGCCTGCCAGACGGGACACGGCGCGTCCCGATTTCGGCGACACATAGACAAGGTCGCCGGACACACCGGTCGCGACGCATCGCTCGAGATCGAGACCGAAGCCGATCTCGGACAGAAGTTGCAATTCAAACTGCACGACCATCGGTGCAGCATTCGTGGCGTCATCAAGCCGGCCGAAGATCGCATCCAGCGATTCATAGAGGGCCAAATGCGGGTCACGCTCCGGCAGCAAGCGCATCAGCGCCGCCAAGTGACCGACACCGTAGATCGCATGTGGCGACGAAAAGAAACTGGCCGCCCTCAGATTGAGAGCCTCAACGGAGTAGTTGCCGAGATGCTCATCGAGCCGTGCCCGCCAGATTGCGCTCACGCAATTGCCTGGCTGGAGTACCGGCTTGAGACGCGAACCGGATCCGCCGCGCACAAGGCCAAGATGACGGCCATGCGCACGCGTCATCAGCTCGAGGATGGCATTGCCCTCCCCGTGACGCCTGACGCCAAGCACGATGCCTTCATCAGTCCATTGCATGGCGCAGATTCTCGCCGACGCCTAGTTCTACTTCACTCTTTTGGAAACTCCAGCCCCATGGCCCGATACCGTTCCGGGTCATCTCCCCAGTCCTCACGCACTTTAACAAACAAAAACAAATGAACTTTGGCGTCGGCTATTTCCGCTATCTCCTTGCGCGCTGCCTCGCCGATCGCTTTGATCGTATGACCGCCCTTTCCAAGCACGATTTTCCGTTGGCTTTCGCGCTCCACATAGATGGTCTGCTCGATCCTGACGTCGCCGTGGCGAAGCTCTTTCCAGACATCGGTTTCAACCGTCGAATGGTAAGGCAGCTCCTGGTGCAGACGCTCGAACAGCTTTTCGCGCGTGACCTCTGCAGCGAGCTGGCGCATCGGCGCTTCGGAGATCTGGTCCGCCGGGTAAAGCCACGGCCCGTGCGGCACGCGCTGCGCCAGCCAGGTCTTCAGGTCACCGACACCGTCGCCCGTCAGCGCAGAAACCATGAAGGTTGCATCAAACTTCGCTGCCGCGTTGGCATCCTTCGCAAGCGCCAGCAGTGTCTCTTTCGAGACCACATCGATCTTGTTGAGAATAAGGACGCGTGGGGTCTTAACATCAGCGAGCCTGCGGAGGATATCCTCCGCTTCGTCCTCAATGCCTTTGCGTGCATCGATCAGAAGGCCAACCAGATCCGCTTCGTGCGCGCCCGTCCAGGCCGTCGTGACCATCGCGCGATCTAGCCTCCGCCGAGGCGAAAATATTCCAGGCGTGTCGACAAAAACAAGCTGGGCTTGGCCTTCGATGGCGATGCCCCGGATCAATGCGCGCGTGGTCTGGACCTTGCGCGAGACAATGCTGACCTTTGATCCGACCAGCGCATTCAACAGCGTCGACTTGCCGGCATTGGGCGCCCCAATGAGCGCGATGAAGCCGCACCGGGTGGAATCGTCAGCCATCAAGCTTGTCCGCCGGCACACCGACGCGGGTAAGCATGACGGCGGCGGCGGCCTGTTCGGCGGCGCGCTTAGAACTGCCGATACCCTCCGCCGGCGGCCGGCCCGGTAGCACGACGGCAACGCGGAATTCGGGATCGTGATGCGGCCCTGTGCGCGCCAACTCACGATAAGCCGGGGTCGGAAGGCCGCGAGCCTGCGCCCATTCCTGCAGGATCGTTTTCGGATCGCGCAGCGGCCGCAGCGGCTTTAGCATCCGCTCTTTCCAGAAACGCGCTATCAATTCGTCCGCCGCGTCATAGCCGCCATCGATGAACACCGCGCCGACCAGAGCCTCGCACACGTCAGCGAGTATCGTGGTCCGGCGCCTCCCGCCAGCATGGGATTCCGAATTTCCGAGCTTGAGCACGGGGCCGAGATCCATCGCACGTGCAACGTCGGCGCAGGTTTCCTTGCGCACCAGATCGGCAAGACGGCGGGACAATTCGCCTTCATTCGCCTTCGGAAAGGCGCGGTACAGCATGTCGGATATGACGAGACCAAGAACGTGGTCCCCGAGAAATTCAAGCCGCTGATAGCTGGCAGCACGGTTGCCGCCCGACAGCGCCGAAATGTGCGTCAACGCACGTTCAAGCAGATCTTTGTCGGCAAATTTGTAGCCGATCCTGTCTTCGAGCGCGGTCCGGTCCTTCGCCTTGCGGCTCATTTGACGATCGTGAACAGCCTGCTCCAGCGCACCGACACCGGCCAACGCCAGAACTGCCAGGCGCGCTCGCCCTCGTAGACGGAAAAGAAGATGATCTGCGCTTTGCCCACAATGTTCTCGAAGGGCACCATGCCGACCTGGCTGAACCGGCTGTCGGTGGAATTGTCGCGGTTATCGCCCATCATGAAATAATGATCGGGCGGAACGGTGTAGACCTGGGTGTTGTCGGCGAAGCCATTGTCCACCAGATCGAGCGTGTAGAAGCTAATACCGTTAGGCAGCGTATCCTTCCATCGCTTGACCGGCGTCTCGCGAACTCCCTCTTCAGTCTCGATGAAGTCCGGTGCGCGCTCGTGCTTGACCGGCACGCTGTTGATGCTGACGACGCCGTCGATCACCTGGATCTTGTCGCCCGGCAATCCGATCACGCGCTTGATGTAGTCAGTCGATGGGTCCTTCGGCAACCGAAACACGACCACATCCCCACGCTCCGGAAGCCAGTCTCCGGGAATGCGTCCGGAAAAAATCGAGGGCGACAGCGGAAAGGAATACTTGCTGTAACCGTAGGTGTATTTCGACACGAACAGGTAGTCGCCAACCAGTAACGTGTCTTTCATCGAACCGGAGGGAATATTGAACGGCTGAAAGAAAAATGTGCGGATCACCAGCGCAATGATCAGGGCGTGAATGATAACCCGCACCGTTTCACCGATGCCGCCCTCTTTTCGCTTTGTTCCAGATGTCACGCTCATAGGCCTTTCGTCCCGCCAAACGGCTTGCGCACCCCGGCGACTTTGTAGCGGGTGGCCTCCGCACAAGCAATGAACAAGGGGCAATGCATCGTGCGAACGATTACCTGAATTGGTGCCTCTGCCGTCAATTTTCGGCGACCCGACCCGATATGGGGTCAGCGGAGATAATGACAATGGCCTGCGCGGTCGGGCCTTCATCTGTCAGAGAAACATCGATTCTGGCCTCGCAGCCGACAGGCGTAATGGAGCGCAGCCTCACGAGCGCACCGCCGGTGAGCTCCATCGTCGGGCGGCCGCCTGAAAGATTGATGACACCCATGTCACGCCAGAAAACGCCGCGCCTGAGTCCTGTTCCGAGCGCCTTGGCGCAGGCTTCTTTGGCGGCAAAACGTTTAGCGTAGGTTTCAACCGCATTCGCCCTGTTCTCGGCTTTGGTCCGTTCGACCCTTGTGAAAATACGATCAAGGAATCGGTCGCCATGGCGCTCGATCACTTTCGCAATCCGCCGTACGTCGACGATGTCGGAGCCCAGCCCGATTATCATGCGCGCGCCTTTTTTCGGCCGCGGTCCATGGCCGCCCGCATGAATTGTATCGTTTCAGCCAGACCTTCAAACACGGACTCGCCGATGAGGAAATGGCCGATGTTCAGCTCGACAATCTGCGGCAGCGAAGCGATCGTTTCTGCGCTGGCATAGTCGAGCCCGTGGCCGGCATGAACTTCAAGGCCCAATTCGTGAGCGAGTTTGGCGCCGGCGCGTATGCGTTGCCATTCGGCGTCGGCCGCCTCGCGCTTGCCCTCACTAAGCGCATCGCACCATCCGCCGACATGAATCTCGACAACCGGAGAACGCAGTTTCGCGGCCGCCTCGATCTGCCGCGCGTCTCCCGTGATAAAAAGCGAAACCCGAATGCCGGCATCATTGAGCCTGGCGACGAACGGCGCCAGTTGGTTATGCTGTCCGGCAGCATCGAGACCGCCCTCTGTCGTGCGTTCGGTGCGCTTTTCCGGCACTAGGCAAACCGCGTGCGGTCCGGTTTTGAGCGCAATGCCGAGCATCTCGTCGGTCGCCGCCATTTCAAAATTAAGCGGCTTGTCGATCTCCGCCTTCAGTCGAGCAATATCATCGTCACGAATGTGACGGCGATCTTCGCGCAGGTGCGCTGTTATCCCGTCGCAGCCAGCGGCGATTGCAAGTTTTGCCGCCCGCACCGGATCTGGGTGGCGGCCTCCACGCGCGTTACGGATGGTGGCGACGTGATCAATGTTCACGCCAAGACGAATCCGATCCATGCTCTAGCCATTCACCCGTTCGGCCTTGGCCACCACGGACTTCGCGCGCAACTGCGCCAATATCGCGGTCAGATGTTTGAGATCGTAGACTTCAAGGTCGATCGTAACGTCAGTGAAATCCGGCGCCCGCCGTGTCATACGAATATTGTCGATATTGCCGTCGTGCTCCGCAATGACCTGCGCAATCTGTGCAAGCGAGCCCGGCTCGTTCACCGACTGGACCTCGATGCGGGCAGGAAAACGCCGTGGCGTGCGCTCCTCTTCGTCCCAACGCACGTCGAGCCAACGCTCGGGCTTGTCCTCGAATTCACTCAAGGCGGGGGATTGGATCGGGTAGATCGTAATGCCCTCGCCGGGAGAAAGAATCCCGACAATGCGATCACCCGGCACCGCGCCTCCATTCGGTGCAAAACGTACGGGCAGATCACCGTTGATCCCGCGGATCGGAATTGCGGGTCCGACGGCATTGTCCGGCACCTTGAACTTGACCGACGTGATTTTTCTAAGACCAAACCATCCGCTCTCGGTCTTCGGCTTGGCCGCCATGGCAGCCGCGCGCTCTTCCTTGTAGTCGGGATACATCGCCCGGGCGACGTCGGAGGCCTTGAGCTCGCTTCGTCCTACCGCAGCCATTACATCCTCGACCGAGGCCCGCGCGAGACGTGGCAGCGCGCCGGTCAGCTTTTCATCAGAGAAAGCGATCTTGGCGCGCTGGAACAGGCGTTCGACGATCCGCCGACCTAGGCCGGCATATTGCAAGCGCACGGCTTGACGGGTCGCTCGGCGAATAGCCGCGCGCGCCTTTCCGGTCATTACAATGGACTCCCACGCCGCAGGCGGCCCGTGTTGCGACTTCGACGTTACGATTTCGACTTCATCGCCGTTCACAAGCTCAGACGTCAGCGGCGCGATCTGGCCATTGATCTTGCAGCCGACCGCGGTGTTGCCAACGTCGGTATGGACGGCATAGGCAAAATCGATCGGGGTCGCCTTACGCGGCAGCGCAATGAGCTTGCCTTTCGGCGTAAAGCAGAACACCTGATCATGAAACAACTCGAGCTTGGTATGCTCGAGAAATTCCTCCGGGTTTGAACCTTCCGCCAGCAGCTCGATCGTGCGGCGCAGCCAGGCGTAAGCCGTGGACTCGCGCGACAGTAGCTCGGTCGGAGAGCCTGCATTGTCCTTATAGAGCGCGTGGGCGGCAATGCCGTATTCGGCGATCTCGTGCATGCCGACGGTGCGGATCTGCAATTCGACACGCTGCTTGCTCGGCCCAATCACTGTGGTGTGGATCGAGCGGTAGTCGTTTCCTTTGGGCGTCGAGATATAGTCCTTGAAGCGCCCAGGCACCATCGGCCAGGTGCTGTGGACAATGCCAAGAGCCTGGTAACAGTCGGCCAGGCTCTTGACGATTACCCGAAATCCGAAAATGTCGGAGAGTTGCTCGAATCCCACCGACTTGCGTTCCATCTTCCGCCAGATCGAATAGGCACGCTTGCGGCGGCCGACCACCCGCGCATCGATGCCGCGATCGGCAAGCTTTTTGGTGAGTTGCTTTTCAATGTCGGAAATCAGCAGCCTGCTGCGCTCGGTAAGAGCGTTGAGCCGCGCGGTTACGACTTCATAGGCTTCCGGATAAAGTTCGCGGAATGCCAGATCGTCGAGCTCCTCGCGCATCTCGTGCATGCCCATGCGGCCGGCGAGCGGCGCATAGATTTCAAGCGTTTCTTCGGCGGCGCGGCGGCGAGCCTCTGGCGGCATGTATTGGAGCGTTCGCATATTGTGCAGCCGGTCGGCGAGCTTGATCAGGAGCACACGCACATCGTCGGCGATCGCCAGCAACAATTTGCGGAGATTTTCCGCCTGCTTTGCCTCTTTCGTGACCAGGTCAAGTTTTTTGAGCTTGGTGAGCCCCTCGACCAGCCGGCCGATATCGTGACCGAACAGGCTGTCGATTTCCGCACGCGTGGCCTCAGTGTCCTCAATGGTATCGTGCAGGAGCGCCGCCGCAATCGTCGCGTCGTCAAGCTTGAGGTCGGTGAGAATGGCCGCGACCTCGATCGGATGGGAGAAATAAGGATCGCCGGACGCGCGCCGCTGCTCACCGTGCGCTTTCATCGCGTAGACATAGGCGCGATTAAGCAGCGCCTCATTCGTGTTCGGGTTGTAGCGGCGCACCCGTTCGATGAGGTCGTACTGCCGCATCATCGGCGGTTTTCTTGCTGTCGCCGGCTTTTCGACCGTCGACTCGGGCACAACGGGGACTGGACGCGGTGCCCGGGCCGGGACCTGCTTTTGCGTTCGCGGAAGGTCGGAGCGCGTACGCGCCATTCTAGTGTCCTGCAGCGGCTGCTAAGGAACTACCTCAAGATATCACGTCGTTTCGATGGCGCAGCAAGGGCTTAGCCGACTGGTTGATAAAAGACGATGGCCCGGCTTGGAGGCCGGGCCACTGCATCGAATTGTCTCGAATATCAGCCTATTCGGCGTCGTCTTCCGGCGGCTCCTCTGGCGGCGCCAAGCCTTCAAGGCCTTTAAGAAGCTCTTCTTCCGTCATCCGATCCGCGGTTACTTCGGTATCGTCAGAATCGACGCTGGCCCCTGCGCCCGCGCCGATCAGCGGCACCTCGGGTTCAGGCTCGTCAACCTCAACATACTTCTGGAGGCTGTGAATGAGATCTTCCTTAAGATCGCCAGGCGAAACGGTCGTTTCGGCAATTTCACGCAACGCGACCACGGGATTTTTGTCGTTGTCGCGCTCGACCGTGATTTGCGACCCGGACGAAATCATGCGCGCTCGATGGCTGGCCAACAGAACCAGATCGAAACGGTTTTCAACTTTATCGATGCAATCTTCTACGGTGACACGGGCCATCGGCTCGTCACTCCATCTGGTGGAACTTGTCCCTGAA
>JBKPRE010000099.1:0-10782 GCA_046734435.1 Pseudomonadota bacterium | reverse complement strand
GGCTCGCAGCGCGCGCAGGCGATCGCCGCCGAAACCATGAAGGCCGTCAAGGATATCGTCGGCTTCGTGCGCCGCTAGTTTGCGGCGCGGGATATCCGCCTTGTCGTCGCGCCGGGCGGCATGCCACCATTGCCCGCTTGTGCATTCGTCACAGCGCATATGATCGGACGGGAGCGTCGCGACCATGAGCAGCAAGCGCCGCAGCTACGAGGCCGGCCACAAGCGGAAATATCTGGTGGTCATTGACGACACCGAGGAATGCGATCGCGCCGTCTACTGGGCGGCGAAGCGCGCCGGCCGTACGAAGTCACAGATCGTGATGCTGCGCGTGATCGAACCTGGCGATCGCAACCAGCAATGGCTCGGCGTCGCCGACCTTATGAAAGCCGAGGCGCAGGAGGCTGCAAACGCTGCGCTCGATAAATTTGCCGCACGCGCAAAGAAGATCGCCAAGATCACGCCGGACCGCGTCATTCGCGAAGGCAACACGTCCGAAGAGATCATCAAGCTGATCGACGAAGACGCCGACATTGGTATTTTGGTTCTGGCCGCCGGCACCGGCAAGGAAGGCCCCGGTCCCTTGGTATCGAACCTGGCCAAGACCGCTGGAACGTTTCCAATCCCGGTGGCGCTGGTACCGGGCCATCTGAGCGACGAAGATATCGACGCTAGTTCCTGATTTGCGGCCATTCCAGGCCGGTTGACCGGAAGGGCCGCAAGCGCCATTTATGCGCTACGATGATTTGACGACCCGGGGGCCTTGAACCCACGAGGCAAGGAGCGATTTCGATGTTCATCCAGACCGAGGCCACGCCCAATCCGGCGACGCTGAAGTTTCTGCCCGGCCGATCCGTACTTGAGACCGGCACCCTCGATATGCCGACAAAGGAAGCCGCGGCACAATCGCCGCTCGCCGCCAAGCTGTTCGATATTGCCAATGTCGGCGCCGTGTTCTTTGGATCCGATTTCATCGCGGTGACCAAGACTGGCGGTGAATGGCAACAGCTCAAGCCTGCAATCCTGGGCGCCATCATGGAGCACTATATGTCCGGTGCCCCGCTGCTTGCCGGCGACGCAATCCCAACCGGTGCCGCAGCAGATGAGTTCTTTGACGCCAAGGACGCCGAGACCGTCGCTACAATCAAGGATCTGATCGAGACGCGTGTGCGCCCGGCAGTGGCGGGTGACGGCGGCGACATCACCTTCCGCGGCTACAAGGAAGGCATCGTCTACCTCAACATGAAGGGTGCATGCTCGGGTTGCCCGTCGTCGACGGCGACCCTCAAGCACGGCATTCAAAACCTGCTCAGGCACTTCGTTCCCGATGTTGTCGAAGTAAGGCCGATGTAGGCCCAATATCTGAGCCATTTCGACAATGCCCGGTCCACAGCCGTCCGAAGGATGGCGTGCTTTCGCACGCCTTTGGCGCCGGGCATCAACGTTTTGGCGTTGTTGTGAAGACGTGGCTGGCGCGCTGACAAGCTCGGCCACGACGGTGGTAAACTCAGCTCATGCGCGTTCTTGCCATCGATACCGCGCTCGAGGCCTGCTCGGTCGCCGTGCTGGACACCGAGCGCGCGGATTTGCGCGCTCATGAATCGTTGCCGATGCAGCGCGGGCATGCCGAAGCGTTGATGCCCCTGGTCGCGCGGGTTCTCAACCGCGTGAAGCTTGATTTCTCCGCACTTGACCGTGTCGCAGTCACTACCGGGCCGGGGAGTTTCACCGGTCTGCGGGTCGGTATTGCAGCCGCGCGCGGGATCGCACTTGCTTCGGGCAAGCCGGCGATCGGACTGACGACACTTGCCGCCTTTGCCGCGCCATTCATCGCGGCCGACGATACGCTCCCGGTCGTGGTCGCGATCGACGCGCGGCACGATCATGTCTACCTGCAGGTCTTCGGTCCGGGCGGCCGCACGCTTGTTGCGCCGCGCGTTGCGCCGCTGCGCGAGGCCTTGCGTGTTTCGTCGACCGGCGCACCGCGCATCACCGGCACCGCCGCCGCAAAACTAGCAACGCTGTGGCCTGCAGGCGAGCGCCCGCCAACCAAAGTCGAGCAGCGCGGCGCACCCGACATCAATTGGGTTGCGCGGCTCGGCGCTGCAGCGGCAGACACCGGCACACCTCCCAAACCTTTGTATCTTCGTCCGCCCGACGCCCACCCGCAGGATGCGGTTCAATTGGCCCGTCGATGATCGACTTCATCCGCAACCTGTTTGGCCGCGCCGAACCAAGAATAACCGAGGCAAGCACGCGCGACGCATCCGCGATCGCGGCCCTTCACGCCAGCTCGTTTCGCCGCGGCTGGAGCGAGCAGGAGGTCGAAGGTTTGCTTCTTGACCGCCATGTGATCGCACACAGGGCAACCGAAGGCGCAAAGCTAAACGGATTTATCCTGTCACGGCTTGTGGAGGACGAGGCGGAAATCCTTTCCGTCGCCGTCGCCGAGCGGCAGCGCGGCCGCGGGCTCGCGCGGGCGCTGCTGAACCTCCACCTCCGTCGCCTCGCCGGCCTTGGTGCGCGCACCATTTTCCTTGAAGTCGACGAGCGCAACGTGCCGGCACTGCGGCTGTATCAGCACGCCGGCTTCCACGAAATCTCACGTCGCCCAGGCTATTATCCCGGTGCCGATGCAGGGGCTGCCACCGCGCTGATATTACGGCGCGACTTGGTCTGAGCGTGCGGTGGACACATGCCTGACACGGCCAATATGATACCGGGGATCGAGTGAGGACCTGGCTCGAGAGAGACACCGACGTGACCGCCGCGAGCAAGCACAACATCGAGAAGAAAAATATCGAAGCGCTATGCGCCGCCAAGGGCATGCGCATGACCGAGCAGCGCCGGGTGATCGCGCGCGTGCTGGCGGAGTCGGACGATCATCCCGACGTTGAGGAACTTTATCGGCGCTGTGCCAAAGTCGACGAGCATATTTCGATTTCGACCGTCTATCGCACGATGCGGCTTTTTGAAGATGCCGGCATTATCGAGCGGCACGATTTCCGTGATGGGCGGGCGCGCTATGAAACCAGCCCTGATGCCCACCACGACCATCTAATCAACCTCCGCACCGGTGAAGTAATCGAATTTCAATCCGAGGAAATTGAACGTCTGCAGGCCGAAGTCGCGCGCAAGCTCGGCTATAAGCTCGTCGACCATCGGCTCGAGCTCTATGCCGTGCCGTTGAACGACGACAAGAAGCGCTAGGCATGCTTCGCCCGAACTGAATGCCGATGATGCGCGCGCTTTTCATCGCGGCATTCTTCTTCACGATAACGCCGCTGCTGATTGCACTTCAATGGGCGCTAACCAAGCTCGGATTGCCCGGTTGGAGCTTCGTCGCTTCGAATTACTATCGCGTGCTGTGCGCGCTGCTTCGCATACGTGTACGGGTGAACGGCGCGCCAATGCACGATCATGCCGTCCTCTACGTCTCCAATCACGTCTCGTGGGCCGATATTGTCGTCATCGGCTCGCTTGCGCCCGTCGCCTTTGTTGCCAAGCGTGAAGTGGCAAGCTGGCCGCTGGTCGGCATCACCGCGAAAATGCAGCGAACCGTGTTCGTTGATCGTACGCGCCGCCATCAGGCCGCTGGGGCGGTCGCCGACATCGTCAAGCGGCTGAAGGACGGCCTCTCGGTGGTCCTGTTTGCCGAAGGCACCTCAAGCGACGGCAACCGCGTTCTGCCATTCCGCTCCGCGCTCCTTGGCGCCGTGGAAGAGGCGTCCGCGCATGCCGGCAACATCCTTATTCAGCCAATGTCGATCGGCTACACGGGGCTGCACGGCATCCCCATGGGCCGCCAGCACCGCCCGCTGGTGGCGTGGTATGGCGACCTCGATTTCCTCCCGCACATCAAGGCATTCATCGAACAGGGTGCGGTCGATGCCGTCGTCAGCTATGGCGAAGCAGTTGCTGCAGATGCTGAGATCGACCGCAAAGCCATGACCAGGCGCCTCGAAAGCTCAGTGCGCAGCATGCTCGCCTCGGCCTTGCGCGGCCGGCCGTTGGCCGTGCAAAACGCACATTCAGGCTAAGGATTTATTTTCTGGGCAGGCCATCCAAGTCTTAAAATCGTTGTAAAATCAAATATATGGTCTCTCGGGACAAATCCCAGAACGGCGGGTAGATTGGATACGCTTCGCATCGAAATGGCATGAGCAAAGCTCGCAAGGTCCACGTCAAATCATTCGGCTGCCAGATGAACGTCTACGATTCCCATCGTATGGCGGACACCTTGGCGTCTGAAGGTTACAAAGAAACGGCATTGCCCGAAGACGCCGACCTTATCATCCTCAACACCTGCCACATCCGCGAAAAGGCGGTTGAAAAGGTCTATTCCGAGATCGGCCGCGTCCGGGAAATGAAGGAAGCGGCAGCGCGCGACGGCCGTCGCATGCTGATTGCGATCGCCGGCTGTGTCGCCCAAGCGGAAGGCCGCGAAATCATCCGACGCGCGGGCGCCGTTGACCTAGTGGTCGGCTCGCAGAACTACCATCGGCTGCCGGTGATGGTCGCACGCGCGCTACGCGGCGAGAAAGTTATCGACACCGATTTTCCGCTCGAGGACAAGTTCGATGCCCTGGCGGCGCCGAAGCGCGATGCGATTGCCAAGCGCGGCATCTCAGCGTTCGTCACCGTTCAGGAAGGCTGCGACAAGTTCTGCACGTTCTGCGTCGTGCCCTACACGCGCGGCGCGGAAGTGTCGCGCCCGGTTGAAAAGATCGTCGCTGAAGTCGAACGGCTGGCAGACGGAGGCGTACGCGAAGTGACGCTGATCGGGCAGAACGTGAATGCCTATCACGGGCTCAACCGCGACGGAACACCGTCGAACCTCGGCACATTGCTACGCTGTCTCGCGCAGGTGCCCGGCATTCTTCGGTTGCGCTACACGACCAGTCATCCGCGGGATATGGACGACAATCTGGTGGCAGCCCACCGCGAACTCCCTGCTTTGATGCCTTACGTGCATCTGCCGGTGCAATCCGGTTCCGACCGTATTCTTGCGGCGATGAACCGCAAGCATACGCGCAAGGATTATCTCGACGTGATCACGCGTCTTCGAGCGGGCCGCACGGACCTTGCCTTTACATCCGATTTCATCGTCGGCTTCCCCGGTGAAACCGAATCGGATTTCCGCGACACCCTCGCATTGGTCGACGAGGTTGGCTACGCCGGCGCATTCTCCTTCATGTACTCGCCGCGCCCCGGCACGCCCGCCGCCGAAATGGAAGAGCAAATTCCGGCGGATGTGAAATCCGAGCGGCTGCAACGGCTGCAGGCCGCCATTACGCACAATCAACGCCGGTTCAACGCCGGTTTTACCGGGCGCATCATCGACGTCCTTCTCGAAAAGCCGGGTAAACTACCCGGGCAACTCGTAGGCCGATCGCCGTATCTACAGGCGGTGCAGGTCATGGCGCCGGCCGAATGCATCGGCTCGGTGCATCGCGTGATCATCGACGAAGTCGGAAGCAACAGCCTTTTTGGTAGCCTTGCCGATGAAAGCCCTGCAGTAACGCTCACCGCAGCAGGAGCCTGAACCAGCCTTGCGCACAAAGGATCCCGTGATCCCGCCCGCTGCCGCCTCCGAGGAGACGGCCACGACCCAGACCGTGCTTGCATTCGAAGACAACAAGCTCGCGTCGATGCTGTTCGGACAATACGGACAAAATCTTGCGCTGATTGAACGTCGTCTCGGTGTTGTCGCCGAGCAACGGGGAAATCATGTCACGATCGAAGGCTCGCGCGGCGCGTGCGAGCAGGCGCGTCACGTCCTCGAGGGACTTTATGAGCAGCTCAAGCGCGGCCACGACTTGAGCCAGGGCGACGTCGAGGGCGCCATCCGCCAGGCGATCGCGCAGGGCTCGCTCTTCGACTACGACCCTGCCGCGCCGCGGCCGGCATTCGAGGAAATCAACCTGCGCAAGCGGCCGGTGCGGGCCCGTACGGCTGCCCAGGATGCCTATATCCGGGCGCTGAAGCGCCACGCATTGGTATTCGGCACCGGGCCTGCCGGCACCGGCAAGACGTGGCTTGCCGTTGCGCACGCGATTCAGATGTTCGAGCGTAAAGAGGTCGACCGCATCATCTTGTCGCGCCCTGCCGTCGAGGCAGGCGAGCGTCTTGGTTTTCTTCCGGGCGACATGCGCGAAAAAGTCGACCCCTATCTACGGCCGATCTACGATGCGCTCTATGACCTGATGGACGCGCGCATCGTTGAACGGGCGCTGCAGGCCGGTGAAATTGAAATTGCGCCGCTTGCCTTTATGCGTGGCCGCACGCTGTCAAATGCCGTCGTTATCCTGGACGAGGCGCAGAATACGACTTCCATGCAGATGAAAATGTTTCTGACGCGGCTGGGCGAAAACAGCCGCATGATCGTCACGGGCGATCCAAGCCAGGTCGACCTGCCGCACGGCCAGGCCTCCGGCCTTGCGGAAGCCGTCAAGCTGCTGAAAGGCATAGAAGGCGTTGGTCATGTGGCGTTTACGCATGAAGACGTCATCCGCCACGAACTCGTGGCCCGCATCGTCGAGGCCTACGACCGCAGCGTCCCCGTGCGCGAGGGAAAAGGATGAAGACGCCGCCAGGACGGCCCACGTCGCCGCTTCACATCGATCTACGCATCGAGTCACCGCTCTGGGATGGCCGGCCTCTGGCCGGAAAAACCGTACGGAACTCGGTGCTTGCCGCGGCCGCAGCGCTCTCAACAGCGGGCGGTGAAGTCAGTATTGTGCTTACCGACGATTCGGCGATCCGCTCGCTCAACCGGAACTGGCGCGGCATCGACAAGCCGACAAACGTCTTGTCGTTTCCCGCCTCGGGTCCCGACACCGGCGACGGCGCGCGGCTGCTCGGCGATATCGTGATCGCCTTCGAAACGCTCGAACGGGAATGCGCTGATGACAACCGCGACTTTCTTCATCACCTCGCCCACCTCGCGGTGCACGGGTTTCTCCATCTCAATGGCTACGATCACCAGACCGACGCGCAGGCCGAGGCGATGGAAGTGCTCGAAACCAGGATCATGACGCGTTTGAACATGCCCGACCCCTATCGCGCGCACGATCTTGGCAACGCCTGACCGCCATGTCCGAAAGCGATCCATCTGGTGCAAGGCCCGCCGGCGCTCCGTCATACGAGCCGCGAAATCTGCCGGTGCCGGTGCCGCAGGCGCGCAACGGCGGCGAGAATTGGTTCATCCGCGCGCTGCGTGCGCTGTTCGGGTGGAAACCGAACATTGCGCGCGCCGATCTGCAGGATGTCCTCGATGCCGTCGGCCCCGGCGAATCCGGTTTTACTCCGGAAGAAAGCCGGATGCTTCGGAACATCCTTGGCTTGCGCGAACGCCGTGTCGGCGATGTCATGGTGCCGCGTGCCGACATCATCGCCGTCCAGCAGGATATCAAGCTCGGCGAGCTGATGCGGGTGTTCGAGGGGGCGGGCCATTCGCGGCTCGTGGTGTACAACGATACCCTCGACGACCCGGTCGGCATGGTCCACATCCGCGACCTGATCGCCTTCATGACCGCGCGCGCGACCGCCAACCCGGAAAAAAACGCCAAGCGAAAGAAACCGCTGCCCGCGGGCCTCGACCTGAAGGCAATCAACCTCGGCACGCCGCTGTCGGCGACGAAGATTGTCCGCGAGATCCTGTTCGTGCCGCCGTCGATGCGCGTCATCGATTTGCTGGCGCGCATGCAGGCGACGCGAATTCACCTGTCTCTGGTGGTCGACGAATATGGCGGCACCGACGGGCTCGCTTCCATCGAGGATATCGTCGAGCAGATCGTCGGCGACATTGCCGACGAACACGACGAAGACGTTACCCCTGAAATCACACAGCTGCCTGACGGGTCATTCGTTGCCGATGCGCGCGCCAAGATCGAAGATGTCATTTCGACCGTCGGCAACGATTTCGACGTTGGCGACGCTATCGACGAGGTCGACACCATCGGCGGGTATCTAGTGACGCGCGCGGGGCGCCTGCCCGTGCGCGGAGAGATTGTGCCCGGTCCGGATCTTTTCGAGTTCGAAGTCCTCGATGCCGATCCACGGCGCGTCAAGCGCGTACGGATAACCCGGCTGAAAGAGAGACGCGAACGACCGCGCGAGGCGCGCAAGCGCAACGAGGCCGATGGCATGTTCTCGAGCGTCGCGACTTCGCCGGCGGCGGCCGATGACAAGACACCCCGCAACGACACCGGTCCGGCCGGCGCGCGCCAGTCGTGAACATTACCCGCCTCGCTCACGCCGTCGTGCTCGCCATTGGCTGGCGGCGCGCAAACATTGCATTCCTTGCTGGCGCCGCATCGGCTTTGGCCATGCCGCCGATCAACGCGTGGCCCGTCCTGTTCGTGACATTTCCGATCCTTGTGTGGCTCGTGGACGGATCTACCGCCGGACGCTGGAGCGGCGCAATCATCGCGGCGGTGGCGGGTTGGTGTTTTGGTTTCGGTTATTTCCTCGCGGGCGTTTATTGGGTCGGTTACGCCTTTCTCGTCGACGCCAAGACCTTCGGCTGGCTTTTGCCTGTGGCCGTTGCCGGGCTGCCCGCTTATTTAGCGCTTTACACAGGCCTCGGACTGGCGATCGCCCGACTCATCTGGGTACGCGGGCCCGAACGAATCTTGGCGCTCGCCGCCGCGATAACTGCCACAGAATGGCTACGCGGCCGCCTGCTCAGCGGATTTCCCTGGAACACATTTGGCTACGCGCTGACTGAGCCGCTCGTGCTCGCGCAAAGCGTTTCGTTGACCGGAATCTGGACTCTTACATTTCTCTGTATCGCTATCTGCGCGAGTCCCGCGGTCATCGCCGACGACAAGGCCGACACGCGGCATCCGTACCGCCCGCTCGTTTTTGGATTGATTGCCCTCGCGGGACTCGCCGGCTACGGCGCCGCGAGGCTGTGGACGCACCCGACGGAATTTGTGAATGGCGTCCGCCTGCGCATCATGCAGCCTAATTTGCAGCAGGATGAAAAATTCAACTACTCGGCAAAGGCGGACGTAATGAACCGCTACTTGCGTCTATCGGATCGCGCCACAGGCCCGGGTTCAAACGGCGTCCGTGACGTGACGCATCTCATTTGGCCGGAGGCGGCCTTTCCTTTCTTTCTGACGCGCGAGCCCGACGCACTTGCGCAAATCGCCGGCCTGATCCGGCCGTCAACGGTACTGATAACGGGCGCGGTGCGGGCGGCTTCGGATGTCAACCCGCGCGACCAGCGCGCATACAATTCGATCTATGTAATCGATCCCAACGGGTCGATCCGCGGCATCTACGACAAGGTGCATCTGGTTCCGTTCGGCGAGTACCTTCCGTTCCAACGCGTGCTCGAGCGGCTGGGGTTAATGCAATTGACGAAAGTAGTCGGCGGCTTTCTCTCTGGTGATCGCCGACGCCCGATGGAAGTTCTCGGCGCGCCAAAAATGCTGCCGCTGGTCTGTTACGAGGCGATTTTTCCTGGTGCTGCAGTGCCGCCCGGCGAGCGTCCCGGCTGGATAGTCAATGTCACGAACGATGGCTGGTTTGGAATCAGCTCCGGGCCGTATCAGCATTTCCAGCAGGCACGCGTCCTCGCGATCGCCGAAGGGCTGCCCTTGGTACGCGCAGCCAACACCGGCATTTCAGCCGTGGTCGATCCCGTCGGACGCATCATAAATTCACTGCCCTTGGGAATCGAAGGCGTGCTGGATGCCCGGCTACCAACTGCGATCGAACCAACGCTGTCCGTAAAGTACGGCAATTACTTCCTGGGCTCCGTGTTGATACTCGGCCTGGTCGCCGTAGGGCGCCGGCGATTTCGCGCGTAGATTGCGCAATTGTTCACAGCATTATGCAAGTTGCTGCATGAAAACCAGGCAGCAAAATCTCCGCTAAACAAAATACCACCCGAATGTAGTGATACAAATTACCCCGATATCTATGACTAAATTTACGGGGTGTTTCCCGATTACAAGAACTCGCGCATTGCGTTAGCGCCTTCACTTGTGACAACTATGCCCGAAATGGGGGCATAGGAGAAATCTATGGCTAAGAAGGCGCCGAACCCGATCGACAGACATGTCGGTTCACGCGTCCGTATGCGCCGAATGATGCTCAGCATGAGTCAGGAAAAGCTTGGTGATGCTCTTGGGCTCACGTTCCAACAAGTGCAGAAATACGAAAAGGGGACTAACCGCATTGGCGCAAGCCGGTTGCAGCAAATCGCGCACATTCTCCAGGTGCCGGTTTCATTTTTTTTCGAAGGCGCACCGCACGCGTCGGGGCATGCCGGTGGCATGGGCGAAGCGCCCTCGCCGGCCTACGTCGCCGACTTCCTTGCGACGTCCGACGGCCTGTCCCTGACCAAGGCCTTTATGCGCATAAAGAGCAGCAAGCTGCGGCGGCGTATCGTCGACCTCGTCGAACAAATCGCCGGTATCAACTGACCTAGGGTCATATCCCATCGTTTTGAGGCATCTGCCCAACGCTGCCCGCATCTTGACCTGCATCGCCACCGCTGCAAGAACCACCCCCGACAGGCATCAGGCGGCAACGCAGCCGCGCCACGGGAGGAGTTGCAGCGGTGGCTCACACGAATTTTCTTTTTACCAGCGAGTCGGTTTCGGAAGGTCATCCGGACAAGGTCTGCGATCAGATTTCTGACGCGGTGCTCGACGCATTTCTGGAAAATGACATCAAGCTCGGCATCGCCGACGACAGCTTGGTAAACACGCGGCTTGGTTGCGAGACACTCGCAACGACCAACAAGATCGTCATTGCCGGCGAAGG
>JBKPRE010000098.1:0-48678 GCA_046734435.1 Pseudomonadota bacterium | reverse complement strand
GGCAATGCCGACATCGAAGCAGCGGTTCGGGAATTCTTTCTCGAACAGGTCGAGTCCCGTGCCGGATGGCATCGCTGCGGTGATTGCAACGATCTTGTCGTCCTTGCGGGCTTCCTTGATCAGGCTCTGCGCGAAAACTTTCGTGTACTGTGGTGCGCCCGGCTTCGACTTCACCTGCGCGCCGGTTGCAACGTCGAACTTCACCACGCCGTGATACTTGTCGGCGGACGATTCTGCCGGGCCGTAGCCTTTACCCTTCTGCGTCACGACGTGCACGAGGATCGGCCCCGTTTCGGCGTCGCGCACGTTGCGCAGGACAGGAAGCAGGTGATCGAGATTGTGTCCGTCGATCGGGCCGACATAGTAGAAACCGAGTTCCTCGAACAGCGTTCCGCCGGTCCAGAATCCGCGCGCATGCTCGACGCTGCGCGTGATGAAGTCGTCAAGCCGCTTCGGTAGATGCGCGGTGAGCTGCTTGCCGACGTCGCGCAGTTTCAAATATGTGCGCCCGGACAGGAGGCGCGAAAGATAGGCCGACATCGCGCCGACCGGCGGCGCGATCGACATGTCGTTGTCGTTGAGAATGACGATCAGCCGTTCGTTTCGCGCGCCGGCATTGTTCATCGCCTCATAAGCCATGCCGGCTGACATTGCGCCGTCGCCGATCACGGCGATGACGTTGTTTTTCTTGCCCTGGAGATCGCGGGCCACCGCCATGCCGAGTGCGGCCGAAATCGACGTCGACGAATGCGCGGCGCCGAACGGGTCATATTCGCTTTCGGCACGCTTGGTGAAGCCGGACAGGCCGCCGCCCTGCCGCAGCGTGCGGATGCGGTCGCGCCGGCCGGTGAGAATCTTGTGCGGGTAGGCCTGGTGGCCGACGTCCCAGATCAGCCGGTCGGCCGGCGTGTCAAAGACGTAGTGGAGCGCGACTGTCAGCTCGACGACGCCAAGCCCCGCACCGAGATGGCCGCCAGTCCTCGCGACGGCGTCGATCATCTCATAGCGCAGCTCATCGGCGAGCTGCCGGAGTTGGTCGGGTGATAAGTTCTTGAGATCGCTTGGCAGGTTGACGCGATCAAGCAACGGCGTCTTGGACACTTCGGACACGCACAGCTCCGATTTATTGGCTTACGGCGGGAAAGCAGCAAATCCCCAGACCCAGGCCGAATGGCTTACACCACTTCGATGTTGTGGTGCAATTCGGCCTCTGGCCCATGCCGCTAATCGACGTCGAGCGGCTCGCTACCGGTGGGTTTTCCGCTGGTGTTTAGGGTGATTTTTTCAACCCGGGCCTCAGCCTGGCGCAGCAATTCCTCGCAGCGTGTCTTCAAGGCCTCGCCGCGCTCGTAAATGGCGACGGATTCCTCAAGCGGCACCTTGCCCTCTTCCAGGCGCTTGACGATCGATTCCAGCTCCTCAATCGCCCGCTCGAAAGGCATTTTCTTAACGTCGTTGTTGTTCTCGGGCATATCGCTGTCCGGCGCTTCTTTTTGTCGTGTAATGGGCGAAAGATAGCCCGGATTCGCTATCCGTGCATCAAGGCGGTCACGTGGGCCGCGACCGAACGCGAAAGTCCCTGCAAATCATAGCCGCCCTCGAGCAAGGACACGACGCGGCCTTTGGCGCTCGCATCGGCTACGTCCATCAATTTCTTGGTGACCCAGGTGTAGTCGGCTTCGACGAGATTGAGGTTGGCAAGCGGGTCGCGCGTATGTGCGTCGAATCCGGCCGAAATGATCAGGATATCCGGCTTGAATTCACGCAGGCGTGGGAGAATGACCGCCTCGAAGGCCTCCTTGAAAGCGTCGCCGCCGTCGCCGGCCGACAACGGCGCATTGACGACGGTGTTGAATTCGCCTCGCTCATCGACCGCGCCGGTGCCCGGGTAAAGCGGCATCTCATGGGTGGAGCAGTACATCACGCTCTTATCGGACCAGAAGATGTCCTGCGAGCCATTGCCGTGGTGGACGTCGAAATCGACAATTGCCGCGCGCTCGATGTCATACGTTTTTTGCGCGTAGCGCGCGGCAATGGCCGCGTTGTTGAAGAGACAGAAGCCCATCGGGCGTGCGGTCTCGGTGTGGTGTCCGGGCGGGCGTGTGGCAACGAACGCATTCGACGCTTTGCCGGTCATCACTTCGTCGACTGCAAGCTTGGCTCCGCCGACGGCCCTCAAGGCCGCCTCGAAGCTGCCTGGTGACATCGCGGTATCGGCATCCAGGCGCACGAGGCCCTCGGTAGGCGAGGCGTCGCGGATCGCCTCGATGTAGTCAGTCGGATGGCAGAGTGCGATGATCTCGAGAGGCCCGCGCGGGGCCTCCACGCGCGCCAGCGACTGAAATTTTTCATCTTCCAGAACCTGCTCGATCGCACGCAGCCGGTCCGGCCGCTCGGGATGGCCGGCAGGTGTGAGATGATTCAGGCAGGCGGGGTGGCTGAGCAGGAGTGTAGACATTAATCCCTTCTATCTTGGCTTTACTGTCGCACGCAAACTTGGTCGTCCCATAGCGCGTCGAAGACGCGCTAAACGCGGTTATGCCTCCCTCGCTTGCGCTCGGTCGCCCGGGCGACGTTACTGGCTTTTCGGACCGAGGCTTACGCCGTTCGGCGGCAGGCTGCTGTCGGGCACGAAAAAATCGATCTGCAAGGGTTGGCTCGGATCGACGCGATACTGATCGAAATCCGTCACGCCCTCTGCAGCGAGAAATGTGTCGTCGATGAGAAAGTTCCCGGTGAAGCTCTTCGGCTTTTCGAAGATGCGGCATGCTGCTTCGGCCAGGATCTCCGGCTTGCGCGAGCGCCGCATCATCGTGTCGCCGCCGAGCAGGTTGCGGATCGCGGCGGTCGCAATCGTGGTGCGCGGCCAAAGCGCATTCACCGCGACCTTGCCGCGCAGTTCGCCGGCGAGCCCAAGGACCACGAGGCTCATCCCGAATTTCGCCATCGAGTAGGCGGTGTGGGGCGCGAACCATTTTTCCGACATGTCGAGCGGAGGCGAGAGCATCAGGATGTGCGGGTTCGCGGCGCGCACGAGATAGGGGATCGCGAATTTCGACACCATGAATGTCCCGCGCGCATTGATCTGCTGCATCAGGTCGTAGCGGCGCATGTCGGTCGCCGCGACGGACGTCAGCTGAATGGCGCTGGCATTGTTCACCACGATATCGATGCCACCGAACTTTTCGGCGGCCTCGTCGATCGCAGCCTGCACGGTCGTCTCGTCACGGACATCGACGGCAAGCGGCAGCGCACGGCCGCCGGCCTTTGCGACCTCGGCCGCGGCGGTATGAATGGTGCCCTCGAGCTTCGGATGCGGCTCGACGGTTTTGGCGGCGAGGGCGACATTGGCGCCCTGGGACGCAGCCTTCAGTGCGATCGCAAGCCCGATGCCGCGCGAGCCGCCGGTGATGAACAGGGTCTTTCCCTTCAGTGACATCGGTGTTTCTGTCCTTATCCGGCGAGCGCCGCCTGGGCACCGTTGATGCTGTCACCGCCTTCGACAATTGTGCGCTCGAATCCGCCTGCCTGAACAGCGATGTTTTCGGCAAAAAAGCGCGCAAGCGCGCCGCGTGAATTTCCGTCGCCGGCGCGTAACGAGGCCAGGGCATCTTCGGCCAGCATGCAGCCGCCGGCCGCGTTGCCGAACAGGCGCAGATAGGGCGTCGCACCGGCAAGAGCCGTATCGGACGATTTCTGCGACAGCAGCCAGCGCGTCGATCGTTCGAGACTGTCGACCGCTTCGCCGAGCCGCGCCGCGCTTTCGCCCAGGACCGGCGCGTTGCTTGCGCGCACGGCCTCGACGGTCCGGCGCAGGTTGTCGATATAAAGTGCGATTGTCTTGCCGCCTTCCAGCGGCACCTTGCGCGCGACCAGGTCGAGCGCCTGAATGCCGTTGGTGCCTTCGTAGATCGCCGCGATCCGCGCATCGCGGAAGTGCTGCGCCGCGCCTGTCTCTTCGATGTAACCCATGCCGCCGTGCACCTGCACGCCAAGCGACGCGACCTCGATCCCGATGTCCGTGGAGAAAGCCTTGGCGACGGGAGTGAGCAGCGACGCACGTTCGTGTGCGGCCTTGCGGGCGGCGTCGGTTTTGGCCCGCAGGGACCGGTCGATGGCAATGCCCGTCGCATAGCAGATCGCGCGCGCTGCGCCTGTCAGGCCCCGCATCGTGAGCAACATGCGCTTCACGTCAGGATGGGCGATGATCGCGCCGGCGGCGCCTTGCTTGCGCTCGCGGGCATAAGCGAGGGCCTGCTGCGTCGCGCGCTCCGCGATGCCGACGCCCTGCAAACCGACAGCGAGCCGTGCACGGTTCATCATGGTGAACATGCAGGCCATGCCTTTGTTTTCTTCGCCGATAAGGAATCCCTTGGCGCCGCCGTGGTCGCCGTAGATCATCGTGCAGGTCGGTGAGGCATGGATGCCGAGCTTGTGCTCGACCGAATGGGCGCGCACGTCGTTGCGCGAGCCGTCCGGCATGATCTTCGGGATCAGGAAAAGCGAAATCCCCTTGGTGCCGGGCGGCGCATCGGGCAGCCGCGCCAGCACGAAGTGGATGATGTTGTCGGTAAGATCGTGCTCGCCGTAGGTAATGAATATTTTCGAGCCCGTGATTCGGTAGGTCCCGTCGCCGGCGCGCTCGGCCTTGCTGCGCAGCGCGCCCACGTCGGAGCCGGCCTGCGGCTCGGTGAGTTGCATCGTGCCCATCCACTCGCCGCTGATGAGCTTGCCGAGATATTGCTTCTTGAGTGTCTCGCTGCCGTAGGCATGCAGCGCGTCGATCGCTGCCATCGTGAGCACCGGCCCGATGCCAAAGGCCATGGACGCCGAGTTCCACATCTCGATGCAGGCTGCGTTCAGCGCCTGCGGCAGCCCCTGGCCGCCCCAATCGGGTGGCGCGGCGAGGCCGTTCCATCCGGCAGCGGCCCAATCTGTGTAGGCCTCTTTCCAGCCCGGGGGCGTCGTGACACGGCCGTCCTTGAACGGCGTCCCGAACTTGTCGCCGACTTGGTTGAGTGGCGCGATGACATCGGTGGCGTAACGCCCCGCCTCCGCAATGACGGAGTCGACCGTCTCTTCGTCGAGATCGCCATAAAGTCCTTCCGCCAGCGCAGCCTTCAGGCCGGCGGCGTGCTTGAGGGTGAATGCGATATCGGCGACCGGCGCGCGGTAGGTCATGGCTGGCTAATCTAGTGCCGGGGCAGGGCGGGTCAACGCGCGCCACATATATAATATGCGGCTCGCGGACATTGATCGGGCAGGGCCGCGCCGCTATGGTCCGGCCGCCGCACGTGAAATCGCTTCGCCGCGGCTCTCCGGTACCTGTTGGGGCGTAGCCAAGTGGTAAGGCAGCGGATTTTGATTCCGCCATTCCCAGGTTCGAATCCTGGCGCCCCAGCCAACAAGTCCGACGTGATGACGCAGCGAAACCTACGTCTACACTAATGCCAACTGCCTACAGGAGTGCACGGCATCCGGGGCACGCTGACCTGGGCCGCGGAAACCGGTACGGCTCGCCTTCGGAACCTTTATGCCCAGCGACCATCTAAGCAGCATACGGGCATCGTGCCCTATCTGAGGGCACTTACCGCCCGAAAATTGAGGACCATCGATGAGTTCAAATGTACATGCTTTAGAGCGCGTCAGATCGTTGCACGCAAAGTGTGAGCGACCCGAGCGAGCCGATGTCGAAGCTGCATTCCGAACAATTATTCAATGGGCCGGTGACGACCCAGAACGTGATGGCTTGACCGAGACGCCTGCTCGTGTGGCGCGAGCTTTCGAAGAATTTTTTGTTGGCTATGCCCAGGACCCGGTTGAAATCCTGAAAAAGACCTTCGAAGAAATCGAAGGCTACGACGAAATGATTGTGCTGCGGGGCATTCGGTTCGAGAGCCATTGCGAGCACCACTTGGCCCCCATTATCGGTCAAGCGTGGGTGGCCTATGTGCCGAGCGGCCGTGTCGTCGGCATTAGCAAGCTCGCCCGCCTGGTTGAGGTCTATGCAAAGCGCTTACAAATTCAGGAAAAGATGACGGCTCAAATCGCCAACACGATCAACGAGGTGCTCAAACCACAGGGTGTGGGGGTCATTATCAAGGCATCACATCACTGCATGACCACGCGCGGCGTGCATAAGCCCGATTCAGATCTGGTCACCAGCCGCATGCTGGGCTGTTTCCGCGATAATCCGCTCACGCGTCAAGAATTTCTCAGCATGGCAGTGTGACAGGAGCTGTTACCGTGCCTGGTGGCGCTCGACCGAAAACAGCCTTGGTTCTCGCCGGCGGCGGCAGCTTCGGTGCCATTCAGGCCGGCATGCTACATTCACTCGCAACCCATGGTATCGCCGCGGATATGGTTGTCGGATCGAGTGTCGGCGCGCTCAATGGCGCCTACTATGCCGGCAACCCCACGCTCGAAGGCACCGAGCACTTGGAAGCGATCTGGCGTGGATTGCGCCGACGCGACGTATTTCCGATAAATTGGGCAACAGTCCTAGGGTTTTTGGTCCGGCGGAAATTTCTCGTCGAGCCGGACGGCTTGCGAGCGTTGATTGAGACCAATCTCACCTATCGCAATCTGGAAGATGCAAAGGTTCCAATTCACATCGTCGCGACCGATGTTCTGACCGGCGCTACCGTCGTCTTGTCAGAAGGCCCCGCCGCCCAGGCCATCATCGCGAGTGCGGCTATACCGGCGGTATTCCCGCCTGTTTGGTTCAAGGATGTTTATCTTGTTGATGGCGCGGTTTCGAGCAACACCGCGGTCCAGGTTGCGGTTGAGCAAGGAGCTCGTCGTCTCATCGTGCTGCCCACGGGTTATGCCTGTGCACTCTCAAAGCCGCCAGCAGGCGCAGTCGCAAGCGCGCTGCATGCGCTCACGTTATTAATTGCGCGGCAGATGCTGAGCGAGTTAAAGGAGCTCGATGGCAGTGGCATCGAATATTACGTGCTGCCGCCACTGTGCCCGCTCGTTGGCTCGCCATACGACTTTTCACAAGCCGACACGTTGATCGAACGCGCTATCAAGAGCACGGACGCGTGGATTGCCGATGGCGGCCTCGAGAAGGCGAATGTCCATACCCAGTTGAGCATTCACAAGCACGGTAACCAAAAATCGATTCGCCCTAATTGAAGAGGCGGTCCGCAATGACTACTTTTGGCACCAAGTGGACACTTCGACGCAAAGACTTGGGAACGTTTTCGCCGCAGATGCATCTAATTCATCGAAACAGAGGATACCGCTTATGCCGCTGACACAGGCTCAGGGAGCCGCCGCCGAATCGCTTAGCGATGAGGCCCTGGTAAGCCTGGCGCGAGCACGCGACGAAGCCGCCGTCCGTGCCATCACCAGACGCTACAATCGACGGCTATTCCGCATCGCACGCAGTATCCTTCGCAACGATGCCGAGGCCGAAGACGTCGTGCAGGAGACATATGTCCGTGCTTTCACCGGTCTCGACATGTTCCGGGGCGATGCGGCCTTTGGTACATGGATCACGCGCATCGCCATGAACGAAGCATTAGGCCGGTTACGGCGCAGACGGCCGACCGTTGACTGGGAAACTTATGGCGCCAATCGCAATCAGGCTGAGATTATTCACTTTCCGGCCTCGGCGGCAGGAAGCGATCCGGAGAAAGCAATGGCGCAAGGCGAAATCCGTGCGGTGCTGGAGCATGCGATCGACGAGCTTCCCGACGCATTTCGCTCCGTATTCGTCGCCCGCATCGTCGAAGGCATGAGTGTTGACGAAACGGCTGATCTCTTCGGTTTGCAGCCGGAAACCGTGAAGACACGGCTGCACCGTGCTCGTGTCCTGCTGCGCGCCGAACTCGACAAGCAGCTTGGGCCGGCTCTCACAAGCAGCTTCCCCTTCGGCGGCCGGCGCTGCGAGCGCATGACGGAAACGATCGTCGAGCGCATCTGCATCGACTAATTTCCGGGAACCTCCGTCGCGCTGCTGCATCAAACGATGCACGGTTCACGAAAGGGAGGTTCCCATGATTGCTAAGATGTCCGCAGGCGTGCTCGCGCTTTGCCTGCTGTCAGCGCCAGCATTTGCACAGGGCGCAAAACCCACCGATCCGCAGATCGCGCACATTGCCTACACGGCCGGCCAGCTCGATATCGATGCGGCGAAGCAGGCGCTCGCGAAATCGAAGAACAAGGAAGTACGCGCGTTCGCCAATGATATGGTGCGCGACCATACCGCGGTGAACAAGCAGGCGCTTGCGCTGGTCAAGAAGTTGAACGTGAAGCCCGAGGACAACGATACCAGCCGTGCGCTCACCAAACAGGCTGCAGCCAAGCGTGCCGAACTGGCAAAACTCAACGGCGCGGCATTCGACAAGGCCTATGTCGACAACGAGGTCGCCTACCACAAGACCGTGAACGGCGCGCTCGAAAGCACGCTGATCCCCTCAGCGAACAATTCCGAGCTCAAGAGCCTGCTACAGACCGGCCTGAAACTCTTCCAGGGCCACCAGCAGCACGCCGAGCACGTTGCGACCGACGTCAAGTAATTGGAGTAGCTGCGATGACGCCGGAACGGATCGCTGCGCTTGCGGTATCTACGCTGTTTTCCATCACGGCGCAGGCGGAAACCATTCAGGTTACTATTGATAAGCTTGTTTTCGCGCCTGCAGATTTGAATGCCAAGGTCGGGGACACTATCGAGTGGGTGAACAAGGATGTGCTCGCCCACACCGCCACCGCGACGAACGGCGACTGGAATGTCGTCACTGGCCCGACGCAAAGCGGCCGCGTCGTGTTGAAGAAAGCGGGCGCGGTCGACTATTTCTGCAAGTATCATCCCAATATGAAGGGACGCGTCATCGTGACGCCTTAAGGCGGGTCTGAACCACATTGCTCGGACTTGAGCCGCTGACAACTGGGTCTGAGGGAACAAGCATAGGCATGCGTTCGACGCGATGTCCGCTCTTGGCAGGCAAGGCAGACATTAATTGTACTTGCGTGCGTGAAAGAGTTTGCGCAACTCCCACAGCAAACCGATGCAGGCGAGCATCCAGGCAGCCAGTGCTGCTGCGAACACCAACGGCGGCAACGGGGCGAGGAACGGAAGGTCAAGTGCCTCCGCCATCTGCATTGTTGCCACGGTGTACATCCCCAATGGGAATACTGCGCCCCAGTACAGCGGATCGTAGCGCAGCGGAAACCGCTGAATCAGGTGCCGCCAAACGCCGAGCACGAGCAGCATTGGAATCCACCACGTTCCAGTGGCCCAGTAGAAAACCGTAAAGCCCTTGAGGAATGGAAGCAAAGAGGCGAGGAACGGTGCATCCGGTGTGTTTTGCACCAGCCGGGCGCCGGCCAAGGTGGAGATCGCCATTGCCCCCATGTTGATCCAGTAAGGTGGCGTGAGGTCGCCTGGCGAGAAGGTGAAGAAGGTGTAGCGGTAAAAGATGAGCGAGATGATCCAGATGTAGAACATCCCGCCCCATAGCCACATCGACAGCGCGAAGAAATTGAGTTCCAGGCGAAGCGGCTGAGGCCAATCGCGGGCGATCAGCGCCGCCAGAACGGCGATCGACTGGGTGGCGACCACAGCGATCAGCCACGCGCCGGTGAGCCCCTTCTCAAGGGGCGGCTTATCACGCTTGACCGTAAGAGCTGTGAAGATCGTGTAGGTCAGACCGATCCACAGCGCGGTACCGAGCGCCAAGAACACGGCCGCAACCTCCACACTGCGCGCCATCAACAAAAACTGCGTACCAAGGATGCAGGATCCTGCAACCGCGGTGAAAAAGCCGGGCCCGAGCCGATGGTCGGTCATGTCGGCGAAGAACAGCCGCGGATAACGGATCGCCCGCAGGACGGTCAGCCCTGCGACTACCACGTAGGCAATGATGTTGAAGACAAACAGTCCCATTGCCAGGACGGGGAGCTGAAAATCCCACGCCGCAATCGAGACGACCCCGGTCGCCATCACCAGCGCGAAATAGGCGGGCGATAGATGTTTCACCACGGAATTCCTCGACCAAACCTCACGCATGCACCGGGTTTTTGATCGTCGAAAGCAGCAGTCAAGCGGGTCGTAGACGGCGACCGAATTCGTTGGGACGAAACGCTAGAACTGTGGACCACGAAGGCGGGGGGAGGGCTTCGCCGAAATCGGCGCAAAATCCTTCGGCTTCAGCATGAGATCTTCCAACGTATAGCGGTCGAGCGTTCGAATAAAGGCGTTCAGCGCCTCGTTCAAAACGTCCGGTAAGGCGCAGCACCTGGTGATAATGCATTGATTGCCGGTCGCGAAACATTCCACCAGCGCGAAGTCGGGTTCGGTCGCTCTCACGACGTCGCCGAGCCGAATGTCCTTCGGAGGCTTGGCGAGGGTTAGCCCGCCAGAGCGTCCGCGTACCGCTTTCAAATATCCTTCGCGCGTCAGGAGATTGGCGACCTTCATGAGGTGTCCGCGCGAGATATCATAAGTTTGGCAGGCTTCTTCAATTGTAATCAGCCGGTCGCCGGAAGTGGCGGCGAACATCAATAGTCGCAGGGCGTAATCGGAGAAGGAGGTGAGCCGCATTGATTTCCCGCATCCATTTCGACGGGTTCAATTGACCGTCTTTACTGAACGACCTTGGAGAATTGACGAGCCGAGATACCAGCCGCGCCCTTCGGGAGCGCCCCAAACAGTACCACGGACTTGTTAGGCGTTTTGTTCGACAAAAGATATATTGACAATATATCTATATGGGACCAGGGTTAGTAAGAGGTCGGGAGGACAGCGAGGAATGTGAGCAAAATGCATTCATTTGAAATTCGCCAGAGTTGTCAGACCAGTGGTGGGTTTCTGGGCACGGCGATGGAGGCTTTGAGAGCGTTCGCCGATAAAATTGCCCACGGGCACCAACAGCATTGTGACTATCTCCAGCTGTCGGCGATGAGCGAACCCGAACTTCAAGACATTGGGATAAGCCGCTCCGATATTTCCGCAGTGCTTTCTGGCACATATCGGCGCGTTGAGCGGCCGCCCCTGAAAGCGAATGACAGAATCGGGTTGGGCGTTCGGCCGGTGGCAGCAATCGCGACCGAAGGAGAACATCATGCGCCGAGCATTCGACGAAATAGCAGGCAACGAAATCGACATGCGTAAGTCTGGCAGACGGCACAGCACGCTTTCCCATGTCCAAAATCTGTTCGCCGATGATCCTCTGCAAAGGCGGTGGGAATATCGATGGAGTGCAGCGTCGGGAGCATGGTTTGCAGTTCTCTTGTCGTTTCTCCTCGGCAGATTGGACTGGCGAATCGCCGTGATGGTGACCGCGACTGCGTTCATGCTTGCTCGGGGTGGCGACATGCTTGATGACGTCGGCGAAACAGGAGAGATTCAGTGACGATTTCAAGCCCGCCGGTCTCTTTAAGCAGTCGGACAGTCGGCGATATTGCGGCAACAATGCCGGGGGCAACCGGGATATTTCGCCGGTTTAAACTGGACTTCTGTTGTGGTGGCGATATCGCACTCGAAGATGCAGCTCGGCAGGGTGGCGTTGATATCGCCGAATTGGAGCACGCACTGAATAGCCTTGGCGAGTCAAGGTTCGCAATTCCGGTGCCCCAGCAAACCGGCGATCTCATTGATCATATTCTAACCCGCTATCACGAAACCCATCGCGGCGAACTGCCAGAGTTGGTGAAGCTGAGCAGAAAGGTGGAAGCGGTTCACTCTGATCATCCGCAGGCCCCTCATGGGCTTGCTGCTTTGCTTCAGCAGATGTTGGGTGAGCTCGAAGTCCATATGAAAAAAGAGGAGCTCATTTTGTTTCCGGCGATGCGGCGAAAGCCCGCCGGCGGTCTCGACCTCCCGATTGCACAGATGCGTCACGATCATGATGACCACGGCGAGCATTCGCGAAGACTTGAAAGTTTAACCGGGAACTTCACCCTGCCCGAGGGGGCTTGCCGCTCCTGGCAGGCGCTCTACACGGGATCGGCCAAGCTGGTTAATGATCTGATGGAGCATATCCATCTCGAGAACAATATCTTGTTTCCGAGATATGAAAGTCGTCGCAGGGCTGAAGAAAATTCAGATCGGTGGGAAATCTAGGAGAAACGGGATGACCAGCAAGAACAACAATGAAAGGAACGTCGCTCTGGCAGTAGCAGATCCCTATTCGGGTAGCAGCCTGCTCCCGATGCTTGTGAGCGGGCTAGTTCTAATTGTTGTTGGTATGATTGCTGTCGCGGTTCTTAGCTAAAAGACACCTTGATTTGTAAGTGCGGCGGCGGGGCACCGGACGAACATCGGCACCAAGCCAATCCTCGGCTGGGTCAGGCAGAGCGCCTGTTCAGAAAGTGATAAACTAAGCTCATTGTCACGCTGTAGGTGAGCAACATCACCAACAAAAGAATTGCCGGTGCTGGCCCCAGGCCAAGGTCAACAGCGAAAATGCCTCGCTCAACGAGCGGAAAGAATACAAATCCCATCACGATCCAGACGCAAATGCCAAAGAAGGCTCCCTTTTGCCAGGGACGTTTACCGGGAAGAAAGCGGTAGACCTGACCGAACACGAATCCCCAGATGACGGCTCCATTGACGAACAGGAGCAGCCACGCGAGGCCTGGATGAATATCTTGACCTATCAGCCAGGACAGGGCCCTCCGGAAATCGTCATTGGGTTGAAACTCCGGCAGCGGACCGGTCTTGCTATGGACCAACGCTAGGAGCGAATGCACCAATGTGCCGCACAGCCCAGCAATGACCGAGTTTCGGATCCGTATCAGGTTCGTCATGCGCGCGGTTTTCGTAGCAGTTGCATGCGCGGCGTAACGCCAACGGCACAGTCACGCCTAGCAGGACCCTAATCGGAAAGAGGACGAAGTGCTGCGCGGAATTGCTTATGGCAGCTCAGGCATCCCTCCGTGAGTCCGCCAAAGGCTTTTGCTGATCCCGTGAGATCTTTTGCCGCCGCGCGCTTGGCGAGGTTAGCAGCTGCCTGATGGCTTTGCTCATCAATGCGTTCGAAAGCCCGAAAATCTCTGCCAAGCTTGCTTTTTATGGCCGCCACGATCTCGGTGGGAAGTGGATGACCTTGGATAGCTTTCGCCGATTCTTCGACAGTTTTGAGATCATCAATAAGCAGGGCGTTGGTCAGCCGCAGGTGCTCAGCGCCGAGTTCTTGCATGATCGCGCGAAGCGTTAATTTATGCTCTTCCTTTTGAGCCTGTGCGTGGGCCGCAATCAAGCTGATCGATAAAACGGCAGATGCAAACAGTGCGGCGGTGGTTAGTTTGAGCCCTTTTTCAGCACCTATCATCATGATTGCTCTCCATAGTAAACTGCCAGAGAAATCCGACGGCCTGAAAGCTAGCCCGATACCGTTGCGACAAATGACACTCGCTGGGCGTGTCTTTGGCTCAGGCGTTTTGTTCTTTCGCGGCGCCAAGAATACATTGTCTATAAATCTTTTGTCGGATCCGGTGAGGCCGAGCAGCAGCCTTGAGCGCCTCCTGGCTCCAGCGAAAGCGTGAAAGATGACCGAGACCACATCCCGTCCACGTTGGGCTATCGCGGCAGCCTTGATCGCGGTGGCGTTCGGCATAGTGACCGTCTTTGTAGGGGGTAAGACCTTGTTCGGCCCTCCGGCCGAAAGGGCGGCCGCCGGAAATATTGTTCCCTTTGTTCTTTGGTTCAATTTTTTTGCCGGGTTTGCCTATATCATCGCCGGCTGCGGAGTCTTTCTGTGGAAACCCTGGGCGGCGCAATTGTCAGCGGCGATTGCCATCACGACGATTGCCGTGTTTGCCGCATTGGGTATCTACATTTTTCTTGGCGGAGCATTTGAGGTGAGAACGATTGGCGCGATGACGGTTCGCAGCCTGGTCTGGGCTGTCATCGCGATCGGGATGTGTCGAGCGCTTGAATGTTTTCCGCGGCCGACAAATTAGTGGACGTCTTTTTTCACGCGGTTCGACTGATGATGACTCGCCAGACGTCAGGGCCCTTTTCTAAATAATCCCAACCAAACTTGCCCTGATGCTCAGCCTGGAACTGGTAGTAAAGCGGTTTTGGGTCATGATCATTGACAAGTACGAACGCGTGCGCCGGCTCCAGTCGTTGGAATGTATTGAAGATCAGGGGGTGCCGCTCGCGCGGGATAATCGAGCGTACATCGATAGTCGAATCCACCGACAATTGCGTGTTGGGGTCAGTCATCGTTGCTTGCCTCCTCTTCTATTGCCCGCTTCCGACATGGGACCGTCTCGGAATTCATGGGAGACTTTCCTCAACTGGCGTCGTCGCGGAGGCAGAATCAGTTTGCGAGGGGTCTTGATGTGGATCTGGGCTGAAGGATGCGAGTTTGCCGGGAACGCCATCCCATTTTTTCGCATCTGCGGGAGCCAGGCCCCTTGAGGTGATGTTCGGCCATTTCGCCGAATATTCGCGATTGAGCTTCGCCCATTCCTCTAGTCCAGGCTCGGTGCCGGGCTTGATAGCCTCAGCCGGGCATTCCGGTTCGCAAACGCCGCAATCGATGCATTCATCGGGGTGGATCACCAGCATGTTCTCGCCGGCGTAAAAGCAGTCAACGGGACAAACCTCGACGCAGTCCATGTACTTGCACTTGATGCAATTCTCCGTGACAACGTAGGTCATGGTCCTGTCCCGATGGTAGTCATCGCCAAAATGGCCGCTGGATCAAAGTTGATCTTGCGGACGGAGGGCGCACCGCCGGTTTTTTTGGTTGCTCGCCGCGGATGCGCCACCAAATGCGTTTGGCCGTCCAAAAACATGCGGCGTCGCAAATGCCTAATTCTTTTTTCAAGACGCTTTCCAGCCGGTCTGCCGGCGATCCGCGCGATGGCATTGAAGAAAAAGGGGCCCATGATGCGTCCTGTTATGCCGCGGTTATCGCAGGCAAGCTCGAGGATGTTGCGGGCCACATTGGACAGCTTCTTCGGTGAAGCGCGCGGGCTCAGAATGACGACAATTGCCTGTTCCACCGCACGCCAGTCGCCGGATGCAATGTGCGTCAATACGTTGCAGAGGTGTCCGTCAGCCCGGAGCAACGCTACCAATGCGAAGCTCAGGTCGCCGATGGCGCCTGCCGATTTTACGAATGAGCTCGACATATCGAATCTAAAGATATAGTGTAAGTATATCTTATAATCGTTGGATGGTTTTTGCAAGAGGTTCCTGGGCTGCGCGATGGCAAGAAGTTTGAAGGTCGGCACCACGTGAGCTGGAATTCCGAAGCGGGCCGGGTCACTGGTCGGGTCGTGCGGGTGCATACCAAAAACGTGAATTACAAAGGCTACATCCATCACGCCAGCGCGGACGATCCACAATTTGAGATCAAGAGCGACAAGACGGATCATGTTGCCCTCCACAAAGGGCAAGCATTGCGCCACCTTCGCCGTTGAGTGCCCCTGTCCCCACGCGACTCCGTCCTCCGTGCGTGTCGAAGTGCTGACCGGCCGAGGCGACGAGCGCACGACGCCGAGCTAAGCTGGGTCGTGTACCCATTCTTCACCATAGGCCATTCGACGCGCCCGCTTGACGAATTTGCAGGTCTGCTGCGCAAAGCCGAGATCACGCTTGTCGTCGACGTTCGCACGGTGCCGCGCTCGCGCACGAACGCGCAATACAATGGCGACGTGCTGCCGCAGTCATTAGCGTCGTTTCAAATCGGATACGAACACATTGCAGCGCTTGGCGGTCTGCGCGGCCGGCAACGCAAAATGTCACCGGATGTCAACGCGTTCTGGCAGAACGAAAGCTTCCATAACTATGCCGATTACGCCATGAGCGATAGTTTTCGCGCCGGTCTTGGCCGGCTGCGTGAACTTGGCCGGACCCAATGCTGCGGCATCATGTGCGCGGAAGCGGTGTGGTGGCGATGCCATCGACGGATTATCGCCGACTATCTGCTCGCAATGGGCGACACCGTATTCCATATCCTCGGCCCAGGACGCGTCGAACCGGCGCGTATCAACGAAGCGGCACGGGCGCAGCCCTCTGGATCGTTGATCTACCCGGCCGCCCAATAAGCGCGCAGGACGCGAGAGGGCGCACAGGCGGGCATTGCATCATTGCCCGATACGCCTGCTAATTTCGCAGCTGTTCTGAAGTAACCGGTGGGGCAGGGAGCGACTCGCACTGCTACACCAGCCAGCCAGTCCGACGTGAGCGTTCACTGGATCTGGCGCGCCGCCAAAACAGCGTTCAATCCGCCGAAGGCGAAGGAATTGCTCAAGATCGCTCGGATGGGCATCCGCCGTGCTTCATTCGGAACGTAGTCGAGGTCGCAGTCGGGGTCCGCCCCGATGTAATTCATGGTCGGCGGCGCGATGCCATCACGAATGGCCATGACAGCGGCGACAAATTCCAGCGCGCCCGCGGCGCCGAGCGTGTGACCGACAACGGATTTCGTGGACGAAATGGCAAGCCGCCGCGCATGGGCGCCGAAGCTCCGATGCAAAGCGACCGTTTCGGTATAATCGTTGGCGGTCGTGCCTGTTCCGTGCGCGTTGACATAATCAATCATATCCGGAGACAGGGCTGCATCCGTCAACGCCGCGTTGATCGCCCGCGCCATTCCGTCTGCATCGGGGGCGGTCAGGTCTTTCGAGTCCGCGCTCATTCCAAATCCGACGATTTCGGCCAGGATATCCGCGCCGCGGTTGCGCGCGTGATCCAGGGCCTCAAGCACCACCACGGCGGCTCCTTCGCCAATCAGCATTCCCTTTCGGTCTTTCGAGAAAGGCCGGCACGTATCGGGCGACATGATGCGCATTGCTTCCCAGCCCTTCATGGCGCCGAAGGTAATGCTCGCCTCGGTGCCGCCGGTCACGGCACAGCTCGCACTGCCGTTGCGTATCATATGGAAGGCCTGGCCGATGGCATGCGTTGCTGACGCGCATGCGGATGAAACCGCAAAAACCGGACCTTTGATGCCGCGGTCCATCGATACCTGGCTGGCCGGCGCACTGATCATGGCCCTGGGAATAGTCAGGGGATGCAGGCGCGCGGCGCCGCCTGCATAGAGGCGGTGGAAGCTGTCATCGATCGTCGTATGTCCTCCCGATCCGGTTCCGAATATCGCGGCGGTTCGCTCGGCAATCTCGCCGCGCAACTCAAGCCCCGATTGGCTCACGGCCTGCCGCGCAGCGACGATGGCGAATTGCGAAACCCGGTCGAGCAGCGGGAGCTGCGATGAATCAAAATGGGCTGCCGGCTCAAAACCTTTGACTTCGCCGACGAGCTTGCCGGTGGCCTGTGCAGCGGTTCCGAGTGTCGGCGGCGCGAAAGTCGAGCGCCCCGCAATCAGGGAGCCCCAATAGTCCGGCGTCGATTGTCCAACGGATGAGACGACGCCGAGGCCGGTAATAACAACCCGGGTCAATTCGGTTTCGCTTTAGCGGCAACAAGCTGCTCTACCGCTTGAATGAGATCCCCGACCGTCTTGCCCTGAATGTCCATATTCGCGTTGACTGGAAGGTTTATGTCGAATTTTTCCTCGATATCAAAAATCAATTCGACCACCTGCATGGAGTCCAGTCCCAGTTTGTCGAGCGGTTCCGACAATTGAAGGGCATCGCTGGTGGGCCTGATTCGACCCGCAATCATTTCGACAATATCCTCAGCGGCACTCGCCATAACTGTATTTTCTCCTTCCGACATGTCGGGATGCCGCAAACGATAGCAGACGGCGGGAGTCCCGGAAAGCCAAAGGCCGTCCGGGCAGTCCTGCGTTATAGGGAGATGGGTAGATTTGCCGCGGGCATTGCATGATATATGGCAAGACGATCGATGCCGTGAGGTAATCTGCGGCGCCTCTTCCGTCGCTACGTGATCCTTTTCCAATTCGTTGCTATGGAGGAGGGACGGCCGCGGAGAACTCCCACGTGCGTCTATTGTCCAATCTGCTCCGGCGCTTCATCCGCAAGGGCAAGCTGCGAGTCCGCGACGCCGACGGGAAAGTGCATGTCTTTGGCGGTGTCCTGCCCGGGCCTGACGTCGGCATCCACCTGCGCGATCGCAGGCTATACACCAAGCTGTTCATCAATCCGGAACTGCACACGGCCGAAGCCTACATGGATGGCGCGCTGACTCTCGAGGACGGTGCCAAGATTCACGATTTTCTTCTGCTGTTCTCGGTCAACCGCGCCGCGCTTTATTCGCACGGCCCGCAGAAGCTGATGCGGCGGGCGTGGCGCAGCTTGCGTCGCTGGCATCAGGCCAACCCGATCGGACTGGCCGCCGCGCATGCCCGCCACCATTACGACGTTCCGATCGAACTCTACCGCCTGTTTCTCGACGATCAGCTGCAGTATTCCTGCGCTTATTTTCGCGATCCCGAGCACGACACGCTCGAGCAGGCACAGCTCAACAAGCTGGTCCACGCCACCAGCAAATTGCAATTGAAGCCTGGCATGACCGTCGCCGAGATCGGCTCCGGCTGGGGCGGCTTTGCCATTCATCTTGCGCGCGAGACGGGCGCTCGTGTCACCGCGGTCAACGTCTCGCCCGAGCAGATCAGGATCGCGCGCGCGTCGGCCGAGGCCGCCGGCGTTTCCGATCGTGTCGAGTTCCGCGAGCTCGACTATCGGCAGTTCACCGGCCAGTTCGACCGCGTTGTCTCGGTCGGCATGATGGAACATGTCGGTGCGCAGCATTTCGACGAGTATTTCGGAAAGATCCGCGAGCTGCTGACGCCTGATGGCTATGCCTTCATTCACTGCATCGGCCGAATGTCGCCGCCCGGCACAACCGGCCCGTTCATCCGCAAATATATCTTTCCCGGCGGCTATGTGCCGGCACTGTCGGAAACTTTTGCGGCCACCGAGCGTAACGGCCTGTGGTGCAACGATATGGAAGTGCTGCGGCTACATTATTATTACACGGTGAAACACTGGCGCGAGCGCTTCGCCAAAAATCGAGCCCAGGCGGTGGCGATCTGCGACGAACGGTTCTGCCGGATGTGGGAATTCTATCTGGCCGCTGTCGAGCTCGAATTCCTTCACGGCTCGCACATGGTGTTTCAGCTACTCCTTTCGACCAAGCGCGATGCGGTGCCGATCACGCGCGATTTCATGATCGATGAAGAGCGGGTGGCCAAGAAAAGCAATAGTTCGCGCAGGTGAGTGCAAGCAGCACAATCAGGGAGCGGACGGCTCTCACGCCGCTACCGTGGAGTGCGCATGACTCCGCAGGCGAAACGCCAGTACCACAAATGTGATGCCGAACAGGATCGAGTAGGTGGCGATCGCCCAGACCAGTCCGATCGCTCCGGCTCCGGGCGCGATCAGAACCACAATACCGAACAGCACCGACAGCAGCCCGCCGAGGATCAGCATCCACTCGTTGTCAATTTCCTTGCGCAACTGAATCGCCCCGATGATCTCGAAGATGCCGTGCACCAACGCCCAGGCACCGATGAACATCACCAGCAGGACGGCGGTGATGCCAGGCCATAGAAACGTCACAACGCCGGCGGCGATTCCGAGGAGGCCGACTACGACAAGCCACCAGGTCGGAACTGGCTTGGCGCCGCCGGTGAATGCGGCGATCAGCGACAGTGCGCCGTCGACCAGCGCAAAGGCTCCGTAAAGAAGGACAAGGGTCACCAGGGTCAGTCCGGGCCACGCGAATGCGAGGACGCCGAAAACAATGGCGGCGATTCCCCGCAACAGCAGGACCCACCAGGACTTGGCAAGCGCGTGCAGCATCGGGCGGGGTAGTGGCATTGATGTTGTTGCCTGCATGACATTCATCTCCCTAATGCAAGTAGGGTTCGGCCTTACTGATTCTTGATGGAAAATCTGTCGATAACTTGGCTTCTTCGGTACTGGTGGTTCATCGGGGACGGGTAGTTCGCAGGTTGCGTGAAGCGCGTATCCTGAGGCGGCGCTTCCGCCCGCGCCGCGCGCGCGTCCGGGTGGACTTTCAGCGGATCTTGAGGCTCCGGCCTGGGTTGGGCGTTACGTACGGCTTGCAACGTCATGTCAGGCTCGGGTGCCGGTGCGGTGGTGAGAATGCGTATATTGTCAGAATGAATTGAAGATTCCGGCAGACCCGAGCGCTGGCTTGTGACGATCACTGGCGAACCGTCCTTGTCCAATGTTGCGTCTGCAAGGAACAGCAATGCGATCAGCGCCAAACCTGCCACTGCAAGGAAGGCGAGAACTGGCATTGCCGTGCTCCGGCCGCGCACCCCGTTGGAACAATTAGGCCCCCTCTGACGGGGCCGGTCGAGTTGGACCATGGGCCTATGCCGCGACCGCACTTGATGCGTGCATCCCACAAGCCGCCACCAAATTTAATCAATCCTAAACCACAAGAGGAGATCGGCTTGTTGTTTTGACGCACGTCAAGTTGCGCATTGGCGTTGTACGCTTGGTGTTGCCGGGAACCACGATTTCTCACGGCTTCAAATATGCAACTTGCAAGTACGCCGGCGCTTGTTCGTCTTCAGCAGTTGCAATCGGAACAACGCAAGGCCTTTCTGGTACTGGGAGGGGATGAGCTGCCTTCAGTCGAAGGCGTCAATCTCCACGGCAACGTAGACCTGGCCTCCGCCGGGATAATTCTTCTCGGGCGAGTGGAGCCGGCAGAGCTTGCTTCCGCGTTGGACCGCGCCGCGGATCCCGCGTTACCGATTGCGGATTTTGGCGGTAACGAGACGCTCCGCCGCGATTTTGTGGGCTCGGTCTTCGACCAGGCGAGCGTGCAGGCTATGGACAAGGCCTTCGCGCCGATCCGGCAGCGGCTCTCCGCGTTGCCATTCAAGGCCGAACGCGCAAACCGCGCGGAAATGACGATTCTGCGTCTTGCTTACACGCGTGGGACACCGATCACGGCAGCTTTCGACCCCAACTCGCGCACGGTGGTGAAATATCCGCTGCTGGGAACGTTTGGCGGCGACCAGCGCCATCTCGAGGTCCTGGCCCATCTTGACCTGTTGCGCCCGAGGCATTTCACGCGGACGCACGGCTGTGCGAAATGCGGATCTGCGCGGCTGAATGTCTTCGAGGCATGTCCCGGATGCGGCAGCGCAAACTTGCGTGAAGAAGCGCTGCTGCATCACTACCGGTGCGGGTGCCAGGAGATAGAGTCGCATTTTCGGCAGGACCAGCTACTGGTCTGCCCGAAATGTCACCGCACACTGCAGCACTTCGGCGTCGATTACGGGAAGCCCGGTACCGCGGTTGTTTGCGCAAGTTGCGGCGCGACGAATTCCGAGCCATTCGTTCACCTGGCGTGTCTCGATTGCTCCGCGATAACGCCCGCTGACGAGGCGAAGGCGACGGACTGGTATCACTACGATCTCACGGATGAAGGCGTCCGGGCGCTCAGACAGGGACAGCTGCCGCAATTCGATCTCGCCCCGCTTCTCGAGAGTCGCACGCATACGTATTCACCGCGGGAGTTCCGCGTGCTTGCGATGCACAGCTTGAAGGTGGCGGAGCGCTTCAAGCAGCCGCTTTCAGTCGCCCGCATAACCGTGCGGAATATCGACGCGCTGATCCGCGAACGTGGCGCGGCTACCGTTGATGCCGGATTCCGTCGTGTCGTTGACGCGGTCGTCAATGAATTGCGGTCCAGCGACTTCGTGGGGATCGGTACCGTTCAGTCGACGGTGATCGGGTTTCCCGGAACGTCGGCGAAGGATCTCGACGTCATCATGAAAAGAATTCGTCGAACGATCGATTCGACGGTGACAAAACCGGTCGAGCTCGATGTCGAGATCGCGGAAGGCGATGACATCGTCGGGTTGCTCGCGGGGAGTTGACGATTAATGGAAGCATTTTCGTTCCTCTCGTCGCTCGACATGGCAACCCTGGTCCTGCTGTTCTGGTACACAACGTTGCTCGAGATACCGCGTTATACGATCGGAGCGCTGATTGCCCCTCCGGTGGCGCTGTGGATGAAACGCGATCATGCGGGCCACCATCGTTTCACGCTGAGCATTGTCCTCGTCGGCCACAATGAGGAAAGGCCTTTGCGGACGTGCGTGGAGTCGCTGGGGGAGCAGACCGTCAATGACCTGTATGGACGCCCTCAAATCGTGGTCGTTGATGACGGCTCGACCGACGCGATGAGCCAGGTTGCAAACGCGTTGCGGCGCGAAGGCAGGATCGACCACGCGCTGCGGCTGGAACAGCGCGGCGGGAAGAGCGCAGGCGTCAATCTCGCATTGTCGATCTGCACGGGCGACATCGTCGTGATCTCGGACATCGACACGACATTCGACCGCAATGCCCTGGCCGAGCTGGTCGGCTACTTCTCGGATCCGGCGGTCGGCGCCGTCAGCGGCAACCTCGGCGTGCGTAACGTATCGGCGAGTCTAATGACCCGGTTTCAGGCCATCGAATATATGATCGGATTGTCGCTGGGACGGACCATCGCCGACGCGCTCGGAACACTCTCGATCGTTTCAGGAGCGTTTGGCGCATTCCGGCGTTCTGCGATCGACAGCGTCGGCGGCCAGGACGTGGAAGTGGGCGAGGATGCCGACCTGACAATGAAGCTCCGCCGCGCTGGCTGGCGCCTTCGTTTCGCGCCGGAGGCGCTGGCCCTTACCGATGTTCCGGAAACTGTTTCGGCCTTCATCGCACAGCGCCTCCGTTGGGATCGCGGACTCATAACAGTCTGGGCCCGCAAGTACCGGGCACTGCTTGACCCTCGTTATTCGACGTTCCGGATTGCCGACGCAGCGGCCGTTTTCGACGTGATCTTCTTCCAGATCCTGCTCGCGGCCGCCTTTCCGGTGTACGTCGTCTGGCTCGGCTACTATTTTGGCACCTTTGCGATAACGATTCTGGGCGCAACGCTCGCGGGTTATGTGGTTCTGGACGGCCTGGTTTTTGTCAGCGCTGCGACAATCGCAATGCGCACGCCGCTTTGGCTCATCGCGTATCTGCCGCTTTATACCGTTTTGCAGACTTTGCTGGTCCGCCCGGTGCGCCTCGTTGCTATCGTGCAGGAGCTTATTTTCCGCAGCTCCTACCGGGATCCATACGTGCCGCGTCACGTGATGACTCAGGTGGAGGTGGTGTAATGCGTTTCCTGAAACGCCGAAGCTTGCCGCAAGCTCCTCCCAGCGAACCCAGATCGCGGCGGCTGACCGTCATCCGGTGGCTCTACCTCACGAGCGTCGCCGGGCTGGCGATTTGGCTTGGTAATTTTTTCCTCGGCGACCGGCTCTTTTTCCGCGGTGAAGGTCTCGTTCTCGGCGAGCCAGCCGTTGTCGCGGCGGAATTCACGGTCACGGTGCGGGATATCCTGGTGCGCGAGGGAGAGACCATCGAGGCAGGGAGCACTGTTGCGAAAGTATCGTCACAGACGGTTGTGGAGACCATTGCCCGGCTCAGCGCCGAGATTGCCACACGGAGCACGCGGCAGAGCGAATTGCGGATCCGCGGCGAAGTTATCGAAGCCATGCTCCCGCTCGCGGAGAACCGCGAAAAATTCGCGACGAGTGCGCGGAAGGAGCTTGAGACGCTGTTGCAGCGCCACTTCCTCGGGGTCAATCAACACACGACCGCGATTGAGAACGAATTCCGTGGCGCCCAGGATCTCCAGTCTCTCAAATCGGAAAAGCGCAATATTGAAAGTGAGCTTGAGAAACTGGGCGCGGCGTTGACGGAGGCGCAGGCTGCGATCGGTGATCTCCGGCGCCTCTATGACGATGGCCGCCTGGCTGCTCCCATTTCAGGAGTCGTGACGCGTATCGCCGCACACAAGGGTGCGGTGGTGCGGGCAGGCGAGCCGATTATCGAGCTTAACGGCAACCATCGTTATGTCCTTGCCTATGTGCCGACTGGCGCACTCTATGACGTCAAGGTGGGCGAAGAAGTGAGGATCAAGACCGGATTGCAGTCGACGCGCGGTGTTGTTGCCCGGATAGAGCCTTTTGCCGCAGCACTGCCACGCGAGTTTCAGCGTGCCTTTACGCCGGTCGAGCGCCAGCAGGTTATCCGGATCGAGTTCCTCTCTGATGAAACCCCGCCGCCCTTGTTCACGAAAATTTCGGTCAGGCATTCAAGGTTTCTTCCTGCCTGGCTCACGCAGCGCCGCTCTAAGTAAGGACGGCGGATGAAAGCACGAAGATCGCCGAAACAGCGGCCACCGCCATAATCGCGAGACGAAAGACGGCGTCGGGCAACCTGAGGAGCGTTGCGTTCCGCCACACTGCGTTCCAGTCGAACCGGTCGATGGCGTCGCGGGCGGGATCCTTATGTTTGCACACAAGTTTGCCGGCAATGAAGGGAATATCGCTCCGCGCAAGCCCAAAGTCCTTGAGCACGGTGTCAGGCAGCTCGTCCAGCGCGCGGCGCGTCCCATGGGCAAGCTGGCTGCAGTGCGATGCTGTGCCGGAAAGATGAACAACAACATTGGTCATTGCGGACTCCATTCGTATTGCTTGCTGCGTTCGACTATTGGGCGGTACGCCGGTCGTACTCGATGGCGAGCGCGTGCAGCGCTGCCGCGCCATCCCCCGAGAAAGATGGACCGTGCATCAGCGCGAGCGTTCGCGGTGATGCTTTTGCGAGTGCGCGGATTGTCGTCCCCATGGCGGGATTGAGCGCGGAGTAACGGAACAGGTCTTCCGCGGCGATCGCGGGCCCGACGACATCGCCCTCGGTCAGTGCCGGGCCGTTGCCGAGCTGGGTGAACAGGTCGCCGCACAACAGCGTGCCGGTCGACTCTTCAAAAATCACGCCGGCGTCCCAGCCGTGCGGTGTGTGCGGCGTATCGAGGTAACGGACTCTCTTGCCGCGGCCGATGTCGATGACTTCGCCGTCCTGAAGCACGCGCGGCGGCCGGTCGGCGAAATCGTTGAGCGAGACCAGGCAGCCGGTTTGGCCGTGCGCCGGCTGTGCGTTCGGGGCGAAGGCAAGCCACTCGTTCATGGCGCCGCACTCATCGGCCTCGAAATGGCCATAAGCGATCCAGCGCAGGCGTTCAGGTGGAATCAGGCGGCTTATGGCGTCCCGGTTGAGCGGAAACATCTTCCGCAGGCCGGTGTGGAACATGAGCGGCTCGTCCCCCAGAATCAGGAACTGATTGAAGGTGAAGCCGGCGGGCGGGGCGATGTCGGGCACGAAGGTCGAGAGCCGGTAAATACCGTCGGCGATCTCCGCAATCTTGGTCTCCACAGCTGCCTCCTGAGCGCTAATTTGATAGCACAGCTATGTGTACTGAAATTTTTGGGCTTGTCAATATTGAATGCACATGCTAGTGCAATGAAATTGATGACGCGGACTTATACCCTCAAGCGCCGGGCCGAACAGCAGGCGGAAACCCGGCAGCGCATCGTCGAGGCGGCGGTCGATCTGCACGGCACCGTCGGGCCCGCGCGCACGACTTTCAGCATGGTGGCTGAACGGGCAGGCGTTCAGCGTCATACGCTCTATGCGCATTTCCCCGACGAGCGGAGCCTGTTGATGGCCTGCTCGGCGCTGGCTCTGGAGCGCGATCCGCTCCCCGACCCCACGCCTTGGCGAAAAATCGACGATCGGTACGAGCGGCTGCGCGTCGGCCTCACCGCGATCTACGGCTGGTATGAGCGCGGCGCCGACCTGTCTGCGTGCGTGTTGCGCGATGCTGAAACACATCTGCCGGTGAGAGAAACTGTTGCGCTGCGGATGGGGCCAACCATCGCGGCCTATCACGAGACGCTCGGCGCGAAGCTCAATGGCAAGCAACGGGCGATGCTGGCGCTGGCCTTGAGTTTCTACACCTGGCGGAGCCTGGTCCGTGAAGGCGGACTTACGCAAGGTGCCGCGGTCAATGCGATGCTGCGGGCCATCGAAGGTGCAAGTAAAGCCTGAGCGGACTAATCAGCCGCCATCGCCGATGAGGCTATAGGGCGCCCAGAACAGCGGGTGCGCGTAGCTGAAAAGCGTATTGCCCTTTTCGTCGATGAAGCCCTTGCCATCGATCAGCGCATTCATCGCCTGCTGCAGCGCGGCCGCGCGCGTGAGCTTGGAATCTGCAGCCTGCCGACGGAACAGATCGGACACAAGCTCGCGCGCTGACTGCGAATGCACTGACCAGTTGGTGACAAGAATGGCGCGCGTGCCGGCATAGAAGAAAGCGCGACCGAGGCCCGATGCGGCTTCGGCGCCCGCGCCGGATCCGGCACCGGTATTACACGCCGAAAGCAAAACCCAGTCGGCGTCGAGCTTGAGTGAGAGAATTTCCTCCATGGTCAGCAGGCCGTCGCCTTCGACGGCCGCGACCTTCGGCGCTGTCAGCGCCAGTGCAGGCTGGGTCAAACCATTCAGGTCGCCGGGGACCAGGCCGTGCGTCGCGAACACGACGACCTTGAAGCCGGATAGGTCTGTCTTGCGGACGGCGCCTTCGTTGGCGTCCTTGCCGAGATAAAGAGCCTTGGTCGGATCCGCTTCGAGCGCCAATGCGATCGACCGCACTTCATCCGCGGTATCAGGCAGGCGCGGCAGCAGCGCGAGTTCGGCGCTGTCGACACCTTGCGTCTGCGGGCTCGAGCGCCGTTTCAGCGGCAGACCTCGCGTGGTGACGCCGTCTGCGGAAGCAATCGTTACCGGCTTGTCGTTCTCGGCTTCGGTAGCCTGCGTCTCGCTGAAATATGGATCGCCAAATGCGATGAGCTTGCCGCGTGTAGCGGGGCCGGGGGGCAGTGCCCGCAAGGTGCGCAGCGCCGCCGCCGAGGGCACCATTGTTATAGCGTGAGTCCGTGCCAACCAGGGCACCTTGGCATAGCCGGCAAACGCTGGTCCCTGCTGATCCACCTCGACGCGCGCAGTGGGCAGCAGCGACAAAGGCAGCAGGCCGAGCGCACCATTGGTGACCACGACAAGATTCTTCGCCGATTTCCAGCCTTGCTCCACCGGCTTGAGCAACAGCGCATAGAGATCGTAACCGAGAGCGACATCAAAAGCGGGAATGTCGGAGATCATGGCGGCCTGCGGATCGAGCGCTTCGCGCAGCCGGCGAACCTTCGCCTCGAGTTCAGTCGCTGTCGCGGGGATTGCCGCAAAGGCAACCGGACCGCTTTTCGGAACGGCCCAGACGAAACTTACATCGCGACCGAAATAGAACGAGAGAAAGGCCTCATCAGGCCGCAGGGCCGCGGCGATCTGGCCCACGGTTGGTGGTTTTGGATCGACCAGATCGGCATAGGCGGGAAAGCGGCGGTTGATGTCGTCACGTGCTTTTTTGCGGTCGGCTCGCAGCTGCACCAGCGTTGCGTTGATGGCGCGGATGCCTGCCTCGTCACGCTCGGCCGCGGGCATTGAAAGCGTATTATTCAAGGTGGCCAGCAACGCATTGATCTGCTTGCCATGATCCTGCTCGACACGCACCAGCTCGGCGAGCGCCGAATCCTTTGCGATCATACGCGCACTCGAAGCCGCCAGCGCCTGCTGCACTGACCGGCCACGCACCGCATCGGCGAGCGCGAATGTCTCGACGGCAACCTCGGCACCGCGATTGGCGTCGCGCGCGAGAGCGCCGATGTATGCTTCCACGATTGTCTGCAGCATCTGGCTGCGCGCGGCAACCGAGGCCGAATCGTCATCCTCGGAATTTTCACGCGTGGCGGCAACCATCGGCGGGATGGCAAGCTTGAACTCGCGAATGGCATCCGCATTGCGTCCCGCCTTCGCGTAGCCCATGGCCAAGGTGCCGCGCGCCCAGGCGATGTCGTAGTGGCCTTCGCCGACACGCGACTGTTGGCGCTTGACGAGTGCCTCGGCCGCCGCGATGCCGGCATCGACACGGTTGGCTGCGTAGAGCGCGACGATGCGCGAGCCGCTGAGCAGGAAGGCATCGCGCCGGCTCGGCTCCCATTTGGCGATCACGCGCTCGAGCTCCGCGTAAGTTTCGATTGCCTCTCTGTCCTTGTGCTGAAGCGTGAGAATATTCCCGAGCTCAGAAAGGGTGCCGGCCATCACCGGACTATCTTCGGCAACGCCGACGGTGCGCAGAATGTCGAGCGCCGAGCGGTTGAGTCTCTCCGCATCCGCGTAACGACCTTGTTCAAGGAGGATCGCCGCCAGTCCCGTGATGTATTTCGGCGTGCTGGGATGATACTTGCCCTGGATGCCGAGCGCTGCCAGCAGCGCCTTCCGCGCATCGGCCTCGGCCTCGGCAAGGCGGCTCTGCCTCGCTTCCATGCGGGCGATCGACAGGCGAACGCTGTTAACGCCGGCCAGAACCTGTTCGCGCGGTGGGGGGAATGGAAGCCGCTGTGAATCGACGACAGAGACGCGGCGGAACGCTTCGGACCGCCTGTATGCCGCCTCGGCCTCGCGATACTGGCCGCGCGCTTCGAAAATGAGCGCCCGGGCGAGGTCGCTGTCCGCTTCCCAGCTGGTGCCAGCGTTCTTATAGACTTCGCGCCATTTTGGATGAGGGCTCCCGCGCGCCTCCTGCACGCGCGCGATAACGCGGCGTGCAAATGCGTCGGCCTGGCTCACATCGCCCATAGCGACATAAGCCTGGGCGATGCCGCGCGCTGCATTGATCATGGCTCCGCGGCGCCCAGGCTGTTCGCCGAGACCAACGGCTTTGAGCCAGAAACCGATCGCTTCCTTCGGCCGGCCAGCGGCAAGATATTGCAGGCCGACAAATTGGATGACGCGCGTATCCTGCTTTTCTTCGAAATGGCCTTGGCCGACCTCCCACGCTTTCAGCGCGTCGTTCAGCGCATCTTCATTGCGCGCAAGCGAAGCGCGCGCGTTGCCGCGGTCGTAATAGAATTGTGCGAGCGCGCTTTTTGAGCCAGCTTTCGGCGGCTCGGCGTCGGCGGCGGTCTTGCGCAGCGCGATCTTTGCGGGATCCGGCTTCTCGCTGTCGAGGATGGCCGTGATGTCGGCGATCGTGCGCGGCGGTGCGACGAAGCCGGCGGCCACCATGCCGCGTTGGCCTTTGAGCGCTGCTTCCTCTTCCTTGTCCTTGGGCGTGGCGGGCGCGGCCTTGGTAGCTGCGATCCGCTGTTCTTCCTTGATCACGCAGGCACGCACGGCCGGGGTCGCCTTTTGACGACACTCTTCAAGCATGTCGCGGCGGCCGCCCATGCAGGCCTGAACGATTGGGCGTCCTACACTCTGGCGACAGGATTCAACGATCTCTTCATGGGTCGCGGCCTGCGCCGGCAGGCTGCCGGCGACAAAGCAGACGAAAAGGACGGCTGTCGTATTTTTGCGGCCGACCATTGCCCCCCTCCAGGCGAAATAGCCGTTTGTTGATTCTCGCCCAATTGCCGGCAGCCGACAAGCGCCGCGAGGCGTTCACGGGGACAATGTATTGGGTATTGGCGCGGCTCGCGTCGCTGCTGGTGTTCCCGCAGTGCATCAATTAGCTTACGCGACAGTCAAGAGGGAGTAATGGGCAATGCAGGCGATGACACCGGGCGTCACAAAGGCCAATTCGGGCCTCGACGGAATCGTTTGGAGCATTCTGGGGCAGACCTACGTTCCCAAGCAACTCTCAGAAAGTTCCTTTGCCTGGCACGCGACCTTGCCGCCGACCACGTTCGTGCCGCCGCACATTCACCCGACGCAGGATGAGTTCGTCTACATGCTCGAAGGGCGCATGGACGCCTTGATAGACGGCAAGGAATTCACAGCGACCGCCGGCGACCTGATCAGGCTGCCGATGGGTATTCCGCACGGACTGTTCAACAAGTCCGATCAGGTTCTCAAATGTCTTTTCTGGGTGACGCCGACGCGCAAGCTCTACGATCTGTTCTGGGCGATCCACTCGATGAAAGAGCAAAATCCGCCGGACGTCGTTGCCCTGTCGGCCAAGCACGAAGTCAACTTCCTGCCGCCGCCACCCGGCGCCTAGGCGACCTTGTTGCCTTTGTTGACCTGCTCTTTGGCGAACCCGGCCTTCGCGGCATAGCCGCGCACGATTGCCTTGCGTTCCTCGTAAGACAGGACGTTGTCGATGTTGTCGAAACCGTCGGGGGCGCGCTGCTCGACGACGTCGATCACGCCTTCCGGCCCGCCCGACCGGTTCGACTGGACGATCTGCGCGGTCATCGGCAGTCTTTCACGCTCATAGGCCCAAAGCGCCTGTCCGACGTGATCGGCTTCGTGCAGCTGGTCGGCCAGGCAGCGCGCATCGAGGATTGCCTGCGACGCGCCATTTGATCCGACCGGATACATCGGATGCGCGGCATCGCCGAGCAATGTCACGCGGCCGTGCGACCAGTGCGGCAGCGGATCGCGGTCGCACATCGGGTATTCCCAAAATTCCGGTGTTGACTCGATCAGCGCCTTGGCGTCGACGAACGGAATATTGAAGCGCTGCACGTGCGGCATCAGATCCTCGAACCTGCCGGCCCGCGACCAGTCTTCCTTGCGTGGGGGAGCGCCTCCTTCGCCGACCTTTACCAGAACCGCCCAATTGGTGAGCGGCTTGTCTTCGCGAAGCCCTTCACCGATCGGATAGACAACCAGCTTGCCGGCCATGCCGCCCGCGATCACCATCGAGCGGCCGGTCAGAAATTTCGGCCAGTCGGTGGCGCCGCGCCAGAGCATCGAGCCGTTCCAGCGCGCGGGGCCTTCGTTCGGGTACAGCGTTTCGCGGACGATCGAGTGGATTCCGTCGGCGCCGATCAGAATGTCGGCGCGCGCGGTCGCGCGGTGCGAGCCGTCGCGGCCAAAAAAATATCCGGTGACTCCGCCTTCGTCCTGCGTGTACGAGCCGAGCCGGTGACCGGTGTGAATGCGGGATTCGCCGAGCTTCGCGCGGACGGCCTGGTAGATCACCGCCTGCAATCGGCCGCGGTGAATAGAGAATTGCGGATATTCGAAGCCGGCATCGGTGCCGCGCGGCTCGCGCCAGATCTCCTGGCCGATGCGGTTCATATAGAAAAGTTCGTGGGTCCGGATTCCGACCTGATCGAGCCTCGATAGCAGCCCGAGTTGTGCCAGTTCCTTAATCGCATGCGGCAGCGTATTGATGCCGACGCCCAGCTCGCGCACGCTGTCGGCCTGCTCGAAAATCTCGCAATCGATCCCACGCGCATGCAGCATGAGAGCCGTTGTCAGCCCGCCAATGCCGCCGCCGACGATGATGGCCTTCATAACTTACGCCCAACACCCATACCTGCAGTGATATTGCGGCTTGTCGGCCGCCGAAGCAATCGGATGGTGTCGCGGCAGCGATTGACTCCGCTGCGCTTTATTGGACCAATAGGCTTGGAAACGCTGGTGTTTTGGGGAGGAGTTCGATCATGCGTGCTTGCGTATGCAGACTCGCGGCTGTCGCGGCATTTTTCGTTGTAGTTAACGCCGCAGCGGCGCAGGACAAGATCCGCATCGGCCTCATGTATACGCTGTCGGGGCCGGCCTCTGCGCTCGGCCAGCAGTCGAAAAACGGCTTCGAGCTCGCGCTGAAAGACCTCGGCGGAAAGATGGGCGGCAAGGATGTAGAGCTGGTCGCTGTCGATGATGAGCTCAAGCCCGACGTTGCGATACAGAAGGTTCGCGGCTTGCTCGAGCGCGACAACGTCGACTTCGTGGTCGGCCCGATCTTTTCCAATATTCTGGTGGCGATCCACAAGCCGGTCATCGACGCCGGAAAAATTCTGATCAGCACCAACGCCGGCACTTCGAATTTTGCCGGGGCGGCCTGCAATGCCAGTTTCTTTGTGACATCATACCAGAATGATCAGATCTTCGAAGCGATCGGCGAGGCTGCGAACAAGCTCGGCTACAAGCGGGTCTACGCTCTTGTTCCGAACTATCCGGCAGGGAAAGATGCGCTTGCGGGTTTCAAGCGCACGTTCAAGGGGCAGATCGTCGAAGAGTCGCTGGCCCCGCTCAATACCACCGATTTCGGGCCGGAAGTTTCGAAAATTTCCGCGGCAAAGCCCGACGCCCTGTTCACATTCATGCCAGGCGGGCTCGGCATCAATCTTCTCAACACGTATATCCAGGCGGGACTCAAGGGAAAGGTCCCGATCGTTTCGGCCTTTACGGCTGACGAGGCGACGTTGCCGGTGCTCAAGGACAATGCTGTCGATGTCTACGGGGTGCTGACCTGGGCACCGAACATGGACAATGCCGCCAACAAGAAGTTCGTGTCGGAATATGTGGCGGCCTATAAAGCGGTGCCGGCGTCCTATGCGATGCAGGCCTATGACGCTGCGATGTTGATCAACAGCGCTGTGACCGCGGTAAAAGGCAACCTGTCGGATCGGAATGCGCTGCGCGCCGCGCTCAAGAAGGCTGCCTTCACGTCCGTGCGCGGCCCGTTCAAGTTCAACGTCAACGGCTTCCCGATCGAGGACTTCTACCTCACCAAGGTGGCCAAGCGCGCTGACGGCATGTACGAGACCCAGATCGTTGAGAAGATCTACTCGAACCACGCCGACGGTTACGCCAAGGACTGCAAGACCCAGTAAAAACCGGGGCTTTCGCGCTTCTCCAGACCGCCGGGCGGAGCGCAAATTCTTGCGGACAAATGCTTTAAGTTTAGAAATTATAGGGCTATAATAAATTTTCTAAACGATCGGATCGGGCAATGCGCGCGGTGTGTCTCGGTGGCGGCCCCGGCGGCCTCTACTTCGCGATCTCCCTCAAGCGGCGGGACCCCGCGCACGAGGTTGTTGTCATCGAGCGCAATCGCCCGGACGACACGTTCGGCTGGGGCGTGGTGCTGTCCGACGAGACGCTGGCCAATCTCGAAGCCAACGATGCCGAGAGTGCGGCGCTCATCCGCGAGTCTTTCGTTTATTGGGACGACATCGCGGTGCATTACCGCGGCGAGACGATGCGTTCGGGCGGTCACGGATTTTCCGGCATCGGCCGCAAGCGTCTGCTGAATATTCTCCAGGAGCGGGCCCGCGCCCTCGGCGTGAAGATCGAATTCGAGACAGAGGCAAAAGACGTTTCCGCTTATGCGGACTACGATCTGATCGTCGGCGCCGATGGGGTGAATTCCCGGGTGCGTGCCACCCATGCCGACGTATTCAAGCCCGATATCGACGTGCGTGCCTGCAAGTACATCTGGCTCGGCACGCATCAGAAATTCGACGATGCGTTCACTTTCATCTTTGAGCAGACTGACCACGGCTGGATCTGGGCGCACGCCTACCAGTTCGACGGCGACACCGCGACTTTCATCGTCGAATGCTCGGAAGAAACCTGGCGCCGAGCCGGCTTCAGGCAGATGAGCACCGAGGAGACGATTGCGGCCTGCGAGAAAATCTTTGCCCGCAATCTCGGCGGTCATAAATTGATGTCGAATGCGCGCCACCTGCGCGGTTCGGCTTGGCTCAACTTCAATCGTGTCCTGTGCGAGCGCTGGAGCCACAAGAATATTGTCTTGCTCGGAGACGCCGCGGCGACCGCGCATTTCTCGGTCGGCTCTGGTTCGAAACTCGCGCTGGAAAGCGCCATTGCGCTCGCAGATTATCTGCACAGCGAGCCAACGATGACGCACGCTTTTCGCCGCTACGAAGACGAGCGGCGTCTCGAAGTCCTGCGCTTGCAGAGCGCGGCACGTAATTCCACCGAATGGTTCGAGGATGTCGAGCGCTATCTCCATCTCGATCCGGTTCAGTTCAACTACTCGCTTCTGACGCGTTCGCAACGCATCAGCCACGAAAACCTGCGCGAGCGGGATGAAAATTGGCTCGGCGGCGCGGAGCGCTGGTTCGAGCGCCAGGCGACGGGGCGGGAGCCGCAGATCCAGCGGCCTCCGATGTTCGTGCCATTCCGCGTGCGCGGCATCGAATTGAAGAACCGGGTCGTGGTGTCGCCGATGGCGCAGTACCGCGCGGTCGACGGCACGCCGACTGACTGGCATCTGGTCCACTATGCCGAGCGCGCCAAAGGCGGGGCAGGACTGGTCTTTACCGAGATGACCTGTGTGTCCCCGGAGGGCCGTATTACGCCCGGCTGTACGGGGCTTTATCGGCCTGAGCATGAAGCCGCGTGGAAAAGGATCGTCGACTTCGTCCACGCCGAAAGCGACGCCAAATTTGCCATCCAGCTTGGGCATTCCGGTCCCAAAGGCTCGACCCAACTTGGGTGGGAAACGATGGATGCGCCGCTGCCGTCCGGCAACTGGACGGTGATGGGGCCTTCGGCGGTGGCCTGGAGTCCGGAGAACCAGGCGCCGCGCGCGATGACGCGCGCCGACATGGACAAAGTGCGCGATGAGTTCGTCCACTCGGCGCAAATGGCGCAGCGTGCCGGCTTCGACTGGCTAGAATTGCACTACGCGCACGGCTACCTGATGTCGGCCTTCATCACGCCGCTCACCAACAAACGCACCGACGAATATGGCGGCAGTCTCGAAAACCGCATGCGGTTTCCACTTGAGGTGTTTCGCGCCGTACGGGCGGTGTGGCCCGACGAAAAGCCGATGTCGGTTCGCATTTCAGCAAGTGATTGGGCGCCGGACGGCATCACGCCGCGCGATGCGGTCGAGGTCGCGCGCATTCTGACAGACGCCGGCGCCGACATGATTGACGTTTCAGCGGGGCAGACGTCGAAACGGGCGAAGCCGGTGTACGGACGGATGTTTCAGACGCCGTTCTCCGACCGCATCCGGAACGAGGCGGGCATTGCAACACTCGCCGTCGGAAACATCTACGACGCGGACCACGTCAATTCGATCTTGATGGCGGGGAGGGCCGACCTCGTCTGCCTTGCTCGGCCGCACCTTGCCAACCCGTACTGGACATTGCACGCCGCGGCGGACCTTCGTTACGAGGGTTTGACCTGGCCGAAACCTTATTTGCCGGGCCGCGATCAGCTGCATCGATTGAAGTCGCGCCCTGACGTGATGACGGGGAAAGTGTGATGGGCGCGCTCGATGGCCTGCACGCGTTGGTCACGGGCGCTGGCACCGGCATCGGGGCGGCGATCACGCGGGCGCTCGCCAAGGAAGGCGCCGCCGTGACACTTGTCGGGCGCCGGAAGGCGCCGCTCGATGCGGTCGCGCGCAATTTGCCAAAATCCATCACGGTCACCGCTGACGTGACAAAAGCCGCAGACTGCGCGGCCATGGTGGCGGCCGCGCGCTCCGCCTATGGGCCGATCGACATTGTTGTTGCCAACGCGGGGACGGCCGAGAGCGCGCCGGCCGCAAAAATTTCGCCCGAGCACTGGCAACGGATGATCGGGGTTAACCTGACCGGCGCGTTTTTGACCGTGCAGGCTGCTCTGGACGATGTCACGCGCAAGGGCAAAGGGACACGGCGCATCGTGTTCACCGCCTCGACCGCGGGCCTGAAGGGTTATCCTTATGTAGCGGCCTATTGTGCTGCCAAGCACGGGGTCGTCGGCCTCGCGCGCGCTTTGGCCGCGGAACTCAAGGCCGACGGGCTGACTGTGAATGCCGTATGTCCCGGATACACGGATACGCCGCTTCTGGATGCCGCAGCTGGCGCGGTCGCCGCCAAGACCGGGCGGTCGGTCGAGGAGGCGCGCGCCGCGCTCGCCAAGGACAACGCCGATGGCCGGCTGATTTCCCCGGACGATGTCGCTGCCAGGGTCCTGTGGCTGTGCTCGCCGGCGGCGAACGCGGTCAACGGCGAAGCCATCGTCATTGCCGGGGGTGCGGCATGACGATCGCGATCAAGTCGAAGCCACGGCAAACGACGCAGCCGCTGAGCAAACAAAGACTGCGGCTATGGATCCGCATATTGCGCGCCGCGCGTGCGATCGAAGCCGAGGTGCGCGAACGGCTCCGTGTCCAGTTCGAGGTGACGCTCCCACAGTTCGATGTGATGGCGGCGCTCGAAAGGAAACCGGATGGCATGACGATGACGGAGCTGTCGCGCTTCCTGATGGTCTCGAACGGAAACGTCACCGGCATCATCGATCGGCTGGTGGCGGACAAGATAGTCGTGCGCCAGGCGCCCGCCGATGACCGCCGTGCCATCATCGTGCGCCTCACGCCGCGCGGCCTAAAACAGTTCACGGCGATGGCCAAGGCGCATGAGACATGGGTCGATGGCCTGCTGTCGGAATTTGACGCGGGCGAGGCAGACACCCTGATCCGCCATCTCGACGGATTGTCCAGCCGTATTCGCAATGGAGGGTCGCGCGCATGACCATGAGCGACTTGAAGCCGGAACATTTCAATTGGGCGGCCAAGAACGGCATTGCTGTGATCACGCTCAAGGGCGCCGAACGAAAGAACCCGATCACGTTCGAAAGTTATGCCGAGCTCGGGCAGACCTTCCGCGGTCTTGCGCGCGCACGCGATATCAAGGTCGTCGTGTTTGGCTCGAACAGTGGCAATTTCTGCTCAGGCGGGGATGTGCACGACATCATTGGGCCGCTGACGGGCCGTGACATGAAGGGACTTCTCGAGTTTACCCGAATGACCGGCGAGCTCGTGAGGGCGATGCGCGCCTGCCCGCAACCGATTATCGCGGCAATTGACGGTGTCTGCGTGGGGGCGGGCGCGATGATCGCCTTGTTCAGCGACATCCGCTTGGGCACACCGCAGGCCAAGACCGCGTTTTTGTTCACCCGTGTCGGGCTTGCCGGCTGTGACATGGGCGCCTGTGCTCTGCTGCCACGCGTCATCGGCCATGGCCGCGCGTCGGAGCTTCTTTATACCGGGCGTGTCATGACGGCGGAGGAGGGCGAGCGCTGGGGCTTTTTCAATCGCATTGTCGCCTCCGACAAGCTCGAAGCGGATGCGATGGCTCTTGCGCAACAGCTTGCGAGCGGCCCGACCTTCGCGCACGGCATGACGAAAACCATGCTGCACCAGGAGTTCGCGATGCCGCTTGATGACGCAATCGAGGCGGAGGCACTCGCCCAGGCGGTTTGCATGCAAACTAAAGATTTCCGCCGGGCCTATGAGGCCTTTGTCGCAAAGCAGAAACCGCATTTTGCCGGAAATTGACATGCTCGACCGGAGTTTCCTGCGTTGGCCGTTTTTCGAGGAGCGTCATCGCGCGCTTGCCGGCCAACTGGAAACATGGGCCGTGCAGCATTGCGCGCATGTCGATCACCGTGATGTCGACGCCGCCTGCCGCGAGCTGGTACGCAATCTCGGCCACGATGGCTGGCTGAAGCATACTGCGCCCGGCGATGGTCCTTCCGACCAGATTGATGTCCGCACCCTCGCTTTGATCCGCGAAACGCTGGCACGCCATTCCGGCCTCGCAGACTTTGCCTTCGCGATGCAGGGCCTTGGCGCCGGCCCAATTTCGTTGTTCGGCACGCCGGCCCAAAAAGCTCGCTGGCTGCCGAAGACCCGCGGCGGCGCGGCGATCGCGGCGTTTGCGCTTACGGAGCCGGCATCCGGTTCCGATGTCGCCAACATTTCAATGACAGCGCAGCGGAGCGGCGACGGTTTTACGCTCGATGGCGAAAAGACGTGGATATCGAACGGAGGGATCGCTGATCTTTATGTGGTCTTTGCCCGCACTGGCGAGGCGCCAGGCGCGAGGGGCCTGTCGGCCTTCATCGTGCGCGGCGATAGTCCCGGTCTGTCGGTCGCCGAGCGCATCGAGGTTATGGCGCCACATCCGCTCGCGCGCCTGGCCTTCAAGGGCTGCCGTGTCGGCGGCGCCGATCTCATCGGCGCGCCTGGCGACGGCTTCAAGATCGCGATGGCGACGCTCGATGTCTTTCGTACCACGGTGGGCGCCGCGGCGCTCGGCTTCGCGCGCCGTGCGCTCGCCGAAACGCTCAAACGCGCCAAGAGCCGCGAACTGTTCGGCGCGCCATTGGCGGAATTGCAGATGGTCCAGGGCCACATTGCCGATATGGCGGTCGAGATCGACGCGGCGGCGCTTCTGGTCTATCGCGCGGCGTGGACCAAGGACACGGGTGCGGCACGGGTATCGCGGGAGGCGGCGATGGCGAAACTCTACGCGACTGAGGCGGCGCAGCGTGTGATCGATGCCGCCGTTCAGATTCACGGTGGCGATGGCGTGCGCTCAGGCCATCCAATCGAGACGCTCTACCGTGAAATCCGCGCTTTGCGAATTTACGAAGGCGCGTCCGATGTCCAGAAAATCATTATTGCAAGATCCGCGCTTTCATCGGGGGGAGGCCGCTGACATGACTCGAGGCATCAAACTTGGGCCATCCGCGCACGTCGATACTTTCACGCGCGACAATCTCCCGCCGTTCGATCAATGGCCCGATATTCTGCTCGACCGGCCCGAATTTCAGTACCCCGAGCGATTGAACGCCGGGGTCGAGTTGACCGACCGCATGGTTGAGCGCGGATTCGGCGACCACATCGCGCTGATCGGCAACGGCCGTCGGCGGACTTACAAGGAATTGGCCGATTGGTCGAACCGGCTGGCGCATGCCCTCGTGGAAAACTACGGGGTCAAACCGGGCAACCGCGTCTTGATCCGTTCCGGCAACAACCCTGCGCTCGTCGCGGCCTGGCTCGCGGCCACCAAGGCGGGTGCCGTCGTCGTCAATACAATGCCCATGCTCCGTACCGGCGAGCTCGGCAAGATCGTCGACAAGGCCGAGATCGCACTGGCGTTGACCGACAGCCGTATCGCCGATGAGCTTGTGGCTTGCGCCAAGGCCAGCAAGTTTCTCAAGCAGGTCGTCAATTTCGACGGCACGTCCAACCATGACGCAGAGCTTGATCGCATTGCGCTCGACAAGCCGGTGAAGTTCGACGCGGTGCCCACAGGCCGCGACGACGTCGCTTTGCTCGGGTTCACCTCGGGCACCACCGGCGAGCCCAAGGCAACCATGCATTTCCATCGCGATCTGCTGATCATTGCCGACGGCTACGCGAAGGAAGTTCTCAACGTGACGCCTGACGACGTGTTCGTCGGTTCGCCGCCGCTCGCCTTCACGTTCGGCCTGGGCGGCCTGGCGATTTTCCCGCTTCGTTTTGGCGCCACCGCGACGCTTCTGGAAAATGCATCGCCGGCCAACATGGTGCAGATTATCGAGACCTATAAGGCCACCATCTCATTCACCGCGCCAACCGCTTACCGGGCCATGATGGCGGCGATGGACCAGGGCGCGAACCTGTCGTCACTGCGGCTGGCCGTGTCGGCCGGCGAGACCTTGCCGGGTCCGGTGTTCGAGGATTGGACGCGCAAGACCGGCAAGCCGATCCTCGACGGGATCGGCTCGACCGAGTTGCTCCACATCTTCATCACAAACCGGATCGGAGACGCCGTGCCGGGAGCGACCGGGCGGCCGGTCGCCGGCTACGAAGCAAGAATAGTTGATGCCGACATGAAAAATGTGCCTGACGGAACAATCGGACGGTTGGCCGTGCGCGGTCCGACCGGCTGCCGGTATCTCGCCGACAAACGGCAGAAAAACTATGTCGCCGATGGCTGGAACCTTACCGGTGATTCATTTGTACGCGACCAGGACGGCCGATTCCATTTCGCTGCCCGCAACGACGACATGATCATCTCGGCGGGTTACAACATCGCCGGACCCGAAGTCGAGGCGGCGCTGTTGGCGCACCCTGAGGTCGCGGAATGCGCGGTCGTTGGTGCAACGGACTCCGAGCGGGGGCAGGTTGTTGCCGCGTTTGTTGTGCTCAAGGCCGGTGTCGAAGCAGACAACCTGCGCATCAAGATCCTGCAGGATCACGTCAAGGCGACCATCGCGCCGTACAAATATCCGCGGCTGGTGAAATTCGTCGACGCCTTGCCGAAGACCCAGACCGGAAAAATTCAGCGGTTCAAATTGCGAGAACAGGTCTCATGACCAAAAGCACGTTTGAAACTGTGCAGCCTAAGAATTGGGCGGCTCCTAAAGGTTACGCCAACGGCGTCGTTGCGCAGGGCCGGCAGGTTTTCATCGCCGGTCAGGTTGGCTGGAACGGTCAGGGGAAATTCGAAAGCGACGATTTTGTCGCTCAGGTTGAACAGGCTTTGAAAAATATCGTCGATGTTCTGGCGGCGGCCGGCGGCGAGCCGCGACATCTGGTGCGCCTCACCTGGTATGTGACGGACAAGGCCGAGTACCTGGCCAGTCAGAGGGAAATTGGCGAGGCCTATCGCGAAACGATCGGCCGGCATTTTCCGGCGATGACGCTTTTGGTCGTTGCCGGCCTGCTCGAGCAGCGGGCCAAAGTTGAGATCGAAGCAACGGCCGTTATCGCGGACTAGGCGACAAGCCTTGTCTGATGCGTCGCCGCTCGAGGCGCTTCCGACGGGTCGAGAACCAATAAATCGAATACGGGATGACGACCATCATCATGAACAAAAAGAAGTATGGCAGTTGGAGCGGGGTATCGCTCTTTTTGAACTGATCGAGAATTTCCACCACCCAATAGCCCTGCCACAACAGCAGCACGATCCAGCCAAACAACCTCTGATTTTGTCTCTGGCGGCGTTCCAAATCTGCCTGCGCTTCGGCAGGCCGCGGCTGGATGACGCCGGTATTGATTTCTGCCCACCGCCGGCGATTCTCCATGAATTGCTCGCGCCGTCTGGCGCGGATGGCATTTCTGATAGCGAGTTTCCTTTCGCGACGTCTGTGAAAACGATCCTTCACCAGCTCTTTCGCGAGATAGAGCATCAAGCCGATGGCGAGAAGCCAACCGATAATGATCAGGATGTTGAGCATCGATTCTGGTCCGCCAAGCCCTCAATATTAGTCTGATTTTACTAACATTCGCGAACGTTCGGAATTCCCCTTATTTCTCACAACCCGCGTGCGCGGAGAAGGGGGCCGCCGGAAAAACACCGACGTGTCTACACAAATAGCACCTCTACCCCCGCCAATGATGCATAAAATTTCCGTGCTCTGTGTGAGCGGTGCCACAAAGCGCCGAAAGGCGCCGTGCGACTGTCAATTCTGGGAGGGCAGCGCAGGAGGCTCAGATGCGTAGAGCACTCAATGTCGCACTTATCGTCGCCGGGGTTCTAGTGAACGTGTTGGCCTCGCGCGATACCACGGTTGCAAATTCGCAGGCCGCTCAGTGGCCCGCCCAGAACGGCGCCATCGTCTATGGACTGCATGTGGCTTTGCCGAGCAACATGAAAAACTTTCCGCCGGAGCTGGTGCCGTTGCCCTGATTCTGCCGGATCGACCTGTGGCGCGATTGGTCCGGGCCGCGCTTGTGTGGTTGAATTGGCTTAATGGTGCCAGATTCAGCAAGCGACGATTTCTATCGCACGGCCCCGAAATTTCGCGACTTCCGGCTTGTGGCAGATGAATTCTCTTTCAGTCCATTGCCGGACGACTGGCTCATCGGAGTGGCTGATGTTGAGCAGTCGACGAAGGCTATTGAGGACCAGCGCTACAAAGCGGTGAACATGGCTGGAGCGGCCGTAATTGCCGCGATCGCTAATGCCCTCGGCGGGAGGGATTTCCCTTTTGTATTCGGGGGCGACGGGGCGAGTTTTGCTGTTTCGCCCGGCGACGCAGCGACAGCCCGGCAAGCTCTTGCCGAAACCGCGACCTGGGTCAGCGAAGACCTCGACCTGACACTGAGGGTGGGGATGGTGTCCGTCGGAGAGATCCGGCGGAATGGCCACGATGTCCGCGTCGGGCGATATGCCGTTTCGGACAATATTAGCATCGCGATGTTCTCGGGCGGAGGAGTTGCGTGGGCGGATGCTGCGATGAAGCGCGACGAAATAAGCGTTCCGCGCGCGCCGGCCGGAGCGCGGCCCGATCTGTCGGGCCTATCCTGCCGCTTCGAACGGTTTCCTACGCAGTACGGACAGATTCTCTCGGTGCTGGTGCTGCCGGCAGACATCTCGCGCATGTCCGCCTTCCGAGCGGTGGTCAAGCAGATCATCAGCATGGTGGAAGGGTCGTCCGAATGCGACAGGCCAGCCGCGCGCGAGGCCATGCAATTGAAATGGCCGCCACAAGGCTGCGATCTTGAAGCGCGGGCCAGCCGAAAAGCCGGCGAACCGGTTGGCATAAGAATAATGAAGGTCTATGCCATGACCTTTCTCTATTTCCTCATCATGCGCTTCAACGTCCGGGTCGGCCGCTTTGTGCCAAAAAAATATTTGTCCGAAGTAGCCGCGAACTCGGATTTCCGGAAGTTCGACGATGCACTGCGCATGATCATCGACTGTTTACCCGGCATGGCACGAAGAATCGAAGACACTCTGGCGGCGGCGGAGAGCAATGGGCATATCCGCTACGGCTGTCACCGCGAGAACGCCGCCATTATGACGTGCTTTACCCCCTTGCCGTCGCAGCCAAGCCACGTCCATTTCATCGACGGTGCCGAAGGCGGCTACGCGCTCGCGGCGGCAGCGCTCAAGCGGCGGCTCTAGCCGCTGTGGACGTATGGGAAATATCTTAGTTAATTCAGCGGCTTTTGCCACACGATTGTGATGGCCATCACAGCGTCCGCACCGGCTATGCCGTTAGCATAGAAAAATTCTATCCGGGGCGGCGCATAATGATCACAGTTCCTGAACTCTCGGCGGAAGCACTCGGGTCATATCTGACATCGCATCTTGGCCGCCGCTTTTCGTCGACAGAGGCTGAGCTAGCCGAACTTGTCCCGTCCGTCGCGCGGCTGGCGTTGGAATGCATCGGCAATAGCGACGCGCTCTACCACAATGTCGAGCACACGATGCTCGTGACGCTTGTCGGTTACGACATCATGAAGGGTCGAGCGCTGCTCACACCGACCTCGCCGGCCGATTTCGCCCACGTTCTCGTCGCTTGTCTGCTTCACGACATTGGTTATGTACGAGGCATTTTGGAGGGAGACGGTCCGGACGGATATGTCGTCGACGGGCAAGGACGCCGAACCAAGATCCCGCGCGGGTCGTCCGATGCGGCGCTGCTAATGCACCACGTGGACAGGTCGAAGCTCTTTGTCATGGACCGGATCGGCAGCAGCGATCTCCTCGATGCCGCAAGGATTGCCCGCTCGATTGAGTTCACCCGCTTTCCCGCGGCGACTGAACCGAACGGAAACGGCAGTGAGGAAGGCGAACTCGTGCGGGCTGCCGATCTAATCGGTCAGCTTGGTGATCCTCAATATCTGCGGAAGGCTAATGCGCTCTATTATGAGTTTGAGGAGGTCGGCCTCAACAAGCAGCTTGGGTACGGGTCGCCCGCCGACCTCACGGATTTGTATCCTCAATTCTACTGGAAAACGGTTTCGCCTTATATCCAGACCGCTATCCGCTATCTCAACGTGACGTCGAGCGGCCGCCAATGGATCGCAAATCTCTACAGCAACGTCTTCCGGGCGGAGCGCGATCTTCGCCTGTCGGGACCGCAGCGATAGCCGGAGCAGGCGATCGTTGGACGCGATGTGCGAAAGCAGCTAGCTTGTCCGAGTTAGTGAAGCGGGCGATGGTTGCGGCTCGCCGCTTTTGACCGACGGGACACGTCGCATGGGCGTCCTTCTCTGGGTTCTCATCATTGGCTGTGTCGCCGGCACGATTGCACGCGTGCTGATGCCCGGACCTAACAGGCCCAAGGGCTTCGTGCTCACGATCGTTTTGGGCGTTGCCGGCGCGTTCCTGGCGACTTACCTCGGTCACCTGCTCGGCATATACCGCACGGGAGAAAGCGCAGGCTTCATAGGAGCAAGCGTCGGCGCTCTCCTTATTCTCTTTATCTGGAACCGGCTGGTTGCGGCTGACGTGATCCCCGATCACGGTCTCTAGGCAGCGCTAGTTCGCCGACTCAAACCATTGCAGAAAGCGCGCGCCGGCGATGCCACGTGTCAGCGCGAGGTTATATTCACGGAACACGTCCAGTCTTTCCCATCCCGTCTCCGGCCATGACCTGATCGCGCTCTCCAGGCGGGGGAGATCGATTATTTTGCGGGCCAGCGGTGAACGGGAAAGCCCAGCGACCTGTTGCGAAAGCGCGTGGCGATTTACCGCAAGCTTTTCGTACCAGTCCGCAGCCTGAAGGCCTCGCGAGCGGTTGGTCAGGACCGTTTCGGGAAGCAGTCCCCACATGGCACGACGAACGAGAGATCGGTCGATTCCTTCCACAAGAAATTGTTCGGATGGGATTGCGAAACAATAAGAGACGACATCGATGTCCGCCGTCGGGTCGCGGACCTCAACGCCGGTCACGGCCTTTTCAGCGGCGTGCCAGTCTCCGAGGTAGTCAACCTGTCCAAGTCCCTGTGCGCGTTCATTGGGACGAGCACGGTAAAGGAAGTCGTGGCCAAACTTGCGTGCGCGCCTTTCAACTGCCATGGCACTTGCGAAGTCCGCCCGGATTGGAGAGTGGTCCTGCCAGGCTGCGCCATGATTTGGCCGCCGGCGCCGGTCGATCCAATTGCCGACCGGCAATGGGATGAGAGGGTCGACAAAAAGTTTCTTGAACGCGACCGACCGCGAAAACGGCGTGCTGCGGTAATAGAGCCGCCATTGACGGTGCGCGAGCAGCAAATTTCCACGCAGCAGGTGGGAAGCCGTCTGGGACCAGCCGTCCCAGCTTATCGTGAAGTTTCCGTGGAGGCCGCCGAGCAATACTCGGCAATTTTGCCGCCGCGCCTGTTCGAGAACACCCAGCGTCCAGCCGAAGTTGCTTGGGTTTCGCACCGGCCCGTTCAGCGCAATGAAAAAGCGCTCAAGCCCGGCAAAGTCGTCGCACTCGTTATTGTGCACATAGTGGACATCGACATTGCCAAGCTTGTCCTTGATCGCTTCGACGAAAGGAGTTTCGTCCGCATAAGAACCGTCCAGCACCGGACCGTCGAAACCTCGGCGGGGGACACCTGTAAACGCGGGCAGCCTCTGCTTTTTCTCAGCGAGTGCACGAGCGGCGAGAGCCACGACCGATGACGAATCGAGGCCACCGCTCAGGAGAGCGCCTACCGGATGAAGGCTGCGCATTTGGCGCCGAACAGTGCGGTCGAGCTGCTCATGCAACCCTTCCGCATAAGCGGCATCGGACTTCAGCTTGACCGGAGCAATTTCATCGAGCGCCCAGTAGCGCCGCATCTCGAGGGATCCGTCGGATCCGACCCGCATCAGGTGTGCGGGCGGAATACGAAAGATGTTCCGATAGATGGTGCTGGCATGATCAGCGTGATTAAGCACGAGGAAATCGGCGATTTTTTCCTCGCAAAGCTCTCGTTGCACGTTGTCGAACGCAAATAGTCCATTGGGCATCGTGGCGAAGGCAAAGGAGTGCTTGTCCCGGTGCCACATCAGGACATTCAAGCCCAGATGATCGCGTGCGAGGGTCAATGACCTTTTGCTGCCGTCCCATATGGCAACCGCGAAAGGTCCTCGCAGCATCGAAAAAATGCGGTCGCCAACCTTCTCCCAGCCAAAGAGCAGCAGACGTGCATCGGACCATTCCGCGACAAGCTGCCGATTGAGAGAAAGACGACCCAGCAAATCGTCGCGATTGTCGATCCGCAGGTCGGCGGTGATCATCGTTCCGCCGGCGCCTCGAGTCGGTTGATGATCGTACCGATCCTCGGGAGTCATTCGCATCAGGACGTGGACAAGTCCGAAATTATCCTGCGCGATGACGCCGTCTTTGTCCGGCCCATATTGATGAAGGGCGTTCGCCACGCGCTCGAGTTCCTGGCGCCTGACGCTCCTGTCGTCAAAACGGACTATGCCGGCTATCCCGCTCATCGACGAAATGCCTAAACGGTTCTCGGTACTCCGAACTCGGCAATGCGCGTAAATCGGTCGCCGCCCGTGTCACCGATGATCGTGTGGTCGTCGACCTCGACCCAGGCATGGCCGGCCAATTCCTGCTGCTCTCGTGCCACTGCAAGGCATAGTCTGCTGGCGATGCCGCGCCGGCGCAACATAGCGTGCACTGCGAGCGCGCGAGGCAGGCACAGGTCGTTTCGCGGCGAATTTGCCGAGACTGTGTCGATAGCCCAGTTTATCCATCCGACTTCGTCGCCGGAGAATCGACTCGGTCGCTGCACAGGACGATCAACCCAGGCGAAGATTCGGGCGGGAGCGATCAGGCGAACGGCGAGCCGCGCAAAAATAAACATCACGAAAGCTTCGCGCAGATACAGACGACGCCTGGTCTGCAATTTCATTGAACATCCTCGACGGCAACAATCCGAACAAGTCGTTGTGTGAGCAACGATTGCAGAAAACCCATGACGTCGCGTGTCATGATTTCACTGCTCACGTCGTGATGCTGCGAGAGCTTTTGCAGGATGTCCTCCACCCTGTGCGGGCTTGACAGCATGCCCCAGATTTCAGTCGCGGCCTCGTTGAAATCAAAATAGGAGGCCGCTTGCAGGCTCAGAACGACAACGCGGCCATCGCGCTCGGCAGCTGAGAGACCGGTCTCTTGAACAAGGACGCTGTTGACGGTGAGATTCAAAGAACGGCTCCCCTACGACGTCCAGGCATCGAGAGCGCCGGGACCTGCGAACAATCTTACAATGCGGAAGCAGAGTGGCGCAGCCTGCAATTATCGGCGTTGCGATTACTTGTCGGACCGGGACGACATCGGAAACGACCACTCGAATGAAAAACCGAGCTTGGATAGCGGTTGGCCAGGCGCTGCCGGTTCGACTACGCGAGGAGGATCCTTTGCCACATTCGCGCCCGACCCGGTGCGGCTGACAATCGGCAATTTCGTAAAAGTTGGCGCCTCCCAGACTGGGTGCGCTTCCGAGGTGCTTAGGTCAGCCTTGTTCGGCCGCATCTGTGACCTCCACACGACCTCCTTGGCTTCTATGAGATCGGGCCGGCGATGGCAAGAAGAGGCTTAAATCCGCAAAGAAGTGCGTCGGCGGGACGCTTGGCACCGTATACCCTGCATGATACGCTTTTTCAGTATTTTCGGGGGAATTCGGCAATAAGTTCAGTTGCCGGCCAGGCCGTGACCAGCCTGAAAAAGACGAGAAAGGATCTGCCATGGCACAGAAATCATCGTCCACATCGACTGACGAAGCGATTGCAGAAGGCGCAACGCGCGACGAAACGGCGCTGAATCTGGTCAACCGCTTCGCCCTGTGGTCGGGTGTTGCGGGGCTCATACCCATCCCGGTGATCGATGTCGCTACCGTTGGCGGGCTTCAGATCCAGATGGTGCGTCGGCTTTCGCAGATCTACGACGTCGATTTCTCGGAGAATCGCACCAAAGCAATCGTCGCGAGCCTTGTCGGTTCGTTGATTCCGGCCACAAGCGGCCTTGGTGCGGCGAGCCTGCTTAAGGCCGTCCCGGTGCTTGGGACGATTACGGCCGGATTTGTGATGCCAGCTCTGTCTGCTGGTGCGACCTATGCCATCGGCAAAGCGTTCATTCAGCACTTTGCGTCGGGCGGCACGCTGCTGGATTTCAACCCGCCGGATTATCGGGAGTTCATCAGGGCCCAGCGCGACATGTGGGATTCACGCCGGGGTGGCAAATCCGGCGAAGCGGCGAGCACGGCGAGCACGACGGGCAGCTGATGTCCGAAAACTTGCTTCGGGCTCGGGCGTGACCGGAATTTTGGCATGCTTGGACCCGGGCGATGGCGGGACAGGGGCTGATGGTCGAAGCGGTCATTTATGTCATCTTTTGCGTCCTGACGGGGCTGCTCGGGATCGACCGGCGAATGGGCTTCTTCGGGACGTTTCTGATCGCGATCGTCACCACTCCGTTTATCGTTTTGCCGATTTTGCTGCTCACTGCCCCATCATCGGGTCGGGTCGGGTGGTGGCGTCGGCGAAATTCGTAGATCGCCTTGTTGTCATGGGGGAGACACAAGCGCTGAAATTGCGTCAGTGCGTAGTGTCGGTTTGAACGGAAAGACATCGCAGACATGTCCTTCCTAGAGCTTGTTCGCCGTGAAATGCACGGCTCCCTTCCGCGACTGCTGGTCATGTCTGCGCTCGGCGGCCTTAGCACAGCGGCGATTCTGGCAGCCATCAATGCCGGACTGCAGGGAAATGGAAATCTATGGGCGGCCACCCTGTTTCTGGTCGCGCTGTTTCTATTCATCAAGACTCAATATTACGTGACGATCACGACGACGGCCGAGATCGAAGCCATCATTCACAAAATCCGTTTGCGCGTGATGGATCACATCCGGCGCTCCGAGCTTCTGTCGCTCGAGGCGATCGGCCGTTCGAGGATCGTCGCCGCCATCACCAGCGATACGGCCGTCCTGACACAGGCAAGCAATATGCTTTGCTTCTCGATTCAGGGCGCAGTGCTGGTTTTCTTTGTTGCAATCTACGTGGCTTTTCTTTCGCTTGCTGCGATTGTGACGACGATCGTGATCATTAGCGTTGCGGGCGTAATCTTTCATTACAAGAACAGGCGCCTGGCGGCAGAAAAGCAAAAGTCGGCGGAATGGGAAGGCCGCCTGTTCGATCGCCTTACGGACTTCCTCGACGGATTCAAGGAGGTGAGGCTCAACGCGGCGCGCAGCATGGACCTCTTCGAAGATGCCAGCGAGGTCTCGAGAACCGCCGCAAATATCAAGATCAACAGCCAAGCGGAAACGTTCAAACTGATCGTGACCTCGCAGGTATCAATGTATGTCCTGATCGGCGCGGTTGTTTTTATCGCGCCGCAATTCAGTGAAGCGCTGGGCGGACTGACGCTTACAAAGACCACGACCGCCCTTATGTTCATCGTGGGCGCATGCTTCGGGCTTGTTCAGGCAATCCCGATCCTGCTGAACGCCAATGCTGCGGCAGACCGGATCGAGCATCTGGAAATCGAGCTGCAGGCGACAGCGTCCGCACTCGACGCCGCAGGGCTCGCAGCGCCAAGCCGATTTGACGCGATAGAAATGACAGGCATCCAGTTTCGTTATGTCGACAAGTCTTCCGAAGCAACGTTCAAGATCGG
>JBKPRE010000097.1:0-6201 GCA_046734435.1 Pseudomonadota bacterium | reverse complement strand
CATGCAGCGGGACGACCGGTGACTGAATTACAATTACTCTCTCGATCCGATAGCGGGCATGCATCGCACTTCAGCTAACGAGTGAGCCGTCACTCGTGGTCGAGCGGCGGCCCATTCGCCAAAAAAGGCGTTCAGGCTTCGCGGTGGGTGAACGCAGGTGCCGGTAGCCGTCCGTGCCAGATCAGATGGTCGAGGGAAATCGACCCAGGCCCGCGCGCAACGATCAACGTAAGCAGTGACAGCCACAAAATATGCTCCGGCCATCCGCCCGGCACCACGAAGAGCTGAATAACCATCGTCATCCCGAACAATGCGAGCGCCGACAGCCGGGACGCCAGCCCGAGAAACAACAGGATTGGGAAAATGTGCTCGCTGATCGTGCTCAGATACGCAGCGACATCGGGTGGCAGCAGCGGCACCTTGTACTCCTCGCGGAAGAGATAGAAGGTTTCTTCGCGGATCGAGAACCCGTTCACCTTGGTCCGGCCCGAGCGCCAGAAGACGTCGGCAACGGCAATGCGCGATGCAAGCGCGATCACGCTGTAGGGGATGCGTTCGGCCAGGTCACGGCCTTTTTCGAGATAATCGCGCGCGCTCATTGAAAGTCTCCTGTCGGGGGCTGCTATCCCGGCAGGAAAGCCCGACAGCCGCGGTTTTTGAAATACCGATTGGCGATGTGCGCCATAGCCGGGGTCTATTCCCGCTCCAAAGCCGCTCGCTATCGTAACTTTAGCAAACCGGCATTTCCCGCCGATCCCCGCGCCATGCACATTCGCGGCAACAACGGCGTGTTGCCTTGCAACGGAAGGGATCGGGCCATGAACATTCAAGTACCTCTTCGCATCGAGCACAGCTCGCGCCCATTGGAGGGCCGGGTCTCGCTCGTGACCGGGTCGACCAGCGGCATAGGGCTTGGAATCGCCCGCGCGCTCGCGGCGGCGGGCTCCGCGATCGTGCTCAACGGCTTCGGCAAGCCCGAGGACATCGCCGAGACTCAGGCCAAGATCATTTCCGAGTTCGGCGTGCGGGCCAGCTTCTCGCCGGCGGACATGTCGAAGGCCGCGCCGATCGCCGGCATGATTGCAGCGGCGCTGGACACCTTCGGCCGCATCGACGTCCTGGTGAACAATGCAGGCATCCAGCATGTCGCACCTCTGGAGCAGTTTCCGTCCGAGAAGTGGGACGCAATACTCGCGATCAACCTGTCGTCGGCGTTCCACACCACGCGGGCCGTCCTGCCCTCGATGCGCGGCAACAAGTTTGGCCGCATCATCAACATCGCGTCGGCCCACGGACTCGTCGCATCGCCATTCAAGTCCGCTTATGTAGCGGCAAAGCACGGCATCGTCGGCCTCACCAAGGTCATCGCGTTGGAAACCGCCGAATCCAACATCACCTGCAACGCCATCTGCCCGGGCTATGTCTACACGCCGCTGGTCGAGGCGCAGATCGATGGACAGGCAAAATCGTACGGCATCCCGCGAGAAAAGGTCATTCGCGACGTGCTGCTTGCCCAGCAACCCAACAAGCGCTTCGCCACGGTTGAAGAGCTCGGCGCTCTTTCGGTCTTTCTTGCGAGCGATGCAGCTGCGTCAATCACCGGAACGGCTTTGCCGGTCGACGGTGGCTGGACCGCGCATTGAGACAGAGAAGCCTCTTTGCTCGAAACGTTACTTTGGGAGGGAAACGTGGACAAGAATTCATCGACGCGTGTGGCGCGGCTTGCTGAAACGCAACCACAGAAAGATCGACAGACCGTTCTGGTTCTGCAGGGCGGTGGCGCGCTCGGCGCCTACCAGGCCGGCGTCTATCACGCACTGCACGAACACGGGGTTGACCCCGACTGGATCGTCGGCACGTCGATCGGTGCGATCAATGCAAGTCTGATCGCCGGAAACACGCGCGAGAACCGGCTCGAAGGGCTGAAGGAATTCTGGACAAGGATGGCGTATCGGCCTCCGTTCAACGCGCCCGCATGGACCGGACTGCCCGATGTCCTCTCTTACTGGAAGACAATTCTCCGTGGCATTCCTGATTTCTTTGAGGCCAATCCCGGGGCATTTCTCGGGACGCATGTTCCGCTTGGACGTGATGCAGCCGGTTTCTACTCCACCGCGCCGCTCGAAAAGACGCTGCTGGAACTCGTTGATTTCGATCTGGTGAACAAGTGCACCCCGCGACTCACGGTCGGTGCGGCGCACGTTCGCACGAGCGAGATGAAATATTTCGACAGCCGCGACGGCGAGATTGGCGTCAAGCACATCATGGCATCGGGTGCGTTGCCGCCCGCATTTCCCGCGGTGCGGATCGACGGCGAACTCTATTGGGATGGCGGCATCCTTTCGAACACGCCGACCGAAGTGATCTTCGACGACAACCCGCGCAGGAATTCGCTGATTTTCGCGGTTCACCTCTGGAACCCGATGGGCGATGAGCCCGGCACGATCTGGGAGGTTCTCAACCGGCACAAGGACATCCAGTACTCGAGCCGGGTTGCAAGTCACATTGCCCGCCAGCGCCAAATGCACAAGATGCGGCACATCATTCGCGATCTCGCCAAGATGCTGCCGGACGAGGTTCGCCGGACGGAAGAAGCACGGGTCCTTGCTGCATTTGGCTGTCACACGACGATGCACGTCGTGCGCTTGCTGGCCCCGCAACTCGAGAATGAAAATCATACCAAGGACGTCGACTTCAGCCCGACCAGCATCAGCATGCGTTGGGAAGCCGGCTACACAAACACCATGCGGGCGCTCGAACAGGCACCCTGGGAACGCGAATTCGACCCGCTCGAAGGCGTGATCCTTCACGAGCCGAGGCCGGAAATGATGGAGGCCGCGGAATAACCGACGGGCCGGTACTAGACCGAAAACAAACGAGCGGTGACATGCAACGCTACGACGCAATCATCATTGGAACCGGTCAGGCAGGGCCGGCGCTCGCGCATCGGCTTGCCGGCGCCGGGAAGACGGTCGCGGTTGTCGAGCGCAAGTATTTTGGCGGAACCTGCGTCAATACCGGCTGCATTCCGACAAAAACGCTGGTGGCGAGTGCCTATGCCGCACACATGGCGCGTCGGGCCTCCGACTTTGGTGTGAAAATCCCCTGCGACATCACCGTCGATATGAAGGCGGTGAAGGCGCGAAAGGATCACGTCTCAGGCCTCTCACGGACCAGGGTCGAGCAGTCGCTGAAAGGCCTCAAGGGCTGCACGGTCTACGAAGGCCACGCCCGATTTTCCGGCCCGCATTCGCTCAAGGTCGGAGATCAGGAGCTGGAGGCGCCGTGGATTTTCGTCAACGTCGGTGGACGAGCGCTGGCACCGCCCGTTCCCGGACTCGATAAGGTTGGCTACCTCACAAACAGCTCGATGATGGAGGTCGACTTTCTGCCGCCGCACCTGATCATCCTGGGTGGCAGCTATATCGGCCTGGAGTTTGCACAGATCTACAGGCGCTTCGGAAGCGAGGTATCCGTCATCGAACTCGCGCCGCGCCTGATCGCTCGCGAAGACGAGGACGTTTCGGCGGCGGTCGCCGACATCCTGCGTGGCGAAGGGATCAAGACCTACGTCAACAGCAGCGTTGCGGGCATAGCGCGCAGCGGGAATGACATTGCGGTTGAGGTTGTAGGCGAAGGAACGACCTCGCGAGTCACTGGATCGCATCTGCTCCTGGCGATCGGCCGGCGGCCCAACACCGACGATCTCGGGCTGGAAACTGCCGGCATCTCAGTGGACGAGCGGGGCTTCATCAAGGTCGACGACCAGCTGCGAACCGACGTGCCCGGGGTCTGGGCTTTAGGGGACTGCAACGGCCGGGGCGCCTTCACGCACACATCGTACAACGACTTCGAAATCGTCGCAGGCAACATTCTTGACGGTCAGCAGCGGCGGCTCTCAGACCGTATACCTGCTTACGCACTCTACACGGATCCGCCGCTCGGCCGGGTCGGCATGACCGAAGCGGAGGTTCGCCAGGCCGGCTACGCCGCGATGGTCGGCACTATCGAAATGAAAAGAGTCGGCCGCGCTTACGAAAAGGGTGAAACGCTCGGGTTCATGAAGATTCTGGTCGACAAGGCCAGCAAGCAAATTCTCGGTGCCTCTTTCCTAGGTCTTTCGGGAGATGAGATCGTCCATTCGATCCTCGACCTGATGTACGCAAACGCGCCTTACACCGTCTTGCAGAAAGCAGTTCACATCCATCCGACTGTGTCCGAGTACATTCCGGTCATGGTCGGCAATCTCAGGGACCTGCAATAGGAGCCCGCCGATGTCTCATATGTCACCCGCAGCGGACATGCTCCCCATGAGCACGCATGGCGACACCGCGCGCGTCGTGCGCCGGACCATCGTCATCGGCTTGATTGCCTTCCTGACCGTCGTCGATCTCTTCGCGACCCAGGCCATCCTGCCCTCCCTGGCACAGGCGTACCAGGTCATGCCTGCTGCAATGAGCTTCGCGGTGAATGCGAGCACGATGGGAATGGCGGTCGCAGGCCTCACCGTGGCTTTCTTCAGCCGGCGGATTGACCGGCGCATGGGCATTCTCATCAGCCTTTGTGTGCTCGCGATTCCCACCGCACTGCTTGCGGTCGCACCTGACATCACGACATTCATGGTGCTTCGGATCACGCAAGGCCTTTGCATGGCATCGGCATTCACCCTGACGCTGGCCTATCTGGGCGAGGAATGCAGCGCGATGGATGCAGGCGGCGCATTTGCCGCGTACATCACCGGCAATGTCGCAAGCAATCTGGTCGGTCGGCTGATCTCTGCCGGCGTCGCCGATCACTTCGGATTGGCGGCCAACTTCTATTTCTTTTCCGCGCTCAATCTTGCCGGAGCAATATTGGTCTATTTCACCGTCCGCACGACGATGCCCATCATCCCCGCGGGAGAAACGTCTTCCACCCCGCTTGAAATCTGGTCGAAGCACCTGCGCAATCCACCTCTGCTGGCGAGCTTCGGCATCGGATTTTGCATCCTGTTCGCCTTCATCGGCACCTTTACTTATGTGAATTTCGTTCTTGTGCGAGAACCAATTTCGCTCGGGCGGACGGAGCTTGGCCTTGTCTACTTCGTGTTTTTGCCGTCGATCGTGACCACACCGTTCGCCGGCGCGGCGGTCCGGCGATGCGGCACGCGGCCGACCTTTTGGACCGCCCTTGCATTGGCCGGCCTTGGGTTGCCGCTGCTGCTGCAGCCCAACCTAGTATCGGTTGTCATTGGATTGATGCTTGTGGGCGTCGGGACCTTTTTCGCGCAGGCGGCCGCCACTGGCTTTGTCGGTCGCGCGGCGACGGCCGATCGCGGGTCGGCGAGCGGTATCTATCTCGGCTGCTACTTTCTCGGCGGACTGATCGGCACGGCCGTACTCGGCCAGATCTTTGACCGGTTGGGATGGGTGTCTTGCGTTGCCGGGATCGCACTTGCCTTGGTCACTGCGGCGCTTCTGGCCGTTGGCCTGCGGCTTCAATCCGATACGATTCGCTAAAGCCAAGCTGCGTTACTTCGGCGCGCGCAACGACTTGAGATAAACCGCCATGGCCTCGCGATCGGCCGCGCCAAGCTGCCGCGTGTTGGCGACGACCTCGACCATCGCGCCGCCGACGCGATCGGAATCCGGCGTCATGCCGCTGTCGAGCACCTCGACGAAATCCTGGACCTTCCAGTCGTGCAGCTTGCCTTGCGTGAGGTCAGGCACGCCGCCCTGCCCGGTCGGGCTCTGACCACCGGTGAAGCGCCGGCTGGCGATAATCGCGCCGAGAAGATTGCGCGGCGAATGACATTCGGCGCAATGGCCTGGTGCGTTCACCAGATAGGCGCCTCTGTTCCACTGCGCGGATTGCGAGGCGTCGGGCTTGAACGGCGCATCGTCGAGAAACAGCAGCTTCCACAAGCCGACGGTGCGGCGGATGCTGAAGGGAAATTTCAGAGCGTGGTCGGGCGCGGCGCCGGAAACAGCCGGCAAGGTTTTGAGATAGGCGAAGAGATCGCGCAGGTCTTCGGTGCGCATTGCTTGATACGACGTGTAGGGAAAGGCCGGATACAGATGCTGCCCTGACGGCGACACGCCATGCCGCATGGCGGCGATGAACTGGGCCTCGCTCCAGCGGCCGATGCCGTCTCTGATATCCGATGAAATATTCGGAACATGGAAAGTGCCGAAGGCCGTCGGCAGCGCAAGGCCGCCGCCA
>JBKPRE010000096.1:0-25311 GCA_046734435.1 Pseudomonadota bacterium | reverse complement strand
GTCGGCGGCAACAGTTGGGAGCAGGTTGGACAGGTATGGTATAGGTCAATGACGGGCTTCGGTCCTGCACCCAACCTGAAAATGACGGCGTTTGCAGACCGTACCCGCGCTGTCGCGGCTGAGCTCTATCCTGACGACGCTGCTCTTGCCCGTGCAGTCGACGCCGGATGGAAAAAGGTCGGGCTGTAGCTCGCCGCCCATGGAGCTTGAGGCTGGATAAGGAAAGGCAATGGGCACGGTCAAAATTGAGAAGATCGGCGGATTGGCCGGTTACGGATTGCCCGGTTCGAAACTGAAGAGCAGCGGCGAGACTGCGATCTCGGCGCTCTCCCCTGCCGATCAGGCCTGGGTCGAGACCTCGTTCCAGAAACCGCCCTCGCAGGACGTGGGAAACGAGCGCGACATGCACCGTTATCGGATCACACGCACAACGAATGGACGCGACCAAACCATAGAAGTTCCTGAAGCCCTGGTGCCCCACGCCCTCAAGGCGTGCGTAACTGACAAATTGCTTTGACTGTGATCGTCGGTACTTCGATGTGATGGGTCCGCCGGAAAATTCGCGTTAGCGCGGGGGCAGATGCTCGAATGTCTGGAGGCCCTCCGGAATGACATGGAAGGGCTGTTTGTCGGCCGCATGGATCGCCATCTGAGGTGTGCCAAACAGACCCGGATTATCGAGCGTGCCGACCTTCAGGATGACCAGCGGCAGACCTGGTCGGCGTGTTGTCAGATGGGTCCCGCAATCGCCACAAAACTCACGCGTCACCGGGCTTTCGAGATCGGAGCGCGAGAATTTGCGCGGTTCGCCGCTCGTGTAACGAAAACCTTGCGGCGCCATGAGCATGAACATGTTCGGCGCGCCGCCGCTGATGTACTGGCATTCGCGGCAATGGCATTGTGCCTTGAGTCGGGGTTCGCCTTCTGCCAGGTAGCGAATTTTACCGCAGTAGCACCCGCCTTCGAATTTCATGGATAAAATCCTCCAAACCGCGCACGTGTGTTCTTTGCAGTAAAGCGGACAACGCGCGTCACACAAACCGCATCAGCATCAACCCGCCGGTGACCACCGCAAAGATGACTGTCGTGGCGCCGAGCACGGTGGTGATGTGCCGCCAGCCGAGGCCGATGATCGTCTTGACCGACGTCCCGAGCCCGAGCGCGCCGATGGCAAGCAGCAGGCCCCAGGTCGAGATTTCGACCAGCAGGCTTTTCGCCGGCGCATACACAGGCATCCAGGATGGAGCCAATGGCATCGCGCTGTTCAGGACGCACAGTAACAGGAAGACGATGGCGAAGACCGGCATCGGCACGCGCGCCTCGCCGTGCCGAATGCCCATGCGCGTGAAATACCAGCCCACGCTGAGTACCACCGGCAGCAGCAAAAACACGCGAAACAGCTTCACAATGACCGCCGTGTTGCCGACCGGCTCCGACACGGCATAACCGGCCCCGACGACCTGGGCGACGTCGTGAATCGTGCCGCCCAGCATCACGCCCGTCGTCTGGGCGTCAAAGCCGAGCACGATGCAGAGCGGCGGGTAGACCAGCATCGCAAGCGTGGCGAGCGCGTTCACTGCCACGACGACGAAGGCAATGTCGGCCTGCTTGCCCTTGTACTCGGGCACGACCGTCGATGTCGCAAGCGTCGCTGAGGCCCCACACACCGCCGTGCCGACACCGACCAGTGCGCCGAAGCCGGCGCTGCGGCCATACCAGTGCGCGAATGCAAACCCTGACACTACCGTCGCCGCCATCGCTATGACGATCAGAAGGGCGGTTTGCAGGCCGAGTGCCGCGATCTCGCCCAGCCCCACGCGCAGTCCGAGCAGCGCGACCGCCCAGCGCAACAGCGTCTTCACGCAGAAATTCATGCCTGGCTGCACCGCCGGCCGCGCCGCCAGCGGATTGAGCGCAATGCCGACGACGAGCGCGATCACCATGTTGGGGATGGGAGCGGCCTTGGCGACGAAAGGCGCGGCGATGTAGCCGATGGCCGCCACCAGGGCCGACAGGAAAATGCCGGGCGCAAGGGTCGCCGCCAGGGCCATTGAGGGCCGCCAGGCTTGCAAATTTTCTGCGCTCACACGGATTCCTTATTGGCTTATGGCGACTTTTGGACGGACGGATTGAAGACCTGCCGCAACGGCGGCGGCGATTTGCGAGGGGGTATCAACGACGGTGGCGCCTCCTGCTTCGAGCGCCTTGCGCTTGGAAGCGTAGCTGCCGGCATTGCCAGTCACGATCGCGCCGGCATGGCCCATTTTCTTGCCCGGCGGAGCGGCGGCGCCAGCGATGAAGGCAACCCTCGGCTTGCTCATCGTTTTTGCGTAGATCGCGGCATCCTCTTCCATCGCGCCGCCGATTTCGCCGACGATCACGATGGCATCGGTGCGGCTGTCTTTATCCAGCACTTCGAGCGCATCGCGGGTGGTGGTTCCGAGCATCGGATCGCCGCCAATGCCGATGAAGGCGCTCTGGCCGATGCCGGCGCGCGTGAGATTGAGACAGACCAGCGTGCCCAGGCTGCCGCTGCGCGAAATCACGCCAACCCGCCCTGCCCTGAACACGCTCGGCACGAAGGCCGGCATGATGCCGACGAAGCTTTCGCCGGGCGTGACGAGGCCCGCAGTATTCGGGCCGACGATGCGGGTGCCGTGTTTCGCAGCGGCCGCGTGCATCGCCATCACGTCCTGGGCCGGAATGTGCTCGGTCAGCACGACCAGCAGCTTGATGCCGGCCTGCGCGGCGGACACCGCCGCCTCCTTCGCCATCGGAGGCGGAATGAACATCACGGCGACGTCGCCGCCGGTTTTCGCGACCGCCTCGGCGGTATCCGCGAAAATCGGCACGCCGACATGGGTCTCGCCCGCGCGCTTTGGATTGACGCCGGCGACGACACGGGTGCCGTAGGCGATCATCTTCTCGGTCCAGAAGGTGCCCTGCTTGCCGGTGATGCCCAGCACGACGACGCGGTCGTTTTTGCGGACGATCATTGTGCCGCCTTCACCGCCGCCTGGATGGCGTCTTCCATGACGTCGTAGGGCTCGATGCCGAGCTCGTCGTGCACGAGCTTCACGGCCTCCTCTTCGCCGGTGCCGTGAATCGAAAAGAACACGGGCACTTTGGGCTGCAGCTTATGCCAGGCCTTCACAACGCCATCGGCCATCACATCGGTGCGCGCGAAGGCGCCGCAGAAATTAATGACAAGGCTCTTCACGCCCGGATTGGACAGCACCAGATCGAGCGCGATTTCGGATTTCGTATAGGCCTCGCCGCCGATCTCCAGAAAGTTCGCGGGTTTGCCGCCGTAATGACGGATGACGTCCATGGTCGTCATGGTGAGGCCGGCGCCGTTGGCGAGCACGCCGACATTGCCGTCGAGCTGGATCAGCTTGAGGCCCGCCCCGGCGCCGCGCTTTTCCAGCGCCGTCATTGCGGCGGCGGCGCCCGCCTTCGCGATATCCGGCTGGCGATAGACCGCGGCATCGTCGAGCACGAACTTGCAGTCGAGCGCGACAACGCGGCCGTCTTCAAGCAAGGCCAGCGGATTGATCTCGAGAAGCTCGGCATCGCGCGCGCGGAAGGCGGCATACATGCGATCAAGGATGCGCCCGATCTGCTCTTCCGCCTCGCCGAGATGAAGGCCCTTGAGCATGGCCGCAATATCGGCGGCCGACGGCCTGCCATCGATGTCAACCAGGAGACGCCGGATCGCCGATGGCTTTGCCGCGGCGATTTCCTCGATGTCCATGCCGCCTTCCGTGGAGAAGAGGATCAGCGGCTTGCGCGCGGCGACATCATGCAGAACGGCGGCATAGAACTCGCGCGCAATTTCGGCCTGCTCCTCGATCAGCAGACGCTCGACCGTGTATTCGCCGATGCGCATCCCAAGAATTTGGCTCGCCGCCTGCTTCGCATCGTCGGGTCCGGCGGCGAGCTTGATTCCACCGGCCTTGCCGCGCTTGCCCGCCGGAACCTGCGCCTTGACGACGCAAGGTCCTATATTCGCGGCCGCCATCGCCGCTTCTGCCGCGCTGATGCAGAGGGTGCCGCGCGGCACCGGAATGCCGGCAGGCGTCAAAACCAGCGATTTTGCGGCATGTTCCTCGAAATTCATTCCCGCTATCCGAACCTTGCGCTCGTCGTCCCCACGGAAGCGGGGATCCATACTCCGTCACCATTCGAGAGGCTGCGGCGTATGGGTCCCGGGCCTCGCGCTTGCGCGCTCGCCCGGGACGACATCTCCCTATTTTCCGTATTTCTTCCAGTACGTACCGAACAACTCGTCCTCGCTCGGCTTGTCTTCCAGAATGGTGGTGACGAGATGGGTGATGTTGAGAAAGTTCATGTAATTGAGATTGTCGGTGATCGAATTTCCGCCCCAGGTGCCGCAGCCCATGCTGAGCGTGAAGTTGAGGCCGTTGTCGAAGCCGCCGCCATTGCCGAAGGTGTGCGCCTGGTTGATCAGCACCCGCGCGACGTCCGAACGCTCGGCCAGCGCGCGGGCACGCCCCATATCCTTGGTGTGCAGGCCGACCGAATGGCCGCGCCCCTGGTGCGCGAGGATCTCATTGGCGCGCACGACCGCGGCGTCGAAATCCCTGGCGCGATAGACTGTGAGCACCAGCGCGAGTTTCTCGCCGGAGAACGGAAAGCCGCGTCCGACGCCCGTTTCCTCGACCATGAAGAACTTCTTGCTCTCTGCCGCCACAGGCAGACCGCAGCCGCGGGCGAGCACGTCAGCATCGCGCGCGATCAGCGTCCGGCTCAGCTTGCCGTCCGGCCAGAGCGCTGCCTGGATCTTCGCCTTCTCGGCACCGGAAGCCATGTAGCCGCCAGCGCGCTCGAGCGCGGCGATCGCCTTGTCGTACACGGCGTCGACGATGATCACCGAATTTTCCGACGAGCAGGACGTCGAATTGTCGAAAATCTTCGAGGCACAGATTTTCCGCGCCGCATCGTCGAGGTCCGCGGTTTCGTCCACGATCACCGGCACGTTGCCGGTACCGACGCCGATCGCCGGCGTCCCGCTCGAATATGCGCGGCGCACATTGTCCTGCGAGCCCGTTGCGACCACGAGGTCGGTGGCCTGCATCAGCGCCTGCGTCATGTCTTTTGAGGCGGGAGCCGGCAAAATCTGCACCAGATCTTCAGGCGCGCCGATCTTCTTCAGCTCCGCGCGCATATAATCGACGGTCTTCGTCGTCGTCTTCAGGCCCGCGGGCGATGCCGCAATGATGATGGCATTGCGGCCCTTGATCGCCATCATCGCCTTGTTGACGGGGGTCGCACCCGGATTGGTCGAGGGCGTGATCGCGCAGACGACGCCGACCGGCTTTGCGTATTTGACGATGCCGCGTGCCTTGTCTTCCTCGATGATGCCGACCGATTTCACCCGTAGAAGGTCGCGCAGCGTTCCGAAAGTCTTGCGTTGCTTCTTGGTGATCTTGTCGGGAACGTTGCCGAGCTGCGTGTCCTTCACGGCGAGCTCGGCCAGCTCTCTGGCGTGCGCAGGATTGTATAGAGACCATGCAAGGGCCGTGACCGCCTCGTCGACACGCGCCTGGTCGGCATCCGCAAACGCCGCCATCGCGGCGCGCGCGCGGCGCACGAGATCGTCGACCCCGCCGAGCGTCTTCGGATCGGCCGCCGGTTTCACTGCGACAGTCATCTCTTCTGCTCCATCAGGCGACTTGCTGCGGACGCATGTCCTCGCGGCGGATACCGGCCACCACTGTCGGCTTCTTCATCGCGTCGCGGCGGAAAGGCTCACCGAGCTCCTGGTTGAGGATCACCTCGATGAATGTCGTCACGCGCTTCTTCTGGGCTTCGCAGGACGCACGCAGCGCCTCGGTCAGCTCGGCCTGCGTCTTTACTGTCACGCCTTTCAGTCCGCAACCTTCCGCGACCTTTGCATAGCTGAGATGCGGATCGAGCTCGGTTCCGACGAAATTGTTGTCAAACCAGAGGATCGAATTGCGCTTTTCCGCGCCCCATTGATAGTTACGGAAAATCACCATCGTGATACCGGGATATTCCTCGCGCCCGATCGAGCTCATCTCGCTCATCGAGATTCCGAAAGCGCCGTCACCGGCAAAACCGACGACGGGAATATCCGGATTGCCGATCTTGGCGCCGATGATCGCGGGAAAGCCGTAGCCGCAGGGCCCGAACAGTCCGGGCGCGAGGTACTTCCGTCCCTCGTCGAACGTCGGGTAGGCGTTGCCGATGGCGCAGTTATTGCCGATGTCGCTCGAGATGATGGCGTTCTTCGGCAGCCCGGCCTGGATGGCGCGCCACGCCTGCCGTGCCGACATGCGGTCGGGCTCCCGTTTGCGCGCATCTGCGTTCCAGGTCGTGCCCGGATCATCGTCTTCGTGGTCCATACTCGAAAGCGTCTGTAGCCAGCGTGATTTTGTTTGATGGATCAGTGACTTACGCTCCTCGCGGCCGGCGTTGCCGGCTGACGGGGACAGCTGCTTGAGCAGGCTCTGCGCAACAAGCTTGGCGTCGCCGCAGATGCCGACGGTCACCGGCTTGGTGAGCCCGATGCGGTCGGGGTTGATATCGACCTGGATGATCTTGGCCGTCTTCGGCCAGTAGTCGATGCCGTAGCCCGGCAGCGTGGAAAACGGGTTGAGCCGGGTGCCGAGCGCCAGCACTACGTCGGCCTTGGCGATCAGTTCCATCGCCGCCTTCGATCCGTTGTAACCGAGCGGTCCGACCGCCAGCGGGTGACCGCCCGGGAAGCTGTCATTGTGCTGGTAGTTGTTGCACACGGGCGCATCGAGCCTCTCGGCGAGCACGGCGCATTCAGGAATGGCGTTGCCGAGCACGACGCCCGCGCCGGAGAGGATGACGGGGAATTTCGCCTCCGACAAAAGCTTGGCCGCCTGCGCGATCGCCTGCGCGCCGCCGGCCGGGCGCTCGAAATCAACGATCGCCGGCAGATTGACGTCGATCACCTGCGTCCAGTAATCGCGCGGCACGTTGATCTGCGCCGGCGCCGAAAGGCGCTTCGCCTTGGTGATGACCCGGTTGAGCACCTCCGCAATGCGCGAGGGATCGCGCACCTCTTCCTGGTAGCAGACCATGTCGTGGAACAGCGCCATCTGCTCGACTTCCTGGAACCCGCCTTGCCCGATAGTCCTGTTCGCCGCCTGCGGCGTGATCAGAAGCATCGGGGTGTGATTCCAGTAGGCGGTCTTGATGGCGGTCACGAAATTGGTGATGCCCGGGCCATTCTGCGCGATGCACATCGCGATCTTGCCGGTCGTGCGCGTATAGCCGTCGCACATGTAGCCGCCGTTGCACTCGTGCGCGACGTCCCAAAATGTAATTCCCGCTTTCGGGAAAAGATCGGAGATCGGCATGAATGCCGAGCCGATGATGCCGAACGCATGCTCGATGCCGTGCATCTGCAAGACTTTCACAAAAGCTTCTTCCGTCGTCATCTTCATTGGTATAAATCCTTCTTCAGCCGCAACTCACGGCCTGTCCTGAAAAATTCCGGCAAGCTCTTCGGCGGCCTGCCGAAGCGCCGGCAGATGCCGCCTTGCCGTCTGCACGTTCATGCGGGCGGCCGGCGCCTGGATGGCAAGCGCTGCGAGCAGCTCGCCGTTCCTGCCGACCACCGGCACCGCCATGCAGACGACACCGACAAGATATTCCTCGCGATCGAACGACACCTGCTCCTTGCGGATCTGCCGCAGCTCGGCCTCGAGCTGTGCCGCGTCGGTCAGCGTCGTGCCGGTGAAGCGGCGCAGCTCAAGGCTCTGGAGCAGGCGACGCCGACGCACCGAGGAGGCCAACGCCAGATAGAGCTTGCCGATGGCGCTGCAATGCAGCGGCACGCGTGAACCCGTGGTGTAGTGCAGGCGCAGCGGCCAGTGATCCGCCTCAACGCGGTCGAGATAGACCACCTCGCCGTTGAGCAGCGTGCCGATGTTGCAGGTCTCGTTGAGGGTATGCACCAGGCGCTGCAGGACGACATGCGGGGTGTCATTGCGCATCGACGATGACAGCGCACCGAAGGCGAGATTGGTGAGCTTGGGCCCGATGATGAGCCTGCGCCGCCCCGGCTCGCGCGCGAGATAACCCTGCGTCACGAACCAGTCGACCAGCCGATAGGCCGTTGCTTTCGGCAGTTTCAGCGTGGCGATGATGTCGAACACGTCAACTGGCGTGGGCGAGCCGGCCACATATTCGAGGATGGCAAAGGAGCGCGCGGTTGCCCCGAGCTTTTGCGCACTTTTGGCCTGCCGCGCGGGCGCCTTGGGTCCGCTCACGGTGCGTCGCGGCGCGGGCGTTGTCCCTGTGGTCCTTTCGTCAAATCCAAGATTGGTACGCATGGGTCACCTGACCTCGGTTCAAGCCGTCACAAGACGGCCTCTGATGAGACGCTGCGCAAACGGCAGCAACAGGACGATGATGGTCAATGCGACGATGGTCCCGGAGATGGGACGCGTGAAAAAAACGGTCCAGTCGTTCGAGAAGCTGATCATGGTGTTCATGAAGGCTTCTTCCGCAATTGGGCCGAGAATGACGCCCAGCACGAGCGGCGCCACGGGAAATTTCAGCCTCTCGAAACCGTATCCCAATATCCCGAAGCCGATGATCAGCCAGAGATCGGTGATGTTGTTGCGGATCGAAAGCGCCCCGATGAAGCAGAGGATCAGCACGTAGGCTGATACGATCGCTTCGGGGAAATCGAGAATTTTGACCAACGGCCGGATGGCGAAATAGCCGATCGCGCACATCAGCGCGAGGCCGAGGAAAAGCGAGGCAAACACCGTGTAGACGAGCGGCGCCGAGCTCACGAGCACCTGCGGGCCGGGTTGGATGCCGTGCAGCATGAAGGCACCGAGGATCACGGCGGTGGCGCCGCTGCCGGGAATGCCGAGCGCCAGGAGATGCACCATCGCGCCGCCGACCGAGGCGGTCGCGGCGGCCTGCGGCGCGACGATGCCTTCCGCAACGCCGGTGCCCATCTGGTTCCTGCGGCGGCCGAAGCGCGCCTCGATGCCGTAGCTGACAAACGACGCAATCGTCGCGCCTGCGCCCGGCAACAGCCCGATGAGATCGCCGACTACCGAGGAGCGGACGAACATGCCCTTGATGTCGTTGAGCTCCTTGAGCGTCGGCAACTCGGTGCGCGCATTCGAGATCTTGTCGAGCGGCTTGGTCGCGAAGCCAGTCTCGAGCCGCGTGAGCACCTCACCGACACCATAGGCGCCGACCATCACCACCAGAAATTCGATGCCATCGGCCAGGATCGGCGAACCGAAGGTGAAGCGGTAGGCGCCGTAGATCGGATCAACGCCGACCGTCGAAATCAGAATGCCGACGCTCATGCTGATGAAGGCGTTGGCGAGCGAACCCTTGCCGATGGCGACGACGCTGAGTAGACCGAACATCACGATCACGAAGTATTCGGGCGAGGAGAACCGCAGCGCGAATTTCGCCAGCGGCTCGGTCAGCGCCACCATGACGATCGCCGACAGAAGGCCTCCGCCGAGCGCGGCGACCAAAGTCCAGCCGAGCGCCTTGGCCGGCTTGCCCTTGCGGCCCATGGTGTAGCCGTCCCACAGCATCGGCACGTCGATCGGTTCGCCGGGAATCCGGAACAGGATCGCCGTGAAGGCGCCGCCATAGGTGCCGGAGACGTACATCGCCGTGAGCAGCACGATCGATGCCGTCACGTCCATTTTGTAGGTGAAGGGCAGCGCCAGTGCGACGCCCATCACCAGCGTCAATCCCGGCAACACGCCGATCAGCAGCCCGATGACAATGCCGACGAACAGCATCGCTAGGTTGAGCGGTGTCAGGCAGTAAACAAAGCCGTGGGCGAGCTGGACGAGGATGTCGATCATGGCCTCACCACAGACTCGGGATCGCGAAGAAGACGTCGGTGGCCTTATCGAAAGGCGGGACGCCGCGCGGCAGCGATACATATGCGATGCGCAGGAAAAGAACGCCGCAGAAGATCGTCACTGCGGCGCTCGTGCCCCAGATGGCGCCATGGGCCCGGTAGCCGCCGACATACATGAAGGCAGCGAGAAACAGGAACGTACCTAGGATGAAGCCCAGCACCGGTACCAGCACGGCATAGATCGCCATCAACACGATGCCGCCGATCAATAGCCGCGGATAGACGGGCTGCTTTTCCTCGGCATCAGGCTCGCGGTCGAACGCTTCCAGGAACCCGGTCGCGTCCCTGTTTCCGACAATCAGGCGTCGTGACAGCTCAAACAGGCAGGAAGAGCCCAGCAACAGGATGGCAAGCCGCGGCCAGGTTTCAGGCCCAAGCTGGCCTGGCCGCGACGAATAGACGATGGTGCCGGCATAAAGATAAAGCGCGATCGCGATCGCAAGCCCGACCGCGTAAGGCAGGACGGAGCGGAACAGCGCCTTGTCCATCACCTTTACTCCACCCGGGTACTAGTTCGTCACCATCGTCTTCTTCATGTCATTGAGCTGCTCGTCGACAAAGGCCGGCGCCTTTGAGGCGTCTTCGAAGCTGTTCGGATCCGCGAACTGCTCCTCGAGGAATTTCTTGTACTCCGGAGACTCGTAGACCTTGTGCAGCGCATCCGATAGCTTCTTCACGATGTCGGGCGGCGTGCCCGCGCGCACGACGATCGAGCGGAACTGCGGCAGCGCGACCTTGTAGCCGAGCTCGTAGGACGCCGGCACGTCCTTGAAGGCCGGCAGGCGCTTTTCGCCAAACAGCAGGATCGGCCGCATCTGCTTGCCATTGAGGAACTGCGCGACATCGCCGGCCTGCTCATAAAGCGCGTCGGCGTGGCCGCCAAGAATCGAGACGTAGCGCTCGCTCGGTTTGGCGAACGGCACCTGCACGACCTTGACGCCACCACGATCCAATACCGTCAGGGAAAAGTCGTCGACACTGCCGAAGCCGAGCGTTGCGACCTTCAGCTTGTTCGGGTTGGCCTTCGCCTCTTTCGCGAAGTCCTCCCAGGTCTTGAACGGGCTGTCCTGCTTCACAAAGATAAAGGACGGGCCCTTGATCATTACCGCCACCGGCGTGATGTCGTTCATCGTCCAGCGCGGACTTTTGCCGGCCAGCAACGCATGGGTGTCGGCGATGTAGATCGCCATCGAGTAGCCGTCGGCGGGCGCGGCGAGCAGTTTCGCCATGCCGGTCGCGCCAGTGCCACCCGGCACGTTCACCACCGGGATGCCCTGGCCGAGCATCGGCTCCATGAGCTTGCTGACGAGACGGGCGAGCTGGTCGGCACCGCCGCCCGGACCCCATGGCACGATCAATTCAATCGGGCGCTCGGGATAGCCGGCCGCCTGCGCGTTGCCGCCGAAAGTGGCGCCGAGCGCCATCGCGGCAAGCGCCGCGAAATTTCGAAAGGTCGAACGTCTGGTCGAAAACCTGGTCGAACGCATGGACTTGATCCTCCCTGCCATCGGCCGCCTGCTTGTTGCGTCCCGCCCCGCGGCCGTGCCCGGCAGGGACATTGTTCCGGCTTATACCTGCCGGCTGCTGCGATGAATTCTCGCTATTTGAGACTAATGTTCTCAATACGATAACAGATGAGCATGGGCTCGCAACGGTGAATCCGAGCCGTTTTGTCCCGCGATTTGGGAGTTCGATTCCAAATCCCGCTGTCGTCGCGGATTTTTTATTTTCGCTCAGCGCCGCTCGATTGGAACGTATCCGCGCGCGTCCGGCCCGTTATAGAGCGTGAGCGGACGCAGCAGGATGTTGTTCTCGAGCTGCTCGAGCACCTGCACTGCCCAGCCGGGCACGCGCCCGATGGCGAAGATCGGCACAAACAGATCGCGCCTGATGCCGAGCAGGTGGTAGACGACGCCGGAATAGAAATCGACGTTCACATTCACGCCGTGACGCGCGTAGGGCGCCATCGCCGCCACCACCGCCTGCAGGATCTCGAACCATTTGGGCTGGCCCATTTCCTTCGACAGGCGCTCGACACCGGCGCGCATGTGACGGGCGCGCGGATCTTCCGCGCGGTAGACGCGGTGCCCGAAGCCGGTGATGGGCACGCCGGCGCCGCGTTTTTCCTTCACGTAAGCGGCGGCGCGCGACGAATCGCCGATCTCCTCGGCCATCTTCATCACGTCCTCGGCAGCACCGCCATGCGCCGGCCCCGACAGCGCGGCAATGGCGGCAACGATCGCGGCGTGCAGGTTCGCTTCCGTGCCGATCACCACGCGTGCCGCAAACGACGATGCATTCGAGCCGTGCTCGGCATGCAGGATGAGGTCGCGATCGATCAGCTGCGTGGCATCGGCGCTTGGCTTCTTGCCGGTCAGCATCCAGAGCAGATTGGCGGCATGACCGAGCGCCTGGTCGGGCGCGACCGGTTCCTGCCCTTCCCGGATGCGCGAATGCGCGGCAACGATCATCGGCACCTTTGAGGTTAGCCGCACCGCCTTGCGCAAGGTCGCTTCGCGCGAATTGTCCGCCGTGTCGGGATCAAATGCCGACAGTGCGGAAGCCGCCGTGCGCAGGACGTCCATCGGATGCGCCGACTTGATGGCGCGAATAATGTCAAACACCGGCGCTGGCAGCTTGCGCGCCGCCTTGAGCTCGGCGTCGAGACCCGCGAGCTGTTGCTTGTTCGGCAGCTCACCGTTGAGCAGCAGGAAAGCGGTTTCCTCAAAGCTCGAATGCTCGGCCAGGTCGTGGATCGAGTAGCCGCGATAGCGAAGCTCGCCGGCCTTTCCGTCGATGAACGTGCAGGGCGACCGGTCGAAATAGACGCCTTTTAGGCCGCGTTGAATCTTGATCGCTTCGGCCGTTTCGGTCATTGATGCCCTCGTTACTAATCGTTCTCACGCGGTGAGAAGCATGGATTTGCTTGATCGGCTGCTTGATAACGCACGGCGCCGCGATCGCAAAATCGTTTTGCCGGAGGGCGATGATGCACGCATTGTCGCCGCCGCTGCGCGCCTGAAGGCCGAAAAGCTTGCGCGCCCTGTTCTCCTTGGCGCAGCCGAAGCCATACGCAAAATCGCCAGCCATGAGAAAGTCTCACTGAACGGGATCGACATCGTCGATCCGCGCAGCGATGCACGCCTTACAAGCTACGGCGCAGCGCTTTCGCAAGCCCGCGAGTCGATGACGGCGGCCATGGCAACGCGCCTTGCAGGCAAGCCGCTTTATTTCGGCGGCATGATGGTGCGCCAGGGCGATGCCGACGCCATGGTCGCCGGCTGCGCCAACCCGACGCGGCGCGTGATCGAGGCCGGACTGATGACCTGCGGTTTGGCGCAAGGCATCGCGTTGCCGTCGAGCTATTTTCTGATGGTCGTGCCCGATTTTCTCGGCAAAGGCCCGAAGCCGCTTGTTTTCGCGGATTGCGCCGTCAATGCCGACCCTGGCGCGAGCGAACTTGCGGATATCGCGCTCGCATCGGCGCGCAGCGCGCAAATCCTTCTCGGCGAAAAGCCGCGCGTCGCGATGCTGTCCTTCTCCACCAAAGGCAGCGCGCAGCACGCGCGGGTCGACAAGGTGCGCGAGGCGCTCGCCATCGTCCGGAAACGCGACCCTGACCTCGCGGTCGACGGTGAATTCCAGGCAGACGCAGCGCTCGTGCCGGGCATTGCCGAAAAAAAAGTGAAGGAGCCAAGCACGGTCGCCGGACAGGCCAACGTGCTGATTTTTCCCGATCTCGATTCTGGCAACATTGCCTACAAACTCACGCAGTGGCTGGGTGGCGCGCAGGCGATTGGGCCGTTTCTGCAGGGTTTTGCCAAGCCGATCAGCGATCTGTCGCGCGGCGCAAGCGTCGATGACATCGTGACGACCTGCGCCGTGGTGGCGGCATCAGTTTGACGTCAATGCTTCCATTCCGGCGCCGGAACCGCCTTCCACGTCCGCTTGAGCTTTAAATCGTCGGCAATGGCATTGGCCGCGATATAGCCGGCGGCGCCATTGATGCCACCGCCATTGCCAGACGACGAACCGCAGAGATAGAGGCCTTCCACCGGCGTGCGCGATCCGGGCATCAAGGGATGCGGCCGGTTGATGCCGAGCTGGTTCGGAACATAAGCGCCGACCCGCACCGCGCCCTGGCGCATATTGGCGTTCAGTTTTTCCACGTCGAGCGGCGTGAACAGATAGCTTCCCAGAAGGTTGTCGCCTTCGAGGTTCGAGGCGTAGACGCGCCAGTAATCGAGAACCTTCTGCGTGTAGCCGGCGCGGTTGCGCTCCCATTCCTGCGGCGAGCCGTCGACCGAATAAGGCGCGAACGGCCACCAGAACGCGCTGTGCCTGCCCGCCGGTGCGTAACTCGGATCGAACTGGGTGTTGCAGGCGCCGTTGCCCATCAGGATGCGCGGGAATTTCTTCGCCGCGCAGTCGTCAAAGCAGCTTGCGACGTCTTCGATGTGATCCATTCCGAAGAAGATATTGTAGGCGCGCGACACGTCGGGATCGAAGGCGGCGGCGCGGTAGGCCGGCGGATTCTTGAGCGCCAGATGCAGCGTGACCAGGCTGTGATTACCCCAGTGCCAGGTTTTTGCCTTCTCGCGCACCGGCTCGGGGAACAGCTCCTCGCCGGCCATCTGCACGGTGGTTGGGAAATCGATGGCGCTCGCCACGAATTTGCGGCCGTTGATGGCACGGCCATCGGCCAACGTCACGCCGGTGGCGCGGCCGCCGGCGACCTTGATGTCCTTCACGTCGGCGCCGGTGACGATCTCGCCGCCGGCGGCTTCGACGATGCGCGCGAGCGCGAGCGGCAGCGACACTGCGCCGCCGGCGGGAAGCGTGAAGCTCGCAATATTGGCGAAGATCGCCGGGAACACGATGCCGGCGCCGGGCACGTTCTCGGTCGTGATCACGTGCATGTAAGATGTGAACAGCGTGCGGATGCGCTCGTCGACGAAATGCTTGCGCACGACACTGAAGAGGTCGTGCTGGGCGTGCGACAACAGCTCCTTTGCCTTGGGACCGCTGAGCCGGTCGACGAGCTGCTCGCGCGGCATCGGCGCGTTGTAAAGCAGCGACACCAGCAGCGGCCGCATCTCCTCGCAATAGGTATGCCAGAGCATCCGGAACGTCTCGGCGTCCTGCTTGGAAAAGCGGGCGAGCGACGCGCAGGTCTTGTCGAGATCCTTGTAGACGACGATGCCGGTACCGTCTCGGAAGACCGCCGCCTGCTGCACCGGTGGCTCGATGTAAGAGAAGCCGAATCGATGAAGCTCGAGATCATTCAGCAAGGGGCAAAGGCCCATCCCCATAAAGAAATTCGCATGCAGGTTGAGCTTGAAGCCGGGAAGGATGCGCTCTTCCGTGCTGGAGCCGCCGCCGATCCGGCCGTTGCGCTCGAGCACGGCGACACGGAGGCCGGCGCGGGAAAGATATGCGGCAAGCGTCAGGCCGTTGTGGCCGGCTCCGATAACGACGCCGTCGAAATCCGCCATGGTGCCCCCCGGACCAGCTAACCGCTTCTGACGCCCAATCCGCGCATGAACCGTTCGCGAATCTGCACCGGATCGCGGTCGGTGGTCCCAACCGCCGGCTTGGCATCGATGCGCGCCGCGATCAGGGTCGGCCCTCCGCCCTTGAGCGCAGCCGCGACCAGCTGATCGAATTCGCTTTCGTCGGCGGCCCAGGCGCTTTGGGCAATTCCAGCGGCGCGCGCGATGGCCACCAGGTCGGCCGATGCCGCGCCCGGCGTCGGCTGCGAGCCGGTGATCTGATAGACGCCGTTGTCCCACACCACAATGGTAAGGTTCTTCGGCGCGCGCTCGGCGACGGTCGCGAGGCAGCCGAGTTGCATGAGCAGCGAGCCGTCGCCTTCGAGCGCGATCACATGCCGCTGCGGTTGCGCGATGGCGACGCCGAGCGCGATCGGGATCGTTAGCCCCATGCTGCCGAGCATGTAGAAGTTCTGCGGACGCTGCCCGCTGGCCCAAAGATCGAAATTGGCGTTTCCGATGCCGCCGATGACCGCCTCTTCGCGCTTGAGCTGGCCGACCAGCCGCTTGGTCAGGTCGAAGCGGTTCATCACCTTTGCATTGTGAGCGCCGATGCTCGCTTTGCCGGTCATGGCTAACCCTCGAACACTTTGCCGCCAGTGAGCAGCGGCGAGAGGATGAAGGTGACCGGCGCCTGCGTCGCCACCGCCTGCTTGATCGAGCGGTCGATGGTGAATGCGAGCTCGTCCTGGCGCGTGATGGTGACGTTCTCGACGGCGAGCGAATTGAGCACCGGCCGCATCGTTTTGCAGACCAGCGCCTGCCCGAGATTGAATTCGCCCAGCGTGCCGCGCTCGGACACCAAGATGATCGCGGGAATTTGCGACGGCACCACCAGGGAGGCTAACGCATTCGGAATGGTGCCGAAGCCGCTGGTCTGCATCAGGACGGCACCGCGCATGCCACCCATCCAGGCTCCCGTAATAATACCGAGCGCTTCCTCCTCGCGCGTCGCGGCGAAGGTCGTGAAGTACGTGTCGGCATGCAGCGCCTCGATCAGGGGCGTGAAAACCCGGTCCGGAACATAGACGACGAGTTTGACGTCATTGGCTTTCAGGCTCGCGCGGACAATCTCGTGCCAGGTGGTCGCTCGGTTGGCTTTATCTGTCATGCGTGATCGGCGCGCTTGCCTTTGAATATCATGAAAACCCGTGTCGGCGCCGCCGTCTCGCTGCGAGGCCATTGCTCCAATATTCACAAAAGCTTAGCCTAAGGCAATTCGCGGCGCTAATCAGAAAATACAGCCGAAGATCAGGGGAGGACGATGAAAAAAATCGACGCACACTTCGCGCCATCACGGCGCAGCATCATCAAGGGCGCTGGCGCGTTGGCGGCTGGGGTTGCCGCACCGGCGTTTCTGCGCGTGCGCTCGGCCTACGCCGCCTATCCCGAGCGGCCGATAAAAGTGGTGGTCGCGAACACGCCGGGCGGTCCATCCGATCTGGTGGGGCGCATGATCACGGCTGCACTTCAGCAATCGACCGGCAAGACCTTTTTCATCGAAAACATCGGCGGAGCCGGCGGCAATATCGGAATGGGCGCGGCCGCGCGTTCAGAGGCGGATGGCTACACTTTCCTGCTCGCGACCAATGCCTATTCGGTCAACGCCAGTCTCTACCATAAGACTCCCTATGATCCGCTCAAGGACTTCGTCGGCGTGTGCGAGCTGGCGACGTCGCCCAATACATTCGTGGTCAAGTCGGAGCTGCCGGCGAAAACGGTACAGGAATTCGCCGCACTCGCCCGGGCGAACCCGGACAAGTTCAACTGCGCGACACCGCCGATCGGCACCACTCCGCAGATTTCCGCCGAGATGCTGAAGCTGCGCGAGAAACTTCCCAAGCTGGAAGTGGTCGTTTTCAAGGGCGGCGGCGATGCGCTGCAGGCCCTGCTCAGCGGCACCGTGCAGTTGAGCTCGGGCTCGCTGCCGCCGGCCGCCCCGCACATCAAGGCAGGCACGTTGCGCTGTCTGGCCGTCACCGGAGAAAGCCGCTGGCCCGACTTGCCCGATGTTCCGACCATGGTCGAGGCCGGCTACAAGGACTTCGTGCTGGCAACCGACACGGTCATGCTGGCGCCGGCGAAAACGCCGCCCGAGGCCACCAAGTGGCTCGAAACCGAAATATTGAAGATTCTAAACACTGCTGAAATGAAAGAGATGCTTTTCAAGCGCGGATTCCAGGTGAGGCCCAAGGGGGCCCAGGACGCCTGGGCCCGCGTTACCAAGGAAATCGACATGTTCAAGGGCATCATTGAACAGGCCGACATGAAGAAGCTTTAGAACCGGCCATAGACAAATAAATTGCGCCCGCCGTTGTTCGACGCGACGGCGGGCGCTCTAACGACCGAGGTTATCCGCGTGCAGATCAAAACCATCGAGCCGATCGCGGTCAGCCTGCCGATGCGCAAGCCGGTCATCATGGCGGGCGAGGAAGTCCGCCGCGCTGACAATGTGCTGGTGCGCATCGAAAGCGACAATGGACTCGTCGGCTGGGGTGAAGCCGCGTCCGCGCCGGTCATGACGGGCGACACGCTGGAAAGCATCGTTTCGGCGGTACATTATCTAAGCAACGCGCTGCGCGGCCGTAATCCTTCCGATATTGGCGGAGCCCTGGCGGCGATGGACGGCCGCATGTATGGCAATCACGGCGCTAAGGCTGCGATCGAAATCGCATTGTACGATCTGACCGGGCGCGCGGCCGTAAAGCCGGTGCATGCATTGCTCGGCGCAAAGAAACGCGGTCGCATCCCGCTCTTAAGCGTGATCGGCGGCGGCGATCTTGAGGGAGATCTGCGCGACGCCGCAGGCAAGAAGAGCGCCGGCGTGACCGCCTACAAGATCAAGGTCGGCATCGACACGCCCGAGAATGACGCCGCGCGGACGCGCGAGATCTGCAAGGTGCTTGGAAGCGGCATGCTCATCTCCGCCGACGCCAACCAAGGCTATAGCGTCGAGCAGGCCCTTACTTACGTGAGCGCCGTGAAAGGATCAGGCCTCGATTTCTTCGAGCAGCCGGTCGCGGCGGACGAGCTTGCGGGCATGGCGAAGGTCGCCGCCGGAACCGACATCGCCATCGGCGCCGACGAAGGCATTCATTCGCTCGACGACATCCGTCGCCACCACGACAGCAAGGCTGCCCGCGGCGTCAGCCTCAAAGCCATCAAGCTCGGCGGCATCGGCGCGGTGACCAGGGCAAGCGAGCTCTGCGACCGCCTCGACATGAGCGTGAACATCTCGTGCAAGACAGGGGAATCGAGCGTCGCCTGCGCGGCGGCGCTGCACGTTGCATCCGTCATTCCCAATATCGGCTGGGCCCTGACGCTGACCCATCTCGGGCTTGCGGAAGACATTGCGAAAAGCCCCTTGCCGACCGGAAAGGGCTTTGTCGAAAGCCTCGACCGGCCGGGCCTTGGTGTCGAGGTCGACGAGGATCGCGTCCGCCGGCACCGCGTGCAGATTGCGGCGCGGAGCGTCGCTTAGATTTCACTCTTACAAATTGGCGGCGAACGCTTCGTTGGCGCAGCCGCTCGCGCTAGTGGGGGCGAAGCTCACGACCGCATTACCGAAACATTCGCCGCCGTACCGCCGAGGCGGCTCCGCACCAGCGCGCAAAAATGTGCTGGTGAAGATTTTTCAATGCTAGACACTGCCGCAATTGAATACTTGGGCAGATGCGACAGGATTTTGGACAGGTCCGAAAATAGTAGTCGTCGGCGACGCGTTTTTACGCGGACGTTCAGAACGCCAGTTTGAGGCCGGCTTTGGCGGCGGCTGTCCGGGTATGGTCGGACATCAACGTTGCCTCGAAGGCGCCGAACAGCGACACGCGGTCGGTTGCACGGAAATCGAAGCCCGCGCCGGCGACAGCGCCGGCCGTGCTCGCCTTGCCGGGCGTCGTGAACGAGAGGTCCTGGCCGATCAAGACCGTGTTGATGGTGGGATTGCCGAGCCGTTGCAGTGCAATGAATCCGCCATGCACATTCGTGCGGAAGCTGCCGACCCCGATGCCCGTAATCTTCGCGAGCTCGACCTCGGCGCGTTCCTCGAGATCGTGCAGAGTGCGGCGGCCAACCACCAGATTCTGTGCCGAGCCCGCTTCATTGTAACCGTCGAAAGTGCCGGCGAGATAGCGAATGCGGCCGACCGGCGTCAACGTGTAGCCATTGGCGAACTGGTAGCGCCGGCCATAGGCGACCTCGGGGCTGATGTACCAGCCGTCATAGCTCGCCGTTGCGGTCTCCGAGCCGGCGGGCACCGAATTGTTGAGTACCAACCGTTTCGACTTGTTGGTGGTCGCACCACCCTGCACTGTGAAATCGAGGAAGTGGTTAAACCAATCAAAGCGTCCGTAGACTCCGCCGGTCACATAGTCGGTATCGACGCTCTGCGAGTTCAATTCCACAGACAGACGGCCAGCGCCGCCGCCCGCAAAGGCGCCGATCAGCAGATCCGGCCGCACCTGACGATCGAGCCCGATGACGCCGGCGCCGGCTGAAGCAACGGAGCGCAATAGGGTGTTGTCGCCCTTCTGCGTGCTCGCGCCACCGAAGCCGCTGGTCCACACATTGTAGGACGCATCGGCATAGGTGAACGGACGAGCGAGAGGCTTGGCAGAAATGGCGGCGAACGCCGCTTCGGTGCGGCCGCTTGCGCCAGTGGGGGCGAAGCTCACGACCTGTACCGCCGAACCGTTCGCCGCCGTGCCGCCGAGGCGGCCCTGCACCAGCGATGAAATCCCGCCGGTGAAGTTCATCAGCGCGCGATCCGCTTGACCGAACGCCGTTGGATCAAGCGTGGCGATACTGTCCCCCGTCTGCACCGCCGGCATGCCACCGGTATCAACGGTGACAGCGTTTGCGTTGATGACGCCGGTGAAGTTGAGGATGTTGAGCGAATTCACCGACAAAAACTTGAAGAACGACGACACCCTGCTGAGGATCGGAGCGTTGTTCACGATGTTGATGGTGTCGGCGCCACCGCCCATGTCGATCGCGCCGATGATCTTCGAGCCCGGCAGCAGGGTCAGCGTATCCGCCGCGGGACTCAGCCTGATCGCAGTGCCGCCGGTGCCTGCGATCGTACCGGAATTGGTGATCGTGCTGCCGACATTATTGAGTCCGGAAGCACGAATTCCGGTGTCGCTGGAAATCGTGCCAGTATTGATCAGATTGACACTGACGGCATCGATCCCAAAAAACCCGCCAGTGACCAGGCCGGCATTTATGACATTGGCAATTTTGGCGGCTATCGCGGTTCCATCTCCACTCGTCCGGATGGTTCCGGTGCTCAGATTGTCCACGGTGGCGGTGGTCGCCGCCTGAATTGCAATCCCGCCAAAAATACTTGTCGTCTCGATCGTGCCGGCATTTTCGACCTTTACTTCGTCCAAGGCGGAGGCAACACCTAACGCAGCTGCCGATATGCTACCTGAGCGGCTGTTCGTCACCGTGATCAGGCCATTGCCAAATATCGCAGCACTACCTGCCCCAGCGCTTTGGATCGTCCCCGAGTTGTCAACGGTTGCCGTCGTCGCCGTGTTGATCGCGCGGCTGCCATCGGCGACCGTTTGAATTGTCCCGGCATTGGCGACACTGGCCGAGCCGGTGTTCGAAGCAATGGCCTGCACATCCGCCAAAATTACGCCTGTGCTGAGGTTATTCACTGTAACGGCGGACCCGTTGTTTCCGCCAACAATACCAGCAGAAATTGCAGCGCCTCCCGTCCCGGTCGCGGAAATGGATCCGCTGTTTGACACGCTGGCGAACCCTCCGGTCGCCAGGCCGGGGGAAAAAATGGCGATGCCATTTTGACCCGTTGTTTGGATTGAACCGGAATTATTCACATTGGCGATTTCGCCGCCGACGATCCCGGCTCCGCCATCGCCTTGTTGCTGCATCAGCCCGGAATTTTTTATGTCTGCTGTTCCAAAGCTCAAAACGCCAGCACTGCCTGCGCCGGAAGCCAGCATGTTTCCGGAATTTTCTACTGTCGCATTGTTCGCGGCGAAGACGGCATTATTCCGGTTGGCGCTGCCACTGGTCTGAATTGTCCCGGCGTTCTTCAGTAAAACATCAAACCCGGAAATCGTGAAAGCGCTCTGCGCGGTTGTGCTCGTTGCTTGCAGCGTGCCCGTAGCTGCGTTGAAGACATCCAATATCCCGGCAGCAGACGCGGCGGCCGCGCCGCCGGTTATCACGCCAAAATTTGTTATAAACATATCGCCCGTACCGCTGGAGACGGCGACGTTGCCAGGCGCTGTTATGGTGCCGGAGTTGGTTACATCGACTGTCGCCCCGCTAATTGCATTGCCCGAATTTCCCAACGCCTGAATCAATCCGGCATTGGTAACCGCGGCCAAGGTGCCTGCCTGGATGGCCTTGCCATCCAGGCCATTGGCCTCAATTACGCCACCAGCGGAATTGGTTACGGCTGCGACCGTTGTCGCGTTGATAGCGCGCCCATCCGAATCGGTCGCCCGAATTGTGCCGGTATTGCCAGTGACCTCTACGAGGCCGCCGCTGGAGAAAATTGCATTTGATCCACCAACGAAAAGGCCCGAGTTTTTCACCGTCGCAGTGCCCGGCGTCGACAACGCGCTTTGTCCCGCAGGGGACTGGATCGTGCCGGAATTATCGATGTCCGCCGAGCCGGCAAAGATCGCGATGCGCGCCGTCGATTCAATCGTTCCGGAATTGTTTATCGTAGCAAGGCCCGACGTCTGTACGCCGAAGCTTGGCGACGTAATCAGGCCCAAATTGCTGATATTGCCAATCGTGGCATGGACAGCCGCACCGCTGGTAGCGGCGCTGCCATCGATTGACTCGATTCTGCCCGCGTTGCTGACGTTCGCTGTACTGGCATCGATACCGAATTTCTGCCCGGAAATGACGCCACTGTCGTCATTAGCGACTGTCGCGGTCGTGCGCGCAGAAATACCGATTCCTTCTGTTGCCGTCGCGGAAATGGTGCCGCTATTTGCGACCATTCCGCCCGATCTCTGGTTCTGTTCCAGGAACCGGATGCCAAACTGACTTCCGGTGATGGCACCGGCGTTGGTCACACTCGGTGGAGTGTCGCTCGTGAGACCTTCGTCCTGAAAAAAAACGCCAGTGGTCCCACCAGCAATATTCCCGGTATTGGCGTTCGTCAGGAGGCCATTTGTAATGCTCGCGCCGATGTTGCCGCCGGAAATCGAGCCGGAGTTCGTGACACTTCCGCTGCCAACAATAAAGGCACCAATATTGCCGGTGCCGGAAATGCTGCCGAAATTGGAGACAGAGCCCGTCACGAAAACTACGCCGTTGTTATCTCCAGTGACGGACGCTCCCGATTGAACGGTAATCGTGTTGTTGGAAAGGAAGACTGTGCCGTAGCCATTCGTTCCGCTCTGATTGGTCGTTGTTCCTACACAGGTCGCCGTTGCATTGTCGGCCGGCGGCTCGGGTGCGCATGCCGCCTGTGCACGCTCGAACGAAGATAGCACGAGTAGCATTACCGCTGGTAACAAGTTGCGCCAATTGAAATTGCGCTTTCGCGACATTGCACAGCCCCTGACGCGTTCGGTGCCAACCGCATATGCGATGAACGACCTTGCTCGGTGCCTTCGATTGCTAGGTTTTGGCGATGACAAAAACTTGGGCCGTCACGACGACCGTTTGGACAAGAGCGCAAAATTGAAATTCGCTGTCGGCCGATGCAAAAATGAGACAACTTTTGTGCAGTCTGCTGACCGCCCCATCGCCCAATCAGTGGATAAGGCGGAGAGAGTTTCCGGCCCGTGCATCAAGTTTGATGTGTCTATGCGCGCTATTTGCATGTCGCGCACTGCGCGTCCGCTCCGGCTTCAGCACCAGCTGCCTGCAGAGCGAAATGATCCGGCCGCACATGCCGGTACAGCCCGACTCATATTCGCTGCGGCATATGGTCATGCATTTGCGAAAATCACAGCTGGCTTCGAAGGCGTGAGCCGAGGTTGCGGCCACGAGAACCGTGGCCACAAAAGCAAGAAGACAGATACGACGCATGCTAAAAGGTCCCGCGTTTCAGCGAGGTTCCTCATCGCGCTTTGCGTGGCGCTTCGCGTCATGCGCCCGCAGGAATAACGATTTTATGATGAACGCTGGTTTGGCTCAGGCAACAACGCCGAAGTTCTTGCCGTCCGATCGATATTTAGGCGCATGCGAACACTAACCGAATCGAGCGCCTGCATTCTCCTTCGTTTGGATGCTTGCGCGCAGGCACGCGCGGCAATGTTCGTACACGAAATGCGGGCAGCCGGGAAAACTCCCGGCGATCTCACGCCGGGAGCCCGATGGCGCGGTCATCGGATCCTCTGCCTAGTGCAGACGGCGAAGCGGTGCGACATGTTCGCCGACCCAGGAACTGAGCATCTGGTGATAGAGCGAGGCTGAATGCCACAGCACGTCGCTGTAGCGCCGGCCCTTTTCGGAATCGGGGCCAACCGGCTCGCAAAGATCCATGCCCATGGTCAAATATGGTGCTGGTCGACATCGGTGTGAACCTTCCAGTAACGGCCGCTAAGAATTTTCAGCTTGTCCAGCACCGGGATCACCGCGGAATAAAAGTCAAAGGCAACGCCTTCGCTGAGCAGATTGAGGCCGACAACCTGCACGTCATGCGGCTCGCGCAGCGCGCTGCGCCAGGAAAACGCCGTGCAATTCGCGGTCTCCTGCGTGGGAGCGATCGCGCCTGGCGCCGCACTCTTGAGAAATCCGTGCTCCTTCATCCACGCGATAAGCTGGTCAGGGTGATCAGCCTCCTCAAGCGCATGCTCGGCAAAGACCGGTTGCCAGCGCCGGTCGTGACAGAGGGAATAGCGCAGGCACAGCGCCTGCGTGAACTCACGCGATTGATGAATAAGCTGGTGGATCCATTGCAGATCGTTCGGACGCTCCGCGCGGGCCAGGCTCTTGAAAAACGGCCCCTGCCGCAGCTGCGAACGATATTCCTCGGACGCTTTGACTAGCCACTCCATACGCGCACTCCCACTTTCACTGAAGACACGGAACGAGTGAGCTATATATGCAGTCGCCGGGTCGAATCTTGGCTGGCCACGACGGCGAATGGGTCGGGCGCGAACACCTTCATTCAACGCAAACAAAACGTTAGCGGCCGTTCGATGCTACGAGCAACCTCGAGCCGTCATTGCGCACGTCACGCGGTGTCACGCCAAAGCGTCGTTTGAACGAACGATTGAAATAGGACAAGTCACCAAAACCCGCGTCATAGGCGATCGTCCCAACCGGATTTTGCGCAAGCCGCGGCTCGGTCAACATCCGGTGGGCACGGCACAGGCGCTGTGACAGGAGAAATTCCGAAAACGTGGTCCCTTCACTCTCAAAAAGCCGCTGCAAATTGCGCGGCGTGAGCCCGAGATGAGCGGCTACCGCGCCAACCGAAAGGTCGCGTCGGTTGCTGTTCTCTGCGATGTACGACTTTGCCATTCGCAAGCGGGCGGCCGGTATTGCGCGTCCCGCCGCCACGCCGTCGCGCGCGGCGCCAAGCGAAAGCGCAACGAGATCGTGCAAATGATTGACTGCGGTTCGCCGGAACTCCGGCGTCGCCAATGCGAGATCATTGAACAACGGGGCTGCATAACCTGCCAGCAGTTTAAGCGCGCCTGTATTACCCGGAACGACCTGCATAACAACGTCGTCGACATAGGTGACCATGGTCGACAGGACCGATCGCGGAATACGAAACGAAAGCGCGCCGCCATACGTATTACGATCGAATACTTTCACTTCGCTTGCACTCATCAGCAGGCCGTCGCCCTCGCGCAATTCAACATCGCGGCCACGGGC
>JBKPRE010000095.1:0-5043 GCA_046734435.1 Pseudomonadota bacterium | reverse complement strand
CGCATCCAGGCGCGCGAGCCGACCCAGATCACGGCGACCATCAGCGGTAGCGCCAATAAGTAGGCGGCATAGATGCCGTAGGCGATCTTCGGCTGCTGCGAGATGAACAGCGGCCCCGGCTGGATGCCGTGGATCGTCAGTGCGCCCATCATGACGGCGGTGACGGCATCGCCGGGAATGCCGAAGGCCATAATCATCATCAGCGAGCCAGCCACGTTGGCGCTGTTGGAGGATTCCGACGCCATGATGCCTTCGGGAACGCCGGTGCCGAATTTCTCCGGTCGCTTGGAGAATTTCTTGGCCTGGTCATAGGCCATGATGTTGGCGGCGCTGCCACCGATCGCCGGCAAGACGCCGATGACAATGCCGATGAAGGTGCACCAGAGCAGGATGAACGGCCGACAGAGGATGTCCCAGAACACGGACAGGTGCGACACCTTGAGGCTCACTTTTGTATTCGCGCCAACCAGTGCCTGTTCGCCGGCACGGATCTGCTCGACGTCGGGCATCAGCTGAGCGAAAGCGAAGATGCCGATCAGCACCGGCAGGAAGTCGAAGCCTCCTTCGAGTTGGTGGATGCCCATCGTGAATCGCTGCACGCCCAAAATCGGATCGGGGCCGACAATGGTCACCGCAAGGCCGATCGCGCCGGACAAAAGCCCCTTCGTCACGGAGCGTCCAACGAGGCCTGCCACCATCGACAGCGCGAAGACGAACAGCGAGAAGAACTCCCACGGCCCAAATTCGAGCGCGAGCGACGCGAACGGCCCGGTCAGCTCGATCAGCGCGAGGCCGCCAAGTGCGCCGCCGATAAAGGCCGACCAGACGCCGACCCAGATCGAACGGCCGGCCTCACCCTTTTTCGTCATCGGGAATCCGTCGAAGGTGGTTGCCACAGCCGACGGCGTTCCCGGTATGCCGATCAGGCTCGCGGTGATCGAGCCGCCGGCCGAGCCGCCGACATAGACGCCGATCATCGCGGCCAATCCCTGCAGCGGGTCGAGCCCGAAGGTAAAGGGCAACACCACGATGACGGTCATCGTGATGGTGACGCCCGGCAGCGCGCCGCCGATCACCCCGGCGATGGTGCCGACCAGCAACGGCACGAGGTACTGCAGATGCAGCACCGTGCCCATGTGGGTGAGGAGCAGCTCGTAATGGTTCACATGTTGCTCCACGTGCCGCGTGGCAGCAGCACCGACAGGTAGTCCTGGAAGACCAGGTAACAGACAATGCTGGTGGCAGCTGCAATCACGACCGCGAGCGCCCAGTGCCTGGCGCTGCGCGGCCATTCCAGCGTGACCTGCAGCGACAGCACGAAAAGAAAGGTCGCGATCCGGAATCCGAGCGGCGGCAACACCAGGATGTAGAGGCCGAACTCAATGAAGGTCGCCAGCACGAGCCGGTAGTTCGGCGCCGGGCCTGCTGCCGTGGCTGCCGCGGGAGCAGCAGCAGTCCGCATCGCGCGGAAATCGAGGGCGATGAGAATGACGCTGAGGAGCATCAGGATCGACAGCACCACGCGCGGATAGAACGCCGGCCCGATCGGAACGACCGCGGCCGGCGGTAATCCAAACGTCTGCGTCAGCAGGATGACGCTGATGGCGAGGCAGACGAGCCCCGAGACTCCATCACGGCTCAGCATCATTCGCGCTTGAGCAGGCCGAGGGCTTTGGCGATGTCCTTGGTCTGCACGTCGGCCTTCTTGAGGTAGTCAGCGTATCCTTTCGGGTCCAGATAGTAGACTTCGGTGCCCTGCAGCAGCATCGCCTGTTTAAATTCGGGCTCCTTCGTTGCCTTCGCGCAGGCGTCGTTGAGCTTCGCAATCACGGCCGCAGGCGTCCCCTTCGGCACCATGATGCCGCGGTTGACCGCATAGGTGACGTCGTAGCCAAGCTCCTTCAAGGTCGGCACATCCTCGAGCCCGGTCGTGCGCTTTTCCGACATGTTGGCCAGGAACCGCAGCAGGCCGGCATCAACCTTGCCTTTCTGCGTGAGATTGCTGTCGCCGACATCGATATGACCGCCGAGCAGCGCGTTCATGCGCTTCGCCGTTCCGTCGTACGGCACATATTTGAAGGTGACGCCGGCGGCCTTGCCGGCGAGCGCGATCGAATATTGGCTGGTCGACCCCAACGACGCGCCGACCACGATCTGGTCGGGACGTTTCTTGGCATCCTCGACCAGCTCCTTGAACGTCTTCCAGGGCGTCTTTGCACCGACGGTAATCACCGACGGTGTGGACGAAACCATGCAGACGGGTTCGAACGCGGCGTCATATTTGATATCGGTCATCGCGGCGAAATAAACGGAGTGGATGAAATCGTGCGCGCCAAACAAAGTGTAACCGTCCGGAGCGCCGCTGGAGGCTTCGCGCTCGCCGACGGTGCCGGACGCGCCGCCGACATTGGCGATGACGATCGGCTGCCCAAGATACTTTTGCAGCAGCGGCGCCAAAGGCCGGAAGATCAGGTCGGTATCGCCGCCGGCCGCCCATGGAACAATCAGTTTTATGGCGCGGTCGGGATAGTCGGCCGCAAAAGTCGTGGCAGTCGCGGTGACCAGTGCGATTGCAGACACAAATGAGTTGATTAGGCGCCGTGAGATGCGCGTCATTGGAAGATCCTCCCGTTTCGCTTTTCTTTATTCTCGCGATAACGGGCCGGACTATAGCCCTCTGCGAGGCATGCTCAAGCCCCGGAGCACTCGCAACGGGACCCAAGCGCCACATGGTCATGGCCGGGCCTGTCCCGGCCATCCACGTCTTAAGTTCTGGCAGCGGCACAAGACGTGGGTGCCCGCGACAAGCGCGGGCATGACTAGGGTGAGGCCTTTGCGTTCGCTTCTCTAGCGTGAACGGTTACGCCGTCTACCGTTCAGGCGGCCCAATTCGCGCGTCGACGGCATCCGCATGTCGGCAGTTTGTTCGTCGCGCGCGAGGTTTTCTATGATCGAAAGTAATAATCTGCGGGTACGGGAAATATCAGCCGAACGGACGTGGCGGACGGCGATCCGGTTTACTTCCTCGGCCAGCGGCACGAGCGCCTTGCGCAACTTACGCCCTTTCCAGGTCAGGAAGACATAGACCTTCTTGCGGTCGCCAGGGCGCCTGCGGCGCACGACGTAGCCGAGGCGCTCCATCGCCTTTACTGCCGAAAATGTAGTCGGCTCCATGACGCCAGCCTGTTCGCTCAGCTGGCGCTGGGTCAGTCCGTCGGATTCCCAGAGGATCCGCAAGAACGTCCAGTGTCCGAACGACACGCCGTGCGCGCCAAGCCGCATCTGCAACGCGCGCACCAGCGCGCGCGTCGCATCCTTGACCAGATGCGCGAGGCGATCGTCCGGCACCGCCTCGCGCCAGTGGCGCAGGATGACCTGTGTGGTCGGCGGGGACTTGCTCATTTGATACGCACGTCACGGCCGTCGCGCGCCGATTCCAGCATGGCCAGCAGGACCGCGACTGTCGCCGTTCCCCATGCCGCGTCGTGCAAGGGCGCCTTGCCATGCACGACAGCCTGGTAGAGCTCGTCGATGACTTCGGCGCGCGGCAGGACGGGCGAGGGGATAGCGTCAAGCCGGCACGATCCGTTCTGATAAATCATGACTCCGGTCGGCATCGGGCGCAGGTCAGCGCGGTCGCAGCTCACCAATAAAGTACCGAAGTGCTGATGGGCGGTCGCTTCGCCGGGCGGACGGAAATCCGCGCCGCCATAATTGCGGGCATTCTTATGCGCCGTCTCGTCATCCTGTGTCTTGAACCGCGGACGCGCCTGTCCGGGGTAAGGCGTCTTCGTCTGCCCCATCTCGCCGATCCAGCCGTCGAATTCGTCTGAATCGAAATGGCCATACCCGCTGTAGACCAGCGATGCGAAAGCGCCATTCGCGAATGCAAGAAGCGTTGCGTAAGCGCCTTCGGTCGGCCTCCTTGAATCCCACGAGCCCGTCATCGCGCGCACACTCTGGACTGGGGCGCCCGCGATCAAGCGTGCCATGTCGACCTGATGCGCCGCCTGATTGAAGACCGCGCCGCCGCCTTTCGATGTGTCGAGTTCCTCGGCGCGGCGCGGGCGGTAAAGATAGTCGGTGTAGTTCAGCGCACTGATCATCCGCACCTGGCCGAATGCGCCGCTCTCGATGAGCTTGTGCAGATGCCGCACGGGCGGATCGAAAGAGTGGCTGTGCCCGACGACCACGTGCACGCCGGCCCGCCGAGCGGTGTCGACGATGGCCGTGCAATCTTTGATTGTCAGCGCCATCGGCTTTTCGATCAGTAAATGCTTGCCGGCCTGGGCCGCCTGCGTCGCATGCTCGCGATGGAATTGATGGGGCGTTGCGACATAGATCGCGTCAACGGCCCGATCGGCGCAGAGTGCCGCGACGGTGTCGTAGGTTTTTGCGGAAAAATCTTCGGAGAACCGCGCGCGGGCCTCCGCGCGGGTGTCGGCGGCGGCAACGAGCCGCACCGCCGGGTGGTGGGTAAAGGTCGGCAGCATCACCGAAAACGCGCGGCCAAGCCCGGCGACGCCGAGACGGAGGGGAGTTGCATCAACCATCGACAAGGTCCGGCGCTTTCACTAGTCTTATCTTAGATATCTAAGGAAGAAGACGCGACAGGAATCTGCCGCGCACGAGGGAAGCGCCGCCATGATGACCCCCGAGGAAAACGATCTGCTGTGCCGCGTCGAAGGCAATGCGCCGATGGGCCAGATCATGCGCCGCCACTGGATCGCGGCCTGCCTGTCGGAGGAAGTCGCCGAGCCCGACGGCGCGCCGGTGAAGGTGCGCCTGCTGGGCGAGGACCTCGTGGTGTTTCGCGACAGCAAGGGCCGTGTCGGCGTTCTCGACGAATATTGCTCGCACCGGCGCGCGTCGCTGCTGTTCGCGCGCAACGAGGACTGTGGCCTGCGCTGCCTCTATCACGGCTGGAAATTCGACGTGGACGGCAACATCGTCGAGATGGCGTCGGAGCCGGACAACAGCCTCATCTTCGATCGCGTCAAGCACAAGTCATATCCGACGCGCGAGGCGGGCGGCTTCGTGTGG
>JBKPRE010000094.1:0-19106 GCA_046734435.1 Pseudomonadota bacterium | reverse complement strand
GGGCCGGCCCCGAAGGGCTCATCCCGCCGGACGTTATCCGGCACCGTTTGTCCGTGGAGCCCGGACTTTCCTCCCCGGCCGCCTTTCGGCATTGGCGCGGGGCGGCCGTCCGGCCGACTGACAGGATAGGAATGGTGATACGCGCCGGTCAGGTCAAGACCGGCCGTGCCACAGCCTTAAAGGCTCCTAAAAGCCTGCATTTTGCCTGGACTACCCGAGCGGCGCCGGCCGCGTTTCGATCAGCGCCCGCAATGTCAGCAGCGTTGATGCGTCGGCGACGCCGTCGACACGTGCCTGCCGGAAGTGGCGCTGAAATGCCGTCACCACCTCGCGCGTCGCGTCGTCATAGTTCGCGGTTTCTGCGAGCCCGTAGCCATAAGATCGCAGCGCGCGCTGCAACCGCGTCACCGCGTCGCCGCGGTCGCCGGGCTTGAGGCCCGAACCTTCGAGGTCGAGCGGCGCGGCGCGCACCCAATGCCCGACGCCGGATTCACTCAGCAGACCCCAGGGAAATTTCTCGCCCGGATCCTGCTTGCGGGCGGGCGCGACGTCGGAATGCGCGAGGATGCGATCGGCGCTGATCGGCCCGCGCCGGGTGATGATCGACCTGCACAACGTGATGACGGCTGCGATCTGACGCAGCGGAAAATCCGGATAACCGAACTCATGCCCCGGATTGACGATCTCGATGCCGATCGAGCAGGAGTTGATGTCGGTCTCGCCCGCCCAGGACGATTCACCTGCGTGCCACGCGCGCCACTCTTCAAGCACGCATTGTATAATTCTGCCATCTTCGAACACGACGTAATGTGCCGATACCTTGCTTTGCGCTGCGGTGAGCTGCTGCAAAGCGGCCTCGCCAGTCTGCATTCCGGTGTAGTGCAGCAAAATCATATTCGGCGCGCGATTGTCCTTGCGCGCGTCGAAATTCGGCGATGGCGCAACATCGGCGACAACGAATGAATCCGGCTGAAAAACAGACTTCAGGAGTGACATGGGCCGAAACACACCGGTGCGTGGAAATAACGGCCAGGCATCATTCACCGCGGCCAGTCGAAAAAGCAAGCTTGGCGATCACATGCCCTCAAGCAGGCGCAGGCCCAGAATTGGAGGCAGGCCGCCGTGCTGAATTTTGCGGGCGGCCGTTTCCATGTCGTAAGGAACGCGCACATAGACCAGAACATTACGTTCGGTCTCGAGCGCGCCGTAGCACGCCGCCGGATTCCCGTCGCGCGGTTGGCCTACCGAACCGATCACGGCGATCCATCTGTCTTCCATGCGCAGCGGAATTTCGATCGTCGGTGCCGGAATGATGCCTGAGAGTTGCCGACCGGCTCGTAAACGGTAAAGCTGGGGCACATGCACATGGCCGCAGAACGTCGCTTGCGCGCGCGTCGCGGAGAAGGAGGCCGATGCATCTTCGGCGCTGGTGATGTAGTCCCAGCCGGCAGGGTCATGCGCACTGGCGTGCACGAACAGCCTGCTATCGTCGTCAAAGGTCAGCGGTAACCGGGCGAGAAAATCACATTGCGCGGCTGTGAGCTGCGATCTCGTCCAATCAATGGCCGCGGCCGCAACCGCATTCATTCCCGCCGTGCCCGATGCGATGGCATCGTCATGGTTGCCGAGCAGCGCGATGGCGCCGTTTTCGACCTCGCGCAGAACGGTGTCGACCGCAAAGCCGGGATCCGCCCCGTAGCCCACATAGTCGCCGAGGAAGATGAAACGCGTGATGCCGTTGCCGCGGGCATGACTCAGGCACGCCTCCAACGCTTCGCGGTTGGCGTGAATGTCGCTGAACAGGCCGACCCACATGCGCGTCTCACGAAACTCGAATTCGGCAACGTTTCTTTAAGTTTAACCGCCGTTAATGGGACCGATCTGCGACAACGCCGTGCTTCGCGTTGGATTGGGGCCGATTTGTTGACGGTCACGTAATCCCATGATATCCCACGATTTCCCAGTATGGGATGCCTTCCGTGTGAGCCGTTTATCCGGCCACCCGGTGAGCTTGAGGCCTTCTCTTAAGACAGCCCTTGGTTGTGTCCAGTCAGTACGGGGTGCGGCGTATGGACCGCTTCGTGGCGAACTTCACGCTGCGGCTCGACTCCAAGGGGCGCGTGTCGATCCCCAGTGCATTTCGTGCAGTGCTCGTCCGGGACGGCTTCGAGGGTCTCTATTGTTATCCGGCGCTGGACTGTCCCGCGATCGATGCGGGTGGGCGCGCGTTGATAGCCGAGATCGAGGCGTTGATCGGACGCTTCGGGTCGTTTTCGGAAGAGCGCGAGCGGCTCGCCCTGGCGCTGTACGGAACGAGCGAGACATTGAAAGTCGATGGAGAGGGGCGGGTGGTGTTGAGCGAGAACCTGAAGCGTCATGCAGGAATTACCGACACGGTGTCATTCGTCGGTCTCGGTCAAAAGTTTCAGATCTGGGAGCCCGGGCGTTTCCAGAAAGAGCTCGCGGGGGCCACCCGAAAGGTGCGCGCGCTCAAAGGGCAGCTGAGTTCCCAGGTGGCGGCGCGCAACGCGCCTGGAGCACGGGAATAATGGCGGGCGGCGGCGGCTCGGCTGTCGCTGGCGGACCGGCCCTCCACATTCCCGTGCTCGGCCGCCATGCCGTCGGCTTCCTCAATGTCCGCAAGGGTGGCGTTTACATCGACGGCACCTTTGGCGCCGGCGGCTATACGCGCGCCATTCTCGCGGCCGCCGACTGCAAGGTGATCGGCGTCGACCGCGACCAGACCGCGATCGCGCTGGGGGCGGACCTGGTCGAACAGGCGGGCGGCCGCCTTACGCTGATCGAAGACCGCTTTTCCCATCTCGACACCATCGCGCGCGATGCCGGGCACGATACGGTCGACGGCGTCGTGCTCGATCTTGGCGTCTCCTCGATGCAACTCGATAGCGGCGAGCGCGGCTTCTCGTTCCGCCATGACGGGCCGCTCGACATGCGCATGAGCGGCGAAGGCGCGACCGCGGCCGACGTGGTCAACGCGGCAAGCGAGCGGGATCTCGCCGGCATCATTTTCACCTTGGGCGAAGAGCGGCATTCGCGCGCGATCGCCCGTGCCATCGTCAACGCGCGCATCATTGCGCCAATTGCAACGACGCACGAGCTTGCCCAGATCGTGGCGACTATCGTTCGCCCGCGCGCCGGCGATATTCATCCGGCGACGCGCACGTTCCAGGCCCTGCGTATTTTTCTGAACGATGAGCTCGGCGAGCTGGCAACCGCACTGCAGGCGGCCGAACGGATTCTCAAGCCCGGCGGACGGCTGGTGGTAGTGTCATTTCACTCACTCGAGGACCGGATCGTCAAAACCTTTCTTGCGGACCGTGGCGATACCCGCGGCGGCTCGCGCCACGCACCGGAAGTGAGGCGTCATGCGCCGACCTTCCAGGTTCTCACCAAGCGTCCGCTGGCGCCGGACGACGATGAAGTTGCCCGTAACCCGCGCGCGCGGTCGGCCAAGTTGCGCGCCGCCGAGCGGACCGATATGGCGGCGCGGCGCGGCGTGCCGGCGGGTCTGCTGCCGCATTTGCCCGCGCTATCCTCCGTGCTGAAGGGGCGATAGACGATGCGCCTCCTCAACATTCTCGTGATCGGCGCCCTGATCGTGGCGGCGTCCTATGTCTACAAGATCAAGTTCGACTCGACGCTGCAGGCCGAACGCGTTGCCAAATTGCGCGGCGAATTACGCAACGAGCGCAACGCCATTGCGGTCTTGCGCGCGGAATGGGCGAAACTCGATGCGCCCAGCCGTATCCAGGGCCTCGCAGACCGGCATCTGACATTGCGGCGAATCGAACCGACGCAGTTCGACTCCCTGGACCGGTTGCCTGAGCGTCCGGCCCCGTCCGCGCCAAACGCCGACCCAATTGGGGCCATGCTCGCTCCGACCGCTCCTGAAATGACCGGCAGCATTCGGCCGCCGGCCGGAGCCCGGTGACGCGATGCACGCAAAAGCAAAAGTCCCGGAAAGCGGATGGCAGCACGCGCTTCGTGCGGTGCTCTACGGCCGTGACGTCGATCGCAATGTGAAGTCAAAGGCGCGGCTCGGCCTGGCGATCGTCGCTTTCATCGGCATATTTTCCGTCATCACGTTTCGCCTGGTCATGTTTGCGACGGTCAGCGAGGGCCATGGTGGCCGCCGCAGCGTCTCGCAGGATGCGGTTGCGACGGCGCGCCCCGATATTCTCGACCGCAACGGCCAAATCATCGCGACTGACATCAAGACACCGTCCCTGTTCGCCGAGCCGCGCAAGATCATTGACGTCGACGAGGCGGTTGAATTGCTGACCGCGGTCCTGCCGGATCTCGACGTCAATGAAGTGCGCGAGCGCCTGTCGTCGAAGCGCGGTTTCGTCTGGCTCAAGCGCGAGATCACTCCCAGTCAGCAGCGCGACATTCATCGACTGGGGATCCCGGGTATCGGCTTCCTGACCGAGAACAAGCGCGTCTATCCAAACGGGCCGATCGTTTCGCACGAGATCGGCTATGTGAACATCGACAACCAGGGCATCGCCGGCATCGAGAAGTGGCTTGATGGGCAGGGGCTCGCCGCGCTGCACATGGCAGGGCTTGCAACCGACCAGCTGCAGCGTCCGGTCAACTTAGCCGTCGATTTGCGCGTGCAATATGCGCTGCGCGAGGAGCTGGCCACTGCGCGCGATAAATTCAAGGCAAAGGCCGCGGCCGGTGTCATCGCCGACGTGAACACCGGCGAGATCGTCGCGATGGTGTCGGAGCCGGACTTCGACCCAAACAATCCGCGTATCGCGAATGACCCCGATCATCTCAACCGGCTCACCACCGGCGTTTACGAGATGGGCTCGACGTTCAAGGCGCTCACGCTCGCAATGGCGCTCGACAGCGGTCGGATATCCTTATCATCGTCGTTCGATGCGCGCATGCCGTTGCGCTACGGCAAGTTCAAGATCCATGATTTTCACGCGCAACGGCGCATCCTGACCGTTCCGGAGATTTTCACCTATTCGTCGAACATCGGTACGGCGCGGATGGCGCTCTCGCTCGGGGTCGAATACCACAAGGCCTTCCTGAGGAAACTCGGCCAGCTGGACCGGCTGCGCACGGAGCTGCCGGAAAGTGCCGAGCCGCTGGTTCCCAAACACTGGGGCGAGCTCAACACGGTCACGATCGCTTTCGGGCACGGCCTTTCCGTTGCGCCGTTGCAGGCGGTCATGGGCATTTCTGCCCTGGTGAATGGTGGCAAATTAATTCCGCCGACCTTTCTCAAGCGCGACCAGGGGGAAGCGGACCAGCTGGCCAAACGGGTCATAAAGCCCGAAACCGCCGAGAAAATGCGCTACCTGATGCGGCTAAACGTGGAAAAAGGCACAGCGACCCGTGCCAACGTTATGGGCTATTATGTCGGGGGAAAGACCGGCACGTCGGAGAAAGTGGTCGGTGGGCGGTATTCGAAGACCAAAGTCTTGACCAGTTTCACCGCCATCCTGCCGGCCGATAAGCCCCGTTATCTGCTGCTCATCATGCTCGACGAACCGCAAGGACTGCCCGAAACCCACGGCTTCAGCACATCAGGCTGGAATGCCGTCCCGGTCGGCGCAAAGGTCATCGAGCGCGTCGCGCCGCTCCTCGACATCCGGCCGCGCTTCGATCTGCCGAAGGCCGATCAGCTGCTTTTGGTGAGCGCGAAGGAGACGCGGTGAAGCTGCGCGATCTTCTGCCGGAGGCGGCGATCGATGCGCGGCAGGCTGCGATCGACATCGCGGGGCTCTCCGCCGACAGCCGCAAGGTCAAATCCGGGTTTCTCTTTATCGCGATCGCAGGCGCGAAGGCCGATGGCGCGCATTTCGCAAAGCAGGCCGCCGCAGCCGGCGCGGCGGCGGTCGCTGCCGAGCAGCGCCCGGAGGGTTTACCGCCCAATGTCGTTTTTGTTCAGGTCGAGAACGCACGCCGCGCACTCGCACTGGCCGCCGCGAAATTCTGTCCGCGTCAGCCGCAGACGATTGCCGCCGTCACGGGTACCAGCGGCAAGACGTCGGTCGCCGCGTTCACGCGCCAGATCTGGAGCACGTTGGGATTTCAGTCGGCAAGCATCGGCACGGTCGGCATCGTGTCGCCGAAAGGCGAACGGTACGGCTCGTTGACGACACCCGACCCGGTCGACCTTCACCACACGCTCGACCAGTTGGCGGGCGAGGGGGTCACGCATCTGGCGCTCGAAGCTTCCTCTCACGGCCTCGACCAGCACCGGCTCGACGGCGTGCGCATTGCAGCCGGCGGGTTCACGAATCTTTCGCGCGACCATCTTGACTATCATCCGACCATCGAAGCTTATCTCGCCGCCAAGCTGCGCCTGTTTGAGGATCTGATTGTGGCTGGCGGTACCGCTGTCGTCGGAGTTGACGATTGTTATGCCGCGCAAGTTGTCGATGCTGCGCGCAAACGCCGGCTGAAGATCATGACCGTCGGCGAGCAGGGCGAGGACATCAGGCTGGCCGGTGGCAGCATCGAAGGCTTCGCACAGGTCATCGATATCGCTCACGGCGGCCGCAGATATAAAGTGAAGCTGCCGTTGGTTGGTGCCTTCCAGGTTCAGAACGCCGTGCTTGCGGCGGGTCTCGCTATCGCAACCGGCGCCGAGCCAGCTCGCACTTTCGCAGCGCTCGACCATCTCACCGGTGCGAAGGGGCGGCTTGAGCTGGTCGGCAACCGCAACGGCGCGCCGATCTTCATCGACTATGCGCACAAGCCAGACGCGCTCAAGAAAGCGCTCGCAAGTCTGCGGCCCTACGCCAAGGGAAAGCTGACCGTGGTGTTCGGTGCCGGCGGTGACCGTGACAGCGGCAAGCGGCCGATCATGGGCCGCGTTGCCGTGGAGGGGGCGGACAAGGTGATCGTCACCGACGACAATCCACGCAGTGAGAGCCCCGCCGCGATCCGCGCCGCCATTCTCGCCGATGCGCCGGGTGCGGCCGAAATCGGCGACCGCGCCAAAGCGATCCGCAAGGCCATCGCAGATCTCAATAGCGGTGACGTCCTGCTGATCGCCGGCAAGGGCCATGAAACGGGACAGATCGTCGGCGATCGCGTCTTGCCATTTTCGGATCATGACGCAGTGGTGGCTGCATTGCAGGGCAGGGTGGCATGAGTGTGCTCTGGTCGATTGAAGGGATGGCGGCAGCCATGAAGGCCGAGCGCGCCGGAAATTTGCCCGCCGGGATTTCCGGAATCTCGATCGATAGCCGCACACTGAACAAGGGCGACGCATTCTTCGCGATCCAGGGCGACAACCGCGACGGTCACGACTTCGTCGACGCCGCGCTGAAAGCCGGCGCCGGTCTGGTCGTGGTGGCGAAGAGTCAGCGCCAGCGATTTGCGGGCGCCCCGCTGCTGATCGTTGACGACGCACTCGACGGCTTGCGGGCGCTGGCGCGCGCCGGGCGCGAGCGGCTGCACGGCAAGGTCATCGCGGTCACCGGTTCGGTCGGCAAGACCACGACCAAGGAAGCGCTACGGCTCGCACTGTCAGCCGACGGTGAAACGCACGCATCCGCTGCCTCGTACAACAATCACTGGGGTGTTCCGCTCTCGCTTGCGCGTTGTCCGGCGTCGGCGAAGTACGCAGTGTTCGAGATCGGGATGAATCATGCTGGCGAAATAACGCCACTGACGAAACTCGTCCGGCCGCACGTCGCCGTCATCACAGTGATCGAGGCGGTGCATCTGGAGTATTTCGGCACGCTCGAGAAGATTGCCGATGCCAAGGCTGAGATATTCGTTGGCGTCGAGGCGGGCGGCGCAGCCGTGCTCAACCGCGACAATGCAGAATTCGCGCAGCTTGCGGCCGCGGCCCGTACGGCCGGCATCAAGCGCATCGTTTCATTCGGCGAACATGCGCAAGCCGATGCGCGGCTGTTGCGCATTTCACTTCAGGCTGACGCATCGACCGTGGAAGCCAGCATCCTGGGTCAGCCGGTGACCTACAAGGTCGCGATGCCAGGCCGCCACATCGCACTCAACTCGCTTGCCGTCCTGGCGGCAGCGTCGCTCGCCGGAGCCGACCTCGCGCTTGCCGCGCTGGCGCTGGGCAATCTCAAGCCGCCGAGCGGCCGCGGCACGCGCAGCACGCTGACGGTTCCGGGAGGAACCGCTCTGCTGATCGACGAAAGCTATAACGCCAATCCTGCATCCATGCGGGCGGCGATCGCGCTGCTGGCGGAGGCGCCGATCGGGCAGCAAGGCCGCCGCATTGCAGTTCTCGGCGACATGCTGGAGCTCGGCCCGCAAGGCGGCGAATTGCACCGTTCACTCGCAAATGTGATCGCGGAGACGGGGATCGACCTCGTTTTTTGCTCGGGACCGCTTATGCACCATTTGTGGGAGGCTCTTCCCTCACGTGCCCGGGGCGGCTATGCCGAGACTGCGGCAGCACTGGAGCCGGCTTTGCTTGAGGCCATCGGGGCCGGCGACGCTGTGATGGTGAAGGGGTCCCTCGGCTCGAAAATGGGTCCGATCGTCAAAGCATTGGAGAAGCAATTCCCCAAGCAGACCGCGCTCGAAAGGGCGCCAGGCTGAAACTCAGGGTTCGACCCGATGTTCTATTGGCTGACCGAGCTGTCCGACAAAATCTCGTTTTTCAACGTCTTTCGCTACATTACCTTTCGCACCGGCGGCGCGATCGTCACCGCGCTCGTCTTTGTCTTCTTGTTCGGTGGCCCGATCATCGACGTCCTGCGCCTCAAGCAAGGCAAGGGACAACCGATCCGCAGCGACGGTCCGCCGTCTCACCTCGTCACCAAGAAGGGCACGCCGACCATGGGCGGGTTGATGATCCTGTCCGGCCTGCTGGTGTCGACATTGCTCTGGGCCAACCCGCGGAGTCCCTATGTGTGGGTCGTGCTTGGGGTGACGCTTTCGTTCGGGATCATCGGCTTCTACGACGACTATCTCAAAGTCACGAAGCAGACCGATGCCGGGTTTTCGGTGCGCAGCCGATTGCTCGTCGAGACGGTGATCGCGGTGCTCGCCTGCACGGCGATGATGCATCTCGGCCGCGGAGCGATTTCGACGTCGCTGGTGTTCCCGTTCTTCAAGGATCTGGCGATCAATCTTGGCTGGGCGTTCGTGTTGCTTGGCGGCTTTGTGATCGTTGGCGCGGGCAACGCCGTCAATCTCACCGACGGCCTCGATGGTTTGGCCATCGTGCCGGTCATGATCGCGGCAGCAACCTTCGGGCTGATCTCCTACCTCGCCGGCAATGCCGTATTCGCGGAATATTTGCAGATTCGCTATGTGGCCGGCACCGGTGAACTGGCCGTGCTTTGCGGGGCGGTGATCGGCGCCAGTCTCGGTTTTCTCTGGTTCAACGCGCCGCCGGCGTCGATCTTCATGGGCGACACGGGCTCGCTCGCGCTCGGCGGGTTGCTCGGCGCTGTTGCAGTCGCCATCAAACACGAGATCGTGCTGGCGATCGTCGGCGGACTGTTTGTGCTCGAAGCCGTGTCGGTGATCGTCCAGGTGGTGTCGTACAAGTTGACGGGCAAGCGCGTATTCAAGATGGCCCCCATCCACCACCACTACGAGCAGCTTGGCTGGACCGAGCCGCAGATCGTCATCCGCTTCTGGATCGTCGCGGTCGTGCTGGCGCTGGCAGGGCTCGCGACATTGAAGTTGAGATGACCAAAGTTTTGTCGTCCCCGCGAAAGCGGGGACCCATAGCCACTGACCTATCGACAGGCTGCGGAGTATGGGTCCCGGCCCTCGCTTCGCTCGGCCGGGACGACCGCACGAGATGATTCCCGTCACGACGTTCGCCGGACGACAGGTCGCGCTCTTCGGCCTCGGTAGTTCCGGTCTTTTGGCGGCGCGCGCGCTGAAAGACGGTGGCGCCGACGTGATCGCCTTTGACGATGATGCCCAAAAAATCACCGAAGCGCAGGCGGCGGGGATAAAGACGCAGGACTTGCGCAATCTCGACTGGACGAAAACCGCGGCGCTGGTGCTGGCGCCCGGTGTGCCGCTGACACACCCGCAACCGCACTGGACCGTGGACCTGGCACGCAAGGCCAGTGTCGAGGTGATCGGAGACATCGAGCTGTTCTGCCGCGAAGGCGTAAAGTCGCGAGCGAAATGCCCGCTGGTTGCGATCACCGGCACCAACGGCAAGTCGACGACGACGGCGCTCACGGCACATTTGTTGCAGAACGCCGGCATTGACGCGCAGATGGGCGGCAATATCGGCGTGCCCGTTCTGGCGCTCGCGCCGTTCAAGACCGGCCGCGCCTATGTCCTGGAGGTTTCGTCCTATCAGATCGATCTTGCGCCCTCACTTAAACCGACCGTCGGCATTCTCCTGAATGTCACGGAAGATCATCTCGATCGTCACGGCACGATGGAGCGCTATGCCGCGATCAAGGAGCGGCTTGCCGCCGATGTCGAGAAGAACGGCACGGCCATCATCGATATCGACGATGCCTATACCAGCGCGGCGGCCGACCGGATCCAACTTTCGGGCAAGAACGTCGTTCGTGTTTCCGTCGAGTCGTCAGTGCGCGACGGATATTTCGCGCAAGAGAGCCGCATTCTGCGCGCCGCCGGCGGCAAAGCCGAGCCTGTGGCGGATCTGGCGGGAATTGGCTCGCTGCGTGGCGCGCACAACGCGCAGAACGCCGCCTGTGCGGTAGCGGCCTGTATCGCGCTCGGCGTCGATCTGCCCGCGATTCAAAAAGGCCTCGCCAGCTTCCCCGGCCTCGCGCACCGCATGCAGCAGGTCGGCCGCAAGGGGAGCGTGCTGTTCGTCAATGACTCGAAGGCGACCAATGCCGATTCAGCGGCCAAGGCGCTGGCAAGCTTCAACGACATCTACTGGATTGCCGGCGGAAAGGCGAAAACGGGCGGGATCGCAAGTCTTGCCGAATTTTTCCCGCGCATCCGCAAAGCCTATCTGATCGGCGAGGCGGCGAAGGAATTCGCGCAGACACTGGAAGGAAAGGTGCCTTACGAGATCAGCGGGGTGCTTTCCGCCGCGGTTGAAGCCGCGGCCCGCGATGCCGCCGCCGCGAAGGTGAAGGAGCCGGTCGTGTTGCTGTCGCCGGCCTGCGCCTCTTTCGACCAGTACCGCAATTTCGAAGTGCGCGGCAGAGCCTTTACCGAAGCGGTGCTGGCAATACCCGGCATGACGACGACTGTTAATGCTTCCTAAACCGCGAAGCGTCAGCTTGAGCCGGACGGGGACTCAAGGATGCATTCGCGCGCGCAACGCACGCTTTTCGGCGAATGGTGGTGGACGGTCGACCGGCTGACGCTTGCCGCCATCGGCGCGTTAATGCTGGCCGGCGTCGTGCTTTCGCTTGCGGCAAGTCCGCCGGTAGCGGGGCGGCTCGGTCTTGACCCGTTCTATTTCGTCAACCGCCATATTCTCTTTCTCCTGCCGTCGATCGCCGTCATGCTCGGCGTGTCCTTTCTCAATCCCCAGCAGACCCGCCGGCTGTCACTGCTCATCTTCGCCATGAGCCTCGTCCTGGCCGCGGCGACACCCTTCTTCGGTCCGGAGATCAAGGGCGCGCGGCGCTGGCTGGTCCTGTTCAGCGTCAGTATTCAGCCGTCCGAGTTCCTCAAGCCCGCCTTCGTCATCATTATCGCCTGGCTGTTCGGCGAATCCGCAAAGCGCCCCGACATGCCGGCGAATACCTTCGCCCTGATGCTGCTGCTGACGGTCGTGGCGTTGCTGGTGTTGCAGCCGGACTTCGGCCAGACGATGCTGATCGCACTGGTGTGGAGCGCGCTCTTCTTCATGGCCGGCATGCGTGTGGTCTGGGTCTTCGGTATCGCCGGGCTCGCCGGCGTAGGCCTGCTCAGCGCCTACTACACGGTCCCGCACGTCGCGCGCCGGATTCAGCGTTTTCTTGACCCGGCGTCGGGCGACACCTTCAACATCGACATCGCAACAGAGAGCTTCATGCGCGGCGGCTGGTTCGGCAAGGGGCCGGGCGAGGGGACGGTAAAACGGCTTCTGCCGGAGAGCCATACGGACTTCGTGTTTGCAGTGGCCGCGGAAGAATTCGGCATCGCGCTCTGCCTTGTGATCGTCGCATTGTTCGCCTTCATCGTCATCCGCATGCTGCTGCGCGCCATGCGAAACGACGACCCGTTCACACGGTTTGCGGCAGCCGGCCTCACGATTCTTTTCGCCACGCAGTCGGCGATCAACATGGCGGTGAACTTGCATCTGATCCCGGCCAAGGGCATGACATTGCCGTTCATTTCCTATGGCGGCTCCTCGATGATTTCGCTCGGTTATGCGATGGGCATGCTGTTGGCGTTGACGCGAGAGCAACCGCGCGCGGCAATGATCGCGACCGATCTTGCGGTGGCCGGGAGCCGGGTCTGATGCCTGCGAGCGGCGCGCCGCTCGTCCTGCTCGCGGCCGGCGGCACCGGCGGCCATCTGTTTCCGGCGGAGGCGCTCGCAATCGCGCTCGACAAGCGCGGCATCGCGGTTGAACTGGCGACCGACCACCGCGCGGCGCATTACAAATTTCCGGCGCGAGCGATGCACATTGTTCCCAGTGCGACAATGCGCGGGCGAGATCCGATATCGCTGGCAAAGACCGCGACACTCTTGTCTTGGGGCAGCGTCAAAGCGTGGCTGATGCTGGGCCGCGTTGCGCCCAGGGCCGTGGTCGGCTTCGGCGGCTATCCGACCGTCCCGCCGCTGCTTGCGGCAAGCTGGCGCAAGATACCGACGGTACTGCACGAGCAGAACGGCGTCATGGGCCGCGCGAATTCATTCCTCGCGCCGCGAGTGACTGCCATCGCGACCGGCTTCCGTTCGCTCAAGAATTTCAACCGGCACTGGCAGAGCAAGATCACCTTCACCGGCAACCCGCTGCGGCCCCAGGTCATCGCGGCCGGCCAGATTCCCTACGCCGTGGCGGCGGACGGAAAATTCAACCTGCTGGTATTCGGCGGCAGCCAGGGCGCCCGCGTGATGTCGGACATCGTGCCGGCGGCTGTCGGGCAGCTCGATGCAGGTCTTGGCATGCGCCTTAACATTGTCCAGCAATGCAGGACCGAGGATCTCGAGGCCGTGCGCGCGACTTACGCCCGGCTCGGCGTTGCCGCCGAAGTCTCCCCATTTTTTCTTGATCTTCCCGCGCGCATTGCCGCTTCGCATTTGGTGGTGTCGCGCTCGGGTGCCTCGACCGTAGCTGAACTTTCGGCGATCGGTCGTCCGGCCATTCTGGTCCCTCTGCCGCACGCGCTGGACCAGGACCAATTCGCCAATGCCGGGGTGCTTGAGGCCGCCGGCGCGGCGATCCGCATCGAGCAGCGGGACTTCACGGCCGAGCGTCTGTCCAGCGAAATCACGGCGCTGTCGAATGACCCCGCGCGGCTTGCAAAGATGGCGCAGGCGGCCAAAAGCTGCGGCATAACTGATGCCGCCGAAAGGCTGGCCGACCTGGTAATAAAGGTGGCGGGAATTTGAGTATTGGCCCCAGGCCGGTCTTGTTTCGGCCCTTCATGTCCTGCATGAGATAGCGGCAAATACGGGAAGCGCAGGGTTTGGCGCACCCGACGCAAGGCTGAGGGCGATTTACATGAAACTGCCGCGCGACATCGGCCCGGTGCATTTCGTCGGCATCGGCGGCATTGGCATGAGCGGCATTGCCGAAGTCCTGGCCAATCTCGGCTACAGCGTGACAGGTTCGGACGTCGCCGACAGCGCCAACGTCAAGCGATTGCGCGACAAGGGCGTGAAGGTCGCGATCGGGCATAAGGCTGAAAATATTGATGGCGCCGACGTCGTGGTCGTTTCCTCCGCGATCAAGCGCGACAATCCCGAGCTTGTCACCGCGCGTGCCAAGCGGCTGCCGGTCGTGCGGCGCGCCGAAATGCTCGCGGAACTCATGCGGCTGAAAAGCTGCGTCGCTGTTGCCGGAACGCACGGAAAGACGACGACGACCTCGCTCGTTGCCTCCCTGCTCGACGCCGGCGGCCTCGACCCCACCGTGATCAACGGCGGCATCATCAATGCGTACGGCACCAATGCGCGGCTCGGCGCCGGCGACTGGATGGTGGTCGAGGCGGATGAATCGGACGGCACCTTTCTCAAGCTGCCCGCCGACATCGCCGTTGTCACCAACATCGACCCCGAGCATCTCGACCACTTCCGCACATTCGATGCCGTGCAGGACGCGTTTCGCGCCTTCGTCGAGAATGTGCCGTTTTACGGATTTGCGGTGATGTGCACGGATCACCCGGTTGTGCAGACGCTGGTCGGCAAGCTCGAGGATCGCCGCATTCTCACTTATGGCGAGAACCCGCAAGCGGATGTCCGTCTCGCCGATCTCGACCATCTTAACGGCGAGTCCCGGTTTTCGGTTCTCTTCCGCGATCGGAGGGGCAACACCGAACACAAGATCGAGAAGCTTAGCCTGCCGATGCCCGGCCGCCATAATGCCTTGAACGCGACCGCAGCCATCGCGGTCGCGCACGCGCTGGGGATCAAGGGCGAGGTCATTCGCAAGGCGCTTGCAGGCTTCGGCGGAGTGAAGCGGCGCTTCACGCGCGTGGGCGAGTGGAACGGCGCGGTCATCGTCGACGATTATGGCCATCATCCGGTCGAGATCGCCGCCGTGCTGCGTGCGGCCCGCGAAAGCGCCAAGGGCCGGGTGATTGCGGTGATGCAGCCGCACCGTTATACGCGGCTGCACGATCTGTTCGAGCAATTCTGCACCTGCTTCAACGACGCTGACCTTGTCATCATCGCGCCGGTCTATCCGGCCGGCGAGCAGCCCATCCCCGGCGCCGACCGCGACGCGCTTGTGACCGGCTTGCGCTCGCGCGGACACAAGCAGGCAATGCCGTTGGACGGACCTGATAAACTGGCGCCGTTGATAAAGACTCTGGCAAAGCCGGGCGACTATGTGATTTGCCTCGGCGCCGGCTCGATCACGCAATGGGCCTATGCCCTTCCGGCGGAATTGAAGGCGCTATGAGCTTCCCCGACATCGTTCCCGAGCTGAAGGCGAAAATGCCCGAGTTGCGGGGCCGGCTGCTCGCCAATCAGTCGTTGGGAGAGTTCACCTGGTTCCGGGTCGGCGGACCTGCGCAAGCCTTTTTCATGCCGGAGGATGAAAACGACCTTGCATATTTCCTGCGCAACCTGCCGCCGGAAATTCCAATGGTCGTCATCGGCGCCTGCTCGAATCTCATTGTGCGCGACGGTGGCGTGCCGGGCGTGGTGATCAGGCTGGGGCGCGGCTTCAACGACGTGAAGATCGAGGGCGATCGCGTCACCGCGGGAACGGCGATGCTGGACGTGATGTTGGCGCGAGCGGCGCAGGCGGCCGGTATTGCCGGATTGGCATTTCTCAGCGGCATCCCTGGAACGATCGGCGGCGCGTTGCGCATGAATGGCGGCGCCTATGGCGGCGAGACCAAGGACGTTTTTGTCGAGGCACGCGGCGTCGACCGGCAGGGAAACATTCGCACTTTCAATAACGGCGACATGGGCTTTTCCTACCGCCATTGCTCGGTACCCGATGACGTGACATTCACGTCGGCGACCTTTCAGGGCCGTGCCGGAGCGCCTGAAGAGATCGCCGCCGAGATGGCGGAGATCAAAAAGAAGCGCGAAGCAAGCCAACCGCGCAACCGCACCGGCGGCTCGACCTTCAAGAATCCGCCGGGCCACAGCGCCTGGAAGTTGGTCGACGATGCCGGCTGCCGCGGGTTGACCATCGGCGGCGCGCAGGTGTCGGAGCTGCACAGCAATTTTCTCATCAATCTCGGCGGCGCCAGCGCGGCTGACATCGAAATGCTGGGTGAGACGGTGCGCGAGCGTGTGAAGGCCCATTCCGGCGTCGAGTTGGAATGGGAAATCAAGCGGGTCGGGGTGAAGGCTTGAAACGATGAAGCACGTGGCCGTTCTGATGGGAGGCTGGTCGGCCGAGCGGGAAATTTCACTGCGCTCGGGCAAAGCCTGCGCCGATGCGCTCGAGCGATCGGGCTATCAGGTGAGCCGGATCGATGTTGATCGCGATGTCGCGGCGGCCCTGCGCGCGCGCAAGCCGGACGTTGCTCTCAATGTTCTTCACGGCCGTCCAGGCGAAGACGGCACATTGCAGGGTCTGCTCGAGATTCTCGGAATTCCTTACAGCCACTCCGGCGTGCTCGCCTCGGCGCTGGCGATGAAGAAAGACATCGCGAAGAGCGTGCTCGAGTCCGCGGGCGTGCCGGTGCCGGGCGGATTGGTGGCCGCGCGCAAGGAAGCGGCGAAGCGGCACCTGCTGCCGCCACCTTACGTGATCAAGCCGATTGCGGAGGGCTCAAGTGTTGGCGTCTTCATCGTGCGCGAGGATCACAAGCACCCGCCGCAGGAACTCACGCGCGCCGACTGGGCTTTCGGCGACCAGATTCTGGTCGAGCCTTACATTCCGGGGAAAGAGCTCACCTGCGCGGTGATGGGCGACCGCGCGCTCGGCGTGATCGAAATCGTCCCGACCGTGAAGTTCTACGACTACGAGGCCAAATACGCGCCGGGCGGCTCGCGACACCTGTTGCCGGCGCCGATCGCGGCCGATGTCTATCGCGAGGTCCAACGTCTGGCGCTCGCCGCTCACCGTGCGCTCGGCTGCCGTGGCGTGACACGTGCGGACTTCCGCTTTGACGACAGCCTTGGCGCGAAGGGGCTGTTCTGCCTCGAGGTGAACACCCAGCCGGGCATGACCGAAACCTCGCTTGTCCCCGAGCTTGCGGCGCATGCCGGGACCAGCTTCGAGGACCTGGTCAAGTGGATGGTCGAGGATGCGTCGCTGGACCGCTAAAGTTAGCGGCTACCATCCGAAACCGTTCAAATTTTACTAATCATTTACCAATAAAGCCGAAGACTAGGCCCCTGGCGGCGCACCGCGCGCTTGGCTGCCGTGGACTCGTGCGTGCGGGCGACACCGTTGACAGCGGCGCTTGCGTGCCCCTCCCGGGCACAACGTTTGGATAGTAGGTCGCGATGGAAGGCCGGGGACGCCTCGCTCAATCGCTCATGCTGAAACGACGTGCATCATTCGCTTTGTGGACGCGGTCCTATGAGCCACGTTGGTTCCGTGGCGCGCGCCGGTGGGGCATCTGGCTCGTCAACCTGAAAATTCCGCAAGGGGCAGGCGCGTCGGCCGCTGCAATGCTACTGCTGGCAAGCGTCAGCTACGGCGCGATCAAGGGCGGTCACGGCGAGCAGATCCTCGCGAACCTGCAAGACCTGTGCGACGCAGCTGCCAACAAAGCTGGCTTCCGCATCGCCGAAGTCGCGCTGACCGGCGAGCACGAAATCGGCCGCGATGAAATCCTGACGCTGGCCGGCATCAGCGACCACTCGTCGCTTTTGTTCCTCGACGCGGCGCGTGCCCGCGCGCGCCTGATGAATAATCCGTGGATATCGGATGCGACCGTTCTTAAACTGTATCCCGACCGGCTGCGCATTGAGATCAAGGAGCGCAAACCGTTTGCGCTCTGGCAAAAGGACGGCCGTATTGCCCTGATCGCAGGTGAGGGCACCGTCCTCGAAACGACGGCACCGCCGCGTTTTACAAACCTTCCCATGGTCGTGGGCCAAGGCGCCGAACACGGCGCGCATGCTTTCCTCGATCTGGTCCGAAGCTTTCCAGAGATCGCGCAAGCCACCGAATCCTCCGTGCTGGTCGCCGAAAGACGGTGGAATCTGCACCTGAAAAGCGGTGTTGAAGTTCTTCTGCCGGAAATCGAGCCGGAACGGGCGCTCCGCACTCTTGTCGAGCTCGACCGCAGCAAGAAGCTGTTGTCGCGCGACATCGTCCTCGTCGACCTGCGATTGTCCGACCGTGTGACCGTCCGTCAGTCCGATGGTGCGGCAGCCACGCGCGAGCAGGCGCTCAAGGATCTGGAGAAGGCAAAGAAGAAGACGGGTAAAGGAGGCGAAGCATGACCGTGCTCCGCTTCGGGCTCACCCCCAAGATGAAGCCGGTTTCGCCCAAGCGCGCGGCGGTTGTCGCAGGTCTCGATATTGGCACAAGCAAGGTCGTGTGCCTGATCGCGCGGCTTGAGCCGCAGGCGCCTCAGGATGTTCTGCGCCGGCGTAGTCACGGAGTCAGCCTGTTGGCCTTCGCCCACACCGCCGCCAGCGGCATGAAAGGCGGCTCCGTCGTCGACCTGGTCGAGGCCGAGGAGACGGTACGCCAGGCAATCGACATCGCCGAAAGCATGGCCGGCGTTCAGTTGCAGTCGGTCGTGGTCTCCATGTCCGGCGGCCGTCTCGGAAGCGAGCGTTTTGTCGCAAACATCGATCTTGCCGGTGGCTCGGTCACCGAAAGGGATAACGCCCGTGTGCTGGCAGCCGCCAGCCGTCATTCGGTGCGCGACGGGCGCGCCGTCCTGCATTCCCTGCCGATCGGCTATGCCGTTGATGCCGCCACCGGCATCCGCGAGCCGCGCGGCATGCTTGGCCGCCAACTGGGTGTCGATATGCACATGGTCACGGCGGACGTGGCGACGGTGCAAAACCTGATGCTGACGGTGGAACGCTGTCATCTATCTGTGGAAGCCATGGTGTCGTCCCCCTATGTCGCAGGCCTAGCCGCGCTTGCCGATGACGAGGCCGATTTGGGCGTTGCGACTGTCGATATGGGCGCCGGAACCACGACTTTGGCGGTGTTTTCGGGCGGCAAGTTCGTCCATGCCGACGGCTTTGCCCTCGGCGGTAATAACGTGACCATGGATCTTGCCCGAGGTCTCAACACCCGGGTTGCCGACGCTGAGCGAATCAAAGCGATTTATGGCAGTGTTTTAGCGGGTGGATCGGATGAAAGGGACATGATCACCGTACCTCCGGTCGAAAATGACGAGCGTGAGCCGCCGCAGTTCGTGTCGCGCGCATCGCTCGTCAGAATCATTCGTCCAAGGGTCGAGGAGATCCTGGAAATGGTGCGCGACCGTCTCGCAGCTTCGCCGTTCGCGGCTGAGCCGCGCGGCCGCGTGGTGCTGACTGGGGGCGCGAGTCAGCTTACGGGCCTTGCCGATCTTGCCGCGCGTATCTTGCGGCGCCCCGTACGAATTGGCCGTCCACTTGGCTTGGCCGGGTTGCCG
>JBKPRE010000093.1:0-6245 GCA_046734435.1 Pseudomonadota bacterium | reverse complement strand
CCGCACGCCGGGGGCCGTGACGGCCGGTAGGCGGACAGTGCTCCCGTCACAGGAGTGCCGCCGAGTGCCTGGGCCCAGAAACGGTGGAAGTCACGCAGCAGGTTTCGCCCTCACGTGGCAGGTCCGACCACCGGGGAGGGTGCGGAGCAAGCCTCAAACACCGCGCGCGGGACGCCTTGGGTTTGGCGGACTTGCGGCACGCTTTGCCTTTTCGCTCGAACCAGGGCGCAAGGCGAGCACACAGGACTTCGACAAGCCTCGATGTCGCGAGGCGTCGAGGCCCGCGGGTCCAATTGGACCCCTGGCGTCCCGCGCGCCCTCGGTTGGGGGCTGGCGGCAGGAGAGCAAAGAAGACGGGCCTGCCCGGGGCCTCGATAAAGAATACGGGCGATGGTGCTTGGGCTTGCGGGATTGTCTTGCGAGTTCTCTTGAGGGCAGGCAGCAGGCGCGTACCGGCAACACCTGTGACTGTCTTGCAACAGTTTTAGAACATTTAAGCCATACCCTCCAATGACACCAAAGGCGCCGCGATTCGGCCATACCATTCAACGACATCGGGGTCCGCTAATGCCGGGTAAGCCTTACTTGAAGCGGGCGGGGGCCGTCCGGCGTTGTTTTCGGGCGGGTGCGGTACAGGACTATGGAAGCGAAGACCAATCTGAAATCGAGGCTGCCAAGCCGGCATGCCACCGAGGGGCCCGACCGGGCGCCGCATCGGGCCTTCTATTACGCGATGGGCCTGACTTCGGAGCAGATCCATCAGCCGTTCGTAGGAGTGGCGACCTGCTGGAACGAGGCGGCTCCCTGCAACATCGCGCTGATGCGCCGGGCGCAGGTGGTGAAGAGGGGCGTTGCCGCCGGCGGCGCAACGCCGCGCGAGTTCTGCACCATCACCGTCACCGACGGTATTGCAATGGGACACGCCGGCATGAAGGCGTCGCTACCTTCGCGCGAGGTGATCGCCGACAGCGTCGAGCTCACGGTTCGCGGTCATGCCTATGACGCGCTGATCGGGATCGCGGGCTGCGACAAGTCGCAGCCCGGCATGATGATGGCGATGTGCCGTCTCAACGTGCCGGCGATCTACATTTACGGCGGATCAATCCTGCCCGGCACCTTCAAAGGCAAGCCGGTCACCATCCAGGACGTTTACGAGGCGGTCGGCAGACATTCCGTCGGGCAGATGTCCGACGAAGATCTCGACATTCTCGAACAGAATGCCTGCCCCTCGGCGGGCGCATGCGGGGCGCAATTTACCGCCAACACGATGGCGACGGTATCGGAAGCCATCGGTCTCGCGCTGCCGTATTCGGCTGGCGCGCCGGCGCCTTACGAGATCCGCGATAAGTTCTGCATGCTTGCCGGCGAAATGATCATGGATTTGATCCAGAAAAACATTCGCCCGCGCGACATCGTCACGCGCAAGGCGCTCGAGAACGCGGCGGCGGTCGTTGCGGCAACCGGCGGGTCGACGAATGCGGCGCTGCATTTACCGGCGATTGCAAACGAATGCGGTATCGAATTCACGCTGTTCGATGTCGCGGAAATCTTCAAAAAGACTCCTTATGTCGCAGATTTGAAACCGGGTGGCCGTTATGTCGCCAAGGATATGTTCGAAGCTGGTGGCGTGCCGCTTCTGATGAAAACGCTTCTCGATCACGGACACCTGCACGGCGATTGCCTCACGGTGACCGGGCGCACAATTGCCGAGAACCTGAAGAACGTGAAATGGAATCCGGATCAGGACGTCGTGCGTCCTGCCGACAAGCCCTTGCTGCCGACCGGCGGCGTCGTGGGCCTCAAAGGTAATCTCGCACCCGACGGCGCGATCGTGAAGATCGCCGGCATGAAGACGCTGAAATTCAGCGGGCCGGCGCGCTGCTTCGACGGCGAGGAAGCCTGCTTCGATGCGGTGAAGCACCGCAAATACAAAGACGGCGACGTCCTTGTCATTCGCTACGAAGGACCGCGCGGCGGTCCAGGCATGCGTGAGATGCTCTCGACAACGGCTGCGCTCTACGGTCAGGGCGCCGGCGAAAAAGTCGCGCTCATCACCGACGGACGTTTCTCGGGCGCGACGCGCGGCTTCTGCGTCGGCCACGTCGGACCGGAGGCGGCGGTGGGCGGTCCGATCGGGCTGATCCGCGACGGCGACATCATCGAGATCGATGCCGTGAAGGGAACGCTGGATGTGAAGCTTTCCGCCGACGAGCTTGCCAAACGCAAGAGCCAGTGGAAGGCGCGCGAGAGCGAATTCGGCTCGGGTTATCTGTGGAAATACGCGCAGCAGGTGGGTCCCGCCGTCAACGGCGCGGTCACCCATCCCGGCGGCGCCGGCGAGAAAGAGTGCTATGCTGACATTTGATGGCCTCCTGCGCGTTGCGCTGATTGCCGCCGGCTTGATGGCCGCGATGCCGGCATTTGCGCTCGACGGCAGCAAGACCGACGGCAGCATCGGCCCGCCGCCGATGACCCCGGTCGAGGCATTCCGCTCGGGCGCGCACTGGCTCAAGGCGGGCGATACGGTGAAGGCCGTCAACTCGCTTGAGTACGCCGCCGAGAAGGGTCACGCGCTCGCGCAGTGGAAGCTCGGCCGCATGTATGCCGAAGGTGACGGCGTTACACAGAACGATCTCAAGGCCTTCGAATATTTCCGCAGCATCGCGAACAGCCACGCCGACGATAATCCCGATCTGCCGCAGGCGCGCTTCGTCGCGAACGCCTTCGTCGCGCTCGGCCATTATTATCTCGAGGGCATTCCGAAGACGGAAATCAAGCGGGACCCGCAGCGCGCGCGAGAGATGTTCGCTTATGCGGCGTCCTATTTTCGTGATCCCGACGCGCAATATTATCTGGCGCGGCTCTACCTCAACGGCACCGGCGCGCCGCACGATCCGCGCACGGCCGCACGCTGGTTCGGCCTCTCGGCGCAGAAAGGCCAGTGCGAGGCGCAGGCCATGCTCGGCGCGATGCTGTTCGAGGGCGATCACGTGCCGCGTCAGGCCGCGCGCGGTTTGATGTGGCTCGCGCTCGCGAAAGACAGCGCGCGTGCCGACCAGGCCTGGATCGCCAAGCTCTACGACAGCGCGATGAAGCAGGCGAGCGAGGATGAACGCGCGCTCGCGGCGGTCTATCTGCGGCGCTGGCTCGAGACGCGCCGGGAGTAGGCGTCAGTCGTCGTCCCGGCCGGGCGCTCTTGCGCGAGAGCCGGGACCCATACTCCGCAATCAATCGATAGGGCACGGCGTATGGGTCCCCATCGCAAGTCGGCTTTAGCCGACTTGGGCGCGGATACGCCAACATCGGGTAAACCCGATGTTGGTGCGCGGGGACGACTGAAGCTCACCGTCCCTCAATATCCAGATCGACATAAACGGGCACGTGGTCGGACGGCTTGTCCCAGCCGCGTACGTGCCGGTCGATGCCGGCCCCGGCCAATTTGTCAGCGGCCTGCGGCGAGAGCAGTACGTGATCGATGCGGATGCCGTTGTCCTTCTCCCAGGCGCCGGCCTGGTAATCCCAGAACGTATAAAGGTCGGATGCGTCGCTGACGGCACGCAGCGCATCGGTGAGGCCGAGATTGATCAGCGCGCGGTACTTTTCGCGCGTCTGCGGCAGGAACAGCGCGTCGTTGGTCCATGCCTCCGGACGGCGCGCGTCGACTACTGACGGAATAACGTTGTAGTCGCCGGCGAGCAGCATCGGCTCTTCCAGTTTAAGTCGTTCACGTGAGAAATTAATAAGCCGGTTCATCCAGCCGAGCTTGTAGGTGTATTTGTCGGAAGCCGGCGGGTTTCCATTGGGCAGATAGAGGCTGACGACACGCAGCACGCCGGACTTGGTGGAGACGATCGCTTCCAGGAAGCGCGCTTGCACGTCGCCATCATCGCCGATGAGTCCGGGCGCGACCTCGTCGAACGGCAGCTTCGACAAAAGCGCCACGCCGTTGAACGTCTTTTGCCCATGCACGGCCACGTTGTAGCCAAGCGCCTCGAGCGGCTCGCGCGGGAAGGCATCGTCAGTGCACTTGACCTCCTGCAGGCAGACAATGTCGGGCGCCCGCTCCTTGAGCCAGGCCTGCAGATTGTCCATGCGCTGACGGATGGAATTGACGTTCCAGGTGGCGATTCTCATCAAATTTCGGTGTTCGGAAGGGGCGAATAATGCCGTATTCACCGTGTTTATCAGGCAGCGCAGGGATATGCACGGATTAACGTTTATATGCTAGGAAAGCCGCCAACGCGGCCTCCTGAGTTGGTAGAAGATCCGCGGAAGAGGGAGCGTCCGGGCAGGGCCCGATGAGTCCGGACCGAAAAATACCGATGCTTCAGCGAAAGTGGCTCATCGGAGGGGCGGCGCTGGCCCTGATCGGCACTGCCGTGCTCGTCCGCGTGTGGACGACCGACGGCGTTGCGGCGCGCACGCAGGGGCAGGCCCGCGCGGTGCCGGTGGAGACTGCCACCGCCGAGCGCAAGACCATGCCGGTGCAGCTCCGGGCCCTGGGCACCGTGACCCCAATCGCCTCGGTCGCGATCAAGGCGCAGGTCGACACCACGATCACCGGCGTTCGTTTCCGCGATGGCGCGCGCGTCGACAAAGGTGATGAGCTTTTCACGCTCGATTGCCGGCAGATCGAAGCCGACATGAAGCGCGTCGAAGCCGTGATCAACGGCGCGCAAGCCACGTTCGAACAGGCGCAACGCGACGTCGAGCGCTACACCGAGCTCGCCGCAAGAAACGCGACCCCGATCGTCACGCTCAACAACGCGCAGACGCAGGTCAACATCTCGAAGGCGACGGCGGAATCGAACCGCGCGCAGCTCGAGAATTTGAAAGTGCAACTCGGCTTCTGCACGATCCGCGCGCCGATCTCCGGTCGCATCAGCATGGCCAATGTGAAGGTCGGCAATTTCGTGCGTCAGGCCGACACTTCGCCGATGGCAACGATCGTGCAGACGGCGCCGGTCTATGTCAGCTTCACGGTGCCGCAGAAAAATCTTCCCGACATCCGCAAGGCGATCGCCGCCGAAACCGCGACCGTTGAAGCAGTCATTCCCGGCGAGGACAAGCGCGCCAACGGCCAGGTCACCATGATCGAGAACACGGTCGATATGGCGACGGGCATGGCCACGATCCGCGCGACGATGCCCAACAAGGACGAGTTGCTGTGGCCCGGCACGCTCGTCACCGCCGACATGACGCTGCGTACGGAAGAGGGCGTGGTGGTGGCTTCGACCGCGGTGCAGGTGAGCCAGAGCGGAAACTTCGTTTTCATCGTCAAGGACGGCGTGGCGAAGGTTCAGAACGTTCAGGTCGAGCGGCAGGTCGGCCGCGAGACCATCATTGCGTCGGGTCTGAGCGGCGGCGAAACCGTCATTACAGACGGTCAGCTGCTCTTGTCCGATGGCACGCGCGTCAATCCGAGCCCGCCGAAAGTCGCCGGCAGCTAATCCATGAATCTTTCCGAGACCTGCATTCGCCGCCCGGTGCTGACGACGCTGATGACGGCGTCGCTGATCGTTTTTGGCGCGTTCGCCTATCGCTTGCTGCCGGTGGCGGCGCTGCCGGCGGTCGACTTTCCGACCATCCAGATCACGGCGACGCTGCCGGGCGCGAGCCCGGAAACAATGGCAGCTTCGGTTGCTTCGCCTATCGAGCGGCAGCTCTCGACGATTTCGGGCATCTCGTCGATGACGTCGTCGTCGTCGCTTGGCTCGACGCAGATCACCGTCCAGTTCGATCTTGGCCGCAACATCGACGGCGCCTCGCTCGACGTGCAGACCGCGCTTGCGACGGCGCAACGCCGGCTGCCGGTCGAAATGACAACGCCGCCGTTCTTCCGCAAGGTCAATCCGGGCGACTTTCCCGTGCTGTACATCAGCATGCGCTCGGACACGGTGCCGCTGTCGGCGATCAACGATTACGCCGAAACGCTGCTGGCGCCGCAGATCTCGCAGTTGCCTGGTGTCGCGCAGGTGCTGGTCTACGGCGCGCAGAAATTTGCCGTGCGCGTGCAGGTCGATCCGGTCGCCGCGGCTGCGCGTAACATCTCACTGGACGATATCCGTAGCGTCGTCACAAAAGCCAATTCTTCCGCGCCCGTCGGCACCCTGCAAGGCAAGGAGCAGGCGGTTACTCTGCTTGCGACCGGCGCGATGCTTCACGCGGCCGACTACCGCGATGTCGTCGTTGCCTATCGCAATGGTGCTCCGATCAAGCTGAACGAGGTGGCGAGCGTTATAGAC
>JBKPRE010000092.1:0-28891 GCA_046734435.1 Pseudomonadota bacterium | reverse complement strand
CCGCGGAAGGCCGGCGGCGTTATCCACCGCTCGCCTTGAAATTTTCAGCCAATTTCCGGGCGTTTTGCGCAATTCCCCGCGGCAGTCTCGCGCTTTCGCCGCCGGGGGATTTAAGCTATTGGGGTTCGGGAAAGCCTACCGACGCCCGTCACAACTGCCGGACGCTTTCGCAGGGAGTGCTAATGGCGGTCGCCCAGAAGAGTCCCAGCACCGACGCCAAACCCGTCGCCGACTTCAGCAAGGAGCAGGAGCTTTCCGCCTACCGCACCATGCTGACCATCCGCCGCTTCGAGGAGAAGGCGGGGCAGATGTACGGCATGGGCCTGATTGGCGGATTCTGCCATCTTTATATCGGCCAGGAAGCCGTCGTCGTAGGGATGCAGATGGTGCTCAAGCCCGGCGACCAGGTCATAACCGGCTATCGCGACCACGGTCACATGATCGCGACCGGCATGGATCCCAAGGGAGTCATGGCCGAGCTTACCGGGCGCGCGCACGGATATTCCAAAGGCAAGGGCGGCTCCATGCACATGTTCAGCGTGGAGAAAGGTTTCTACGGCGGGCACGGAATTGTGGGTGCGCAGGTGCCGCTCGGTACCGGTCTGGCCTTCGCCAACAACTACCGCAACAACAGCAATATCAGCATCACCTATTTCGGCGATGGCGCGGCCAATCAGGGCCAGGTCTACGAAAGCTTCAACATGGCGGAGCTGTGGAAGTTGCCCGCCGTCTATGTGATCGAAAATAATCGTTATGCGATGGGAACGGCGATCACGCGCTCGTCGGCCGAGGTCAACCTGTCGCGCCGCGGATTGTCATTCAATATTCCCGGCGACCAGGTCGACGGCATGGACGTACGTGCGGTGAAGGCAGCCGGAGAAAAGGCTGCCGCATGGTGCCGCGCCGGAAAGGGCCCCTACATCCTCGAAATGCTGACCTACAGATATCGCGGGCATTCGATGTCGGACCCGGCGAAGTACCGCACGCGCGAGGAAGTGGATGAAGTGCGCAGCCATCACGACCCGATCGACATGGCGCGTCACAGAATTCTGGAAAAGAAATTCGCCTCCGAAGATGCGCTGAAGAAGATTGACGGTGAAGTTCGCGACCTGATCAACCAGGCCGCGGAATTTGCCACGCACGACCCGGAGCCGGACGTCTCCGAACTTTATACCGATGTGTACCGCTGATTTGTCGCCCGGAAAACAATAGCCCATGCCGATCGAAGTGCTCATGCCCGCGCTCTCTCCCACGATGGAGAAGGGCAATCTGGCCAAGTGGCTCAAGAAAGAGGGCGATGAAGTAAAGTCCGGCGACGTCATCGCCGAGATCGAGACCGACAAGGCCACGATGGAAGTCGAGGCGACCGACGAAGGCACCCTCGGAAAAATTCTGATTCCGGAGGGCACCGCCGACGTTGCGGTGAATACCCCCATTGCCGTGATCCTCGGTGAGGGCGAGGACAAGGGCGCGATCAAGTCATCTAAGCCGGCGCCACAACCGAAAGCCGCGGAATCGGTGTCGCCGGCAAAATTCCAAAAACCGCAGGCAAAGACGCAGGAGGTGCCCGCGCCAAGACCGGTGAAGGCGCCCGAGGCACCCGTGCCACAAGCGGCGGATGAGCCCGACATTCCGGAAGGCACCGAGATGGTCACCATGACCATGCGCGAGGCGTTGCGTGACGCGATGGCTGAGGAAATGCGCCGCGACAAGGATGTCTTCGTGATGGGCGAGGAGGTCGCCGAATATCAGGGTGCTTACAAGGTGACGCAGGGGTTGCTGCAGGAGTTTGGCGCCAAGCGCGTGATCGATACGCCGATTACCGAACATGGCTTCGCCGGGCTTGGCATTGGCGCCGCGCTCGCCGGCCTCAAACCGGTTGTCGAGTTCATGACCTTCAATTTCGCCATGCAGGCGATGGATCAGCTCATCAACTCGGCGGCGAAGACGCTCTATATGTCGGGCGGGCAGATGGGCTGCCAGATCGTGTTTCGGGGACCGAATGGCGCAGCCGCCCGTGTAGCGGCGCAACACAGCCAGGACTATTCGGCGTGGTACTCGCACATTCCCGGCTTGAAGGTGGTTACACCTTCGACGGCCGCCGATGCGAAAGGATTGCTGAAGGCAGCCATCCGCGATCCAAATCCGGTGATTTTTCTCGAGAACGAAATTCTCTACGGCCATTCCTCGCCGGTGCCGAAGCTTGACGATTTCGTGCTGCCGATCGGCAAGGCAAAGATCGCGCGTCCGGGCAATGACGTGACAATCATATCCTGGTCGATAGGCATGACCTATGCGCTCAAGGCGGCCGAGGAGCTGGCAGGCGCCGGTATCGACGCCGAGGTGATTGACCTGCGCACGCTCAAGCCGATGGACAGCGACGCTATCGTTGCATCAGTGCAGAAGACCGGTCGTGCAGTCACTGTAGAAGAGGGCTGGCAACAAAGCGGTGTCGGCGCAGAAATCGCGGCGCGGATCATGGAGCATGCCTTCGATTATCTCGATGCGCCGGTCGCCCGGGTGTCAGGAAAAGACGTGCCAATGCCTTATGCTGCAAATTTAGAAAAGCTGGCGCTGCCGTCGGTTGCAGAAATCGTCGAGGCGGCCAAGGCCGTTTGCTATCGCTGAGGCAGATGATGATCTTGCACGGCGCATGCCATTGCGGACAGGTCGAGGTGGTGTTCGAGACCGCGATGTCTGTCGCCGATCTGCCATTGCGCGCCTGCGGTTGCTCGTTCTGCCGCCGTCATGGCACGAAGGCCGTGGCCGATCCGAACGGCCGGCTGACGATTTCCGCTCCACCCAATGGACTTAATCGTTACCGGTTCGGTTTGCGCACCGCCGATTATCTGATTTGCCGGACCTGCGGGGCCTATGTCGCGGCTGTCATCTCGGGAAGTGGCGAGGAGCGGGCAACGCTGAATGTGACCGCGACCGCAATCTCCGAGCTCGCGGACCGGCATGCAGAACCGGTCGATTACGATCGCGAAAACGTGGAGGGCCGGCGGGCGCGCCGGCTCACAAGTTGGACTCCGAGCCGGACCGTTCAGCGCGCGCAGGCGGGGGTCGGCTAGGCCGGCGGACGACAGATGCCCACCAACATCCTCATGCCGGCGCTGTCGCCCACGATGGAGAAGGGCAATCTTGCGCGCTGGCTGAAGAAGGAGGGGGACAAGATCAGGTCGGGCGACGTCATCGCCGAGATCGAGACCGACAAGGCCACGATGGAATACGAGGCGGTCGACGAGGGCACGCTCGCCAAGATCGTGGTGCCCGAGGGGACACAGGATGTGGCAGTCAATTCGGTCATCGCAGTTTTGGCCGAGGAAGGCGAGGATGTGAGGGCGGCGGCAAATGCGGCGAAGGCAGCGCCGTCCAAGGCACCAGAGAAAAAGATGGAAGCCGCGCCGGCCCTTACAAAGCCATCTCCGCAGCGACAAGAAGCCCCGCGTGACACAGCGCCGAAACCTTCACCGGTCCCCCAAGGCGAAGGGTCGTCGTCGAAAGCGGCCGCCGGAACCCAGCAAGTCGCCCACGGCAATCGCGTCTTTTCGTCTCCACTGGCGCGCCGCCTCGCGAAGGAAGCCGGTATCGATCTCGGCCGCGTTCAGGGTTCGGGTCCGCACGGCCGGGTGATTGCGCGCGATATTGACGCCGCAAAGTCGGGCAAAGGATTACGCGCGCCTGCTGCCGGCGGGCCGCAAGGGATGGCCATAGCGCCAGCCATGTCGGACCAGCAAGTTCTGTCCCTTTATGAGCCAAACTCGTACGAGCTTGTGCCGCACGATGGCATGCGACGCACGATCGCCCAGCGCTTGACGGCTTCGGTTCAAACGGTCCCGCATTTTTACCTGACGATGGATTGCGATATCGGCAAGCTCCTGGCGGCGCGCGAGGAGATAAACGCGGCTGCGCCCAAGGACAAGGACGGCAAGTCCGCCTACAAGCTTTCGGTCAACGATTTCGTCATCAAAGCACTGGCTCTCGCGCTTCAGCGGATACCGGACGCGAATGTAAGTTGGACCGAAGGCGGTATGCTCAAGCACAAGCATTCCGATATCGGCGTTGCCGTAGCGTTGTCCGGCGGGCTGATCACACCGATCGTGCGTAGTGCGGAAAGCAAATCGTTGTCTGCAATCTCGAACGAAATGCGGGATCTCGCGGCACGTGCGCGCGCCCGCAAACTCAAGCCGCAGGAATACCAGGGCGGCACTTCTTCGGTCTCAAATCTCGGCATGTACGGGATCAAGGACTTCACGGCTGTAATCAATCCACCGCAATCGACCATCCTCGCAGTCGGTGCTGCTGAAGAGCGTGCGGTCGCGCGCAACGGCAAGCTCGAGGCCGCTCACATCATGAGTGTGACGCTGTCCTGCGACCACCGGTCGGTTGACGGCGCGCTCGGGGCCGAGCTGATCGGCGTGTTCAAGACGCTGATCGAAAACCCGGTGATGATGGTCGTCTGACTGTCAGGGCGGATCGAAACCGTGCGCGGTGAACGCCGCCTGCGCTTCCGGTGAGGTCAGGAACTTGACCAAGGCCTTACCGGTTTCGCTGTTCAATGACGATGCGCCGACGCCTGCCGCGAATACGGTCGTACTGCCGAGATCGCCAGGCAAGGGGCCGACGATTTCGACGCCTGCGGTCGAAGCTAGTTCCGGTTTGCTTTGCACGGCAAGGTCGATCTCACCGCTGATCAATAAAGTCCCGACGAAACCGGCCGGCGGCGGAAATTTGCTCTTAGCCTTGATTTCGGGGGCGATTCCCAGCCGCTCAAGCACCTTGGCAAAATGCACGCCGCTTGCCCCACCGGCGGCAGGATCGCTGTAGCCGACGGCACGAGCCGCCAGCAACGCACTCTTGAGCGCCTCGGGGGAAGAAATGTCCGGTTTGGGTGCACCGCGTTTAACGGCAATTGCGAACACCGACTTCGCGAGGGTTGCATCGGAACCGGACGCGATCTTGCCGTCTTTGATCAAGCTGTCGATGCCGGCGCGCGACACAACCAAAACGTCAGGCACGTCACCCTCCTGAGCCTTTTTTGTAAATCCCGAAATGAGGCCCCAGGTGATGTTGAGTTTGTTGCCGGTCGCCTGCTCAAACTTCGCTCCTAATTCCTCCAATGCGCTCTTGACCCCGATGGTGCTGTAGACCTTGATCTCGGCGCCGGAGACGGCTTGCGCCAGCAGACAGACCGCCAGGGTGACGAGTGCGCCAACGGTTCTGGTCATGTCGTTTCCCTCAATGATATAGGCAAGCATTACATGCCCAATCCGGGTTACATTCAATCGGGTCCGGGAGCCGAATAAGCGAATGGCTGACACGAATTTTGACGTTCTGATCATCGGCTCCGGCCCCGGCGGTTACGTGACGGCCATCCGGTCGGCGCAGCTCGGCTTCAAAACTGCGATCGTCGAACGCGATTACCTCGGCGGTATCTGCCTCAACTGGGGATGTATTCCGACCAAGGCTTTGCTGCGGTCTGCGGAAATATTTCACTATCTGCAGCATGCCAAAAACTACGGGCTTAAGGCCGACAACGTCGGTTACGACCCAAAAGCCGTAGTGGCGCGCTCGCGTTCTGTCGCGAAGCGTCTTAGCGATGGCGTCGGCTTCCTGATGAAGAAGAACAAGATCACGGTCATTTGGGGCGAGGCCACGATCGACGCGCCAGGCAAAGTGACTGTCAAAGCTTCGAAGAGCGAGGCTCCGAAGAGTGCGCTCGGCGCGGGCAGCTACCAGGCAAAACACATTATCATTGCGACGGGCGCTCGCCCGCGCGTGCTGCCGGGCATCGAGCCGGACAAGAAACTGGTCTGGACCTATTTCGAGGCCATGGCGCCGGATCGCGTTCCGAAGTCGTTGCTTGTCATTGGCTCCGGCGCAATCGGAATTGAGTTTGCCTCATTTTATCGCTCGCTCGGCTCCGAGGTCACTGTCGTGGAAGTGTTGCCGCAGATTCTTCCGGTAGAGGATCTGGAGATTCAGGCGTTCGCCCGCAAGAGCTTTGAAAGACAGGGCATAAAAATTCATACCAGTGCAAAAGTCACCAAGCTCGACAAGAAAAGCGACGCCGTCACCGCGACAATAGAAGAGGGCGGAAAATCACAGACGGTGACCGTTGAGCGTGTCATCTCCGCAGTCGGCGTTGTTGGTAATATTGAAAATCTCGGCCTTGAGAAGGTCGGCGTGAAGACCGATCGCGGCATCATTGTTGTCGACAAGCTCAACAAAACAAACGTTCCGGGCATTTACGCGATTGGCGATGTCGCCGGCCCGCCGATGCTCGCGCACAAGGCCGAACATGAAGGGGTCATTTGCATTGAGGCGATCAAGGGTCTTAACCCGCACCCGATGAACAAGTCGATGATCCCCGGTTGCACGTATTGCTCGCCGCAGATCGCGTCGGTTGGGCTCACCGAACAGGCAGCGAAGGAGAAAAAGCTCGATATCCGGGTCGGTCGCTTTCCTTTCATCGGCAACGGCAAGGCCATCGCGCTCGGCGAGGATCAGGGTCTGGTGAAAGTCATTTTCGACAAGAAAACCGGCCAGCTGCTCGGCGCTCATATGGTCGGCGCCGAGGTGACCGAGCTCATCCAGGGTTACGTCGTCGCGATGAACCTTGAGACCACCGAGGAAGAGCTGATGCACACCGTGTTCCCGCATCCGACATTGTCGGAAATGATGAAGGAAGCGGTGCTCGACGCCTACGGGCGCGTGCTCAACGTCTGACGCGGGCTTATTTGGCGTATCTGCGCCACACGGCGCCGGCGATATTGGAGTAGTCGTCGGTCCAGACCCGTACCTTAGGATCGGGACGAGTGGGGACCCACATCTTGCTCCATTTCAGCTCGCCGATGTCATCCGCGTCCTTAGCCGCAATCGCAACATCCGATGCAAAAATGTAGTTTTCGTCGTCGGTTACTTCGGTATCGCTGCTCCAGATCCAGGTCTGGAGTCCGTTGGCGCCGGCGATGCCCTCGACGACGCTCTTGAGCTCAAGATGTCTGTTGGAGATGTGCATCAGCACAACGCCATGCGGGGCGAGCTTCGATTTGTAAAGGGCCATGGCTTCCGCGGTCGCAAGATGCACCGGAATGGCATCCGACGAGTAGGCGTCGACAATGATGAGGTCGTAAACGTTGTCGGGCTCATGGACGAATGTGAGGCGCGCGTCACCCAGGACGATCGGGACGTTCGGTGCGCAGGACGATAAGAAAGTAAAATGCTCGGGGTTGCGCGCAACCTCGATCACCGTCGGATCGATTTCAAAAAATCGCCATGTCTCGCCAGGTCCCATGCGGCAGGCCAGCGTGCCGGAACCTAGGCCAATCACGGCGACGCGCAGAGGGCCTTCCTTCCGGGCACGAACAGACCAGATCACCTGGTTCATCGCAGATCGATCATGATAGTAGGTAATCGGCTTCGGGCGGCCGCTGACCGGCTCGCCATCTTCGTCGGCGATTATCTGCGCGCCATGAATCGTGGAGCCGTGCTTGAGTATGCGAAAGCGCCCATCATCGGTGTCGTAGATCTTGTGCACGCCGAAAAAGCTGCGCAGGGTCACAATGTGATATTCGCCGGTCGGATAGAGGCGGATTGCGATGAGCGCGATCGCGACAGCAAGCGCAGACTTGGGTGGGTCGCGGAAAAGAACAATCGAAATTCCCGCGAGCGCGAGCACGGCAGCGGTGAGGAACGTGTCGTCATCGTCGAGAGTACCGCCGCCAAATCCGGGCGCCAGCAGGAAGATGGCGACCACAGTCGCCGCGGGCCAGAACCAGCTGTCGAACTGGGGCCATTGCGACGGCGACAGCGGCCAGAGCCAGCGAGTAAACGGCTTCCATATGTCCTGAGAGAGAGGGCGGCAGAGCACTGCCAGCACGGCAAGGATCGGGTATTCCGCGACCCATGAAAATGCATAGGGCGCTATCAATCCTGCGAACAGGCCGCCGACCATGCCGCCGAAGGACAACGAAACGTAAAACGTCGTCAGATCGCGTGGGGGCGGCCGGGTTCGCGCGAGCTCGCCGTGACATGCGAGCGCGATAATAAAGAACGCCAGCAGATGGCCGCCGAGATTGAAAAATATCGGGATCCACGTCGTGTAGTAAAGCAACACCACAATCGTCGCGACTGCGAACGGCTGCAGCAACAGCGCGATCCGGTGGGGAATCAGAGGTCGGCGCTGAAAGACCAGCACCCAGGTCAGGAGATAGAGCGAGAGCGGAATAACCCACATCAGCGGCGCGGCGGCGACGTCGGTCGAAATATGAGCGGTCACCGCGACAAGCAAGCCGGACGGAACGGCCGAGGTGAAAATCCAGCGGCCGATCGCCGGCCATGTCGGCTTGGGAGCCTTGCTTCGCATGGGCTCGCGGATACGGCGCCGCGGAGCCTTCAGCATCAAGATTGCAGAGCCGGCGACCAGCAGGATGAGCAAGATGAAGCCGACACTCCACATCCGATTTTGCATCTGTAACGTGAAGACCGGCTCGAACAGTGCTGGGTATGCAAGCAGCGCAAGAAAACTCCCGACATTCGATGCCGCGTAGAGAAAGTACGGGTCGTGCGCGTCGGGATGGCCGGTGCGCACGAACCAGGCCTGCAACAGCGGGTTGTTGGCGGACAACGCAAGAAACGGCAGGCCGATCGAGACCGTGAACAGGCCGAGAAGCCAAAGCGCGGCGATGTCTGTCACGGGTGGCGCCCCCCAGCCTTCTGCGATCCCCAGCGGGAGCGTCAGCGCGGCCAAAACCAGAAGCGTCAGGTGAATTGCGACCGGCGCATAACGCCGCCGTAAAGTTGTCAGCCCGTGGGCGTAGGCATAGCCGGCAAGCAGCATCGATTGGAAAAAGACCATTGCGACGGACCACACAGACGGCGAGCCGCCCAGGCGCGGCAGCACCATGCGCGCGAACATCGGCTGCACGCCGAACAGCAGCAATGCGCTCAGGAAAACCGCGACGGTATAGATGGCGAGCGTGAGGGCGTGCGTCCGCGTCTTCGAGCGTCGCGTTGATCGTCGGGCCATTGCAATCCTGAAGCAGAGCGGAAGGCGAGCTCGTAAAGGCCGCATAGTTGTACAGAGTCACCCGACACGGCGCATCCGGAATCAAGAAATCCAACGAATTTCCGCAGTTCAGGCGGACTTGCGGCGGTCACGTCGCAGCCGTAAGTAGGACCTATGGCAGTCGTTCTCGACCTGGTGAACAACCAGCGTCCGCGTCACCCGGAGAAGGCGCATAGGCCGGATTCGCCGGTCCAGAAAAAGCCCGACTGGATTCGCGTGAAGGCTCCGGTCTCAGAGGGCTATTTCGCAACCCGGAAAATCATGCGGGACAATGGCCTGCACACGGTGTGCGAGGAGGCCGGTTGCCCGAATATCGGCGAATGCTGGGAGAAGAAGCACGCGACCTTCATGATCATGGGTGACACCTGCACCCGTGCCTGCGCTTTCTGCAACGTGAAGACCGGCCTGCCTAGCGCCCTCGACGTAAGCGAGCCGCGCCATGTCGCCGACGCGACTGCTAAACTTGGTCTTGCCCACATCGTGGTCACCTCCGTCGATCGCGACGACCTGCCGGATGGCGGCGCGCACCATTTTGCTGAGACAATCCGTGCCATTCGCGAGCGCTGCCCGCAAACCACCATCGAGGTGCTGACACCAGATTTTTTACGCAAGGACGGCGCGCTGGAAATTGTCGTCGAGGCAAAGCCGGACGTGTTCAACCACAATCTTGAGACAGTCCCTTCACTTTATCTCACGGTGCGTCCCGGCGCGCGCTACTTTCATTCGCTGCGTCTGCTGCAGCGGGTGAAGGAGCTTGATCCGGCCATGTTCACGAAGTCGGGGATCATGGTCGGTCTCGGCGAAGCCCGGAGCGAAGTGCTCCAGGTGATGGACGATATGCGGTCTGCTCAGGTGGATTTTTTGACCATCGGGCAGTACCTGCAGCCGACACGCAAGCATCACGAGGTCAAGCGCTTTGTCCCGCCGGATGAATTCAAGTCGCTTGAAACAATCGCCTATACGAAAGGCTTCCTGATGGTGGCCTCTTCGCCGCTGACGCGCTCGTCGCACCACGCCGGGGACGATTTCGCGCGCCTGAAGACCGCGCGGGCCGCTGCGCCCTGATGGCCTATGCCTGAGTTTTCAACGAAGCGCCGTGTCCGCCACGCCGCGGCAGAAATGTTCGACTTGGTCGCGGATATCAGAAAATATCCGGAATTCGTGCCGCTGTGCAGCGCCCTGACGGTGAAGAGCCGCAACGAGAAGGATGACGGCACCGTCGTTCTGGTTGCCGACATGACGGTTGCCTACAAGATCGTTCGCGAGACATTCACCAGCCGCGTCACCCTTGATCGACCCAACCTCAGGATTTTTGTCGAATATCTCAGCGGGCCGTTCAAGCGCATGCACAACCGCTGGGCTTTTCATCCAGCGGGCGACAGCGCCTGCGATGTTGAGTTTTTCATCGCGTATGAATTCAAGAGCCGGATGCTCGCGATGCTGATGGGAACGATGTTCGACACGGCATTTCGTCGTTTCGCCGTTGCTTTCGAGCAACGGGCCGATGCCGTCTATGGACGCAAGATGGCATAAATAAAATGGTCCGGCGGGCGATGCCCGCCAGACCACGAACGTCGAGGCCAATCAGGTGCGCGTGCGCATCCGCATCATGAAGCTGTCGAATCCAAGCTCGGCGACCTGCAGCCAGGCAAAGGAGTCATTGCGGAACGGTACGAGGCTGTCATAGAGCTTTTTGAAATGCGGATTGCTCTTTGAGAGACCGTCGTAAACCTCGTTTGCCGCCTTGTAGCAGGCTTCCATAACCGGTTGAGGGAAAGCGCGCAGCTGTGCACCGGCCGAGATGAGTCGCCTTAGCGCAACAGGATTTAGCGCATCGTACTTGGACAGCGTCCAAACCCAGGCGTCATTCGATGCCGTGATGATTGCCGATTGATATGGTTTCGGCAGTTCGTTCCACTTGGCGAGGTTGATCAGGTTGTGAGCCTGGCCGCAGCCTTCCCACCACCCGGGATAATAGTAGTACTTGGCCACTTTAACGAAGCCGAGCTTTTCATCGTCGTGTGGGCCCACCCATTCGCAAGCGTCGAGCGTTCCCTTCTCAAGCGCGGGATAAATATCGCCGGCTGCGAGCTGTTGCGGCACCAATCCGAGCTTCGCCACGATCGTGCCGGCGAAGCCGCCGATGCGCATCTTCAAGCCTTTGAGATCGTCGGGCGAGTTGATCTCTTTGCGGAACCAGCCACCCATTTGAGCGCCGGTGTTGGCCGCGGCAAACCCGACGCAGTTGAAGTCCTTGAGCAGGCCATTGAGCAGGTCTTCGCCGCCGCCGTGGCGAACCCAGGAGATCATTTGGCGGGCGTTCAACCCGAACGGCAGCGCTGTGCCGAAGGTGAAGGCCGGATTCTTGCCGAAGTAGTAGTACATGGCGGTATTGCCCATCTCGACGGTGCCATTCTGGACCGCATCGAGAACCTGCAACCCCGGCACAATCTCACCGGCAGCGAACACCTGAACCTGGAATTTGTTGTCGGTAATTTCAGCGACCCGCTTCGAGAAATATTCGCAGCCACCGAACAGTGTATCGAGCGACTTCGGCCAGCTTGCCGTGAGACGCCATTTCACTTCCGGAGATGATTGGGCGATTGCGGGTGCAGCAACGGCTGACGCTGCAAGCCCCATGCCTGCGGCTTGCAGGAATTGACGACGTTTCATGACGTTTCCCCTCGTTAACTTCGGTCCGCCGACCGGAGGAGATTTCTCATGAAATCCTGATGCTCGCCCCTTGTCGGCGGCCGATAGCGTAATCTTACGCCAATCTTCGCAAAGGGAAAGCTTGAGACTGAACTAACTTTTGCCGGCCGGAGGGCGCGGCTCTTCCTTTTCGGCCAGTTCACGCAGCATGCTCAGCGCCTGTACCACCGATTGCTGGCGGACTTTGGCCCGGCCAATGTCCCCATATTTGCGATCGTGCGCAATGACACGGCCACTGCGTGATGCAGCGCAAAAATAGACCAGGCCGATCGGCTTGCCGGGCACAGCGCCGGTCGGTCCTGCGATACCCGTAATCGAAATAGCGAGGTCAACCGATGCATGGGCCAGTGCGCCTTTGGCCATTTCTTCAGCGCATTCGGTGCTGACCGCGCCGTAGACGTCGATCGTTGCGGGCGTTACGCCGAGCATCTGTTGCTTAGCCTCGTTCGAATAGGTGACAAAACCGCGATCGAGCACCGCCGACGAACCCGGTATTTCGCTGATCGTTGCCGCAACCAGGCCGCCCGTGCAGGATTCCGCCGTTGCGAGCGTCAATTTCTTCCGTGAGCAGATGTCGAGCAGCGCCATGGCGGCATCAATTGCGGATTGATCGGCCATGCTATTCCCAAGGGAGACGGATCGTTGCCGTGGCATAAGCCGCAATGCCTTCGCCGCGGCCGGTGAAGCCGAGCTTTTCGCTTGTGGTCGCCTTCACGCCGACGCGTTCGGCGCTAATGCCCGCAAGCCTGGCGATGTTGGCCCGCATCGCATCGCGATGCGGGCCAATACGCGGCGCCTCGCATACAATTGTGAGATCGAGATGCGCGATACGGCCTTTCCTCGCCCGTACGCGGTCCACGGCAAAGGCAAGGAAACGGTCGGAGGAGGCGCCGCGCCATTGCGGATCGCTCGGCGGGAAATGGGCCCCGATATCGCCGTCGGCGAGAGCGCCGAGAATTGCGTCGGTCAGTGCATGCAGGCCGACGTCGGCATCCGAATGACCGGTGAGGGCCTGGGTATGCGCGATGCGGACACCTCCGAGCATCACATGATCGCCTGGACCGAAAGCGTGAACGTCGAGACCTGAGCCGGTCCGCACATCACCGAGTATGGCGGATTGCGTCGCCTCGGCACGCGCAAAATCTTCCGGTGTGGTAATTTTGACATTGCCGGACTCGCCGGCGAACACGCTCACGGTCATGCCGGCCCATTCGGCAAGCGCAGCATCGTCGGTAAAGTCGTCACGACCCTTGGCCGCCGCCTGGCGGTGAGCCTCCAGGAGAGCATCGAAGGCGAAGGCTTGTGGTGTCTGCACCAGCCGCAAAGGTCCTCGATCGATGGTTTTTTCGATGGTGCCGTCGGGCCCAACGCGTTTGACCGTGTCAGTCACAGGCAGCACCGGGATGGCCGCGCCGGTTTTTTCGGCGGCGGCGATGGCCCGCGCGATCAGATCGGCGCTGGCGAATGGCCGGGCGGCGTCATGGACGAGGACGATATCGGGCGAACGTGAAGAAAGAGCCTCGAGGCCTGCGCGCACCGAGGCTTGCCGCGTCGCGCCGCCGAAGACCAGGGGCAGAATTCGGATGTCACGGGTGTGTTCGCGCACGAGGTCGATGTCGTCCTTGCGGACGACGGGCTGTAGCGCGCTGACGGCCGGCACGCTGGCAAAGCCCAACAATGAACGGCGGAGCAGGGACGCTCCGCCAATTTCGCGGAACTGTTTGGGCATATCGCCGCCTGCGCGCAGGCCCTGACCGGCGGCCACCACAACAGCTGCGACTTGCGGCATTTGCGTCTCCAAAGAGTTGCCTTTACCGCGTTATTCTCATTTCGCAAGCGCAGCGATTTTCGATGGCCGGGGATAAACAATTTTTTGCAGTGCAGCACTTGCGTTGCTGTTGCATTTGGCTAAAGTGTGTGCACCGAAAATTGACGCCTAAACGGTAGGCAATATGACTAACGTGCTGCAATTGAAGCGGTTTTTGGCCGGAGAACTCAATATCGGGGCAGCACAGGCGCCGAACCGGGTGATTTTGGCGCCCATGTCGGGGATTACCGATGCGCCGTTCCGTCGGCTGGCGGAGGCACTTGGCGCCGGCCTGGTGGTGTCCGAAATGACGGCATGTGCCGGCCTTGTCCGTGGCGAGCGCGAGGCAGCGGTGCGCAGCGACGGGCGCGGCGTCGATATCCACGTCGTCCAGATCGCGGGATGCGAGGCGCATTGGATGGCTGAGGGGGCCCGGATCGCCGAGGCCCAGGGCGCCGACATCATAGATATCAACATGGGTTGCCCTTCCAAGCAGGTCACCAACGGCGCGTCTGGGTCGGCGCTTATGCGGGACCTGGATCATGCGCTCGGCCTGATCGAGGCGACGGTCTCCGCGGTTCAGGTTCCTGTGACTTTGAAAATGCGGCTTGGCTGGGATGCCTCGACCAAGAACGCGGCCGATCTCGCGCGCCGTGCCGAGGCCGCGGGCGTCAAGCTCATCACCGTGCATGGACGCACGCGTTGCCAGTTCTACAGCGGCAGCGCCGATTGGGTCGCGGTTCGCGCAGTCAAGCAGGCGGTATCGGTTCCAGTGGTCGTCAATGGGGATATCGAATCCTGCGACGACGCAGTCGAAGCCCTAGAGGTCTCCGGCGCTGACGCGGTCATGATCGGGCGCGGCGCGCAGGGCCGCCCATGGCTACCGGGCCAGATCGCGCGCTACCTGGCGACGGGCACGCGCGAGCAAGCGCCCTCATTGCTGGATCAGCATCGGCTGATCGAGGGCCTGTACGATGAGATGCTGGACCACCACGGCCTGGCGATCGGCCGCCGCCATGCGCGAAAGCATCTTGGCTGGGCGCTCGACGAGGCGGCGGTGACGGCGGCAACCCCGCCCGAAGTTCTCAAAAATCATCGCGGACGCGTTCTCACGGCCGATGAACCTTCTCATGCGCGCCGTTATCTCGCGGAAGCGTTTGACGATTTTGCCTGGAGAGCGGCGGCATGACGCGCGCGCAGGCAGTTGCTGCGATGGTGAACACGCCGGCGGACGCGATGCTGCACGCATTGCCGCATCCGGTGATCATGGTGTCCGCCGATGGAAAAATTGCCGATGCAAATGTCGCGGCAGAGCAATTCTTCGAGGCCTCGACGGCCATGCTGCGCCGGCACCTGCTGCGCGAGCTCGTGCCGTTCGGCTCGCCGCTGCTCACTCTAATCGAGCAGGTGCGGCAGCGCGGATCGGCGGTGAATGAGTACAAGGTTGACCTCGCGACCCCACGCAATCCTGGCGAGCGCCTGGTCGACCTCTACGTCGCGCCACTGCCTGAATATTCCGAGCACGTTGTCGTCATGCTTCAGGAGCGGACCATCGCCGACAAGATGGATCGTCAGCTCACGCATCGGGGCGCCGCCCGCTCGGTGATCGCACTGGCGGCCATGCTGGCGCACGAAATCAAGAATCCTTTATCGGGCATTAGGGGCGCGGCGCAGCTTCTTGAACAGGCGGCAGGCGACGAGGACCGGCCGCTCACCAAGCTGATCTGCGACGAGACGGACCGGATCGTGAAGCTCGTCGATCGCATGGAAGTCTTTGCGGACGAGCGGCCCATTGACCGCGAGCCGGTGAACATTCACGTCGTTCTCGATCACGTCAAAAGGCTCGCGCAATCCGGTTTCGGCAGGCAGATCAAGTTCGTTGAAGACTACGACCCGTCATTGCCGCCGGTTCTCGCCAATCGCGACCAGCTGGTGCAGGTCTTCCTGAATCTCATCAAGAATGCCGCTGAAGCGATCGGCCCAGAGGCGACCGAAGGTGAAATTCAGCTGACGACAGCATTTCGCCCCGGTGTGCGGCTTGCCGTCCCGGGCAGCAAGGCGCGGGTGTCGCTGCCGCTTGAATTCTGCGTCAAGGACAACGGACCAGGCGTTCCGGAAGACCTGATGCCGCATTTGTTCGACCCGTTTGTCACGACGAAACCGAGCGGGAGCGGACTTGGCCTTGCGCTGGTCGCGAAAATTGTCGGCGATCATGGCGGCATTATCGAATGTGAATCGCAGCCGCGGCGGACGATCTTTCGCGTCCTGATGCCGATCTATAGCGGCGATGGCAACATCGCCGAGAACGCTTTGCCGGCCCACCCGTGAGACCAAACATGCCAACGGGAAGCATCTTAGTAGCCGACGACGACGCAGCGATCCGAACGGTTCTCAACCAGGCTCTGTCACGGGCCGGTTACGAGGTTCGCTCGACCGGGAACGCCGCCACGCTGTGGCGGTGGATCACGCAAGGAGACGGCGATCTGGTGATTACCGACGTCGTCATGCCGGATGAAAATGCATTCGACCTCATTCCCCGCATCAGAAAGGCCCGTCCCGATCTTCCGATCGTGGTGATGAGCGCCCAGAACACCTTCATGACGGCGATCCGCGCGTCGGAGCGCGGCGCCTATGAATATCTGCCGAAACCTTTCGATCTCAAGGAGCTGATCTCGATCGTCGGGCGCGCCCTGGCCGAGCCGAAGGAACCGCGGACGGCCCCACCGAAGAACGAAGACCTGGAGGGAATTCCCCTCGTTGGCCGCTCGCCGGCGATGCAGGAGATCTATCGCGTTCTTGCGCGCCTGATGCAGACCGACCTGACCGTGATGATTTCGGGTGAATCCGGCACAGGCAAAGAGCTGGTCGCGCGCGCGTTGCACGACTACGGCAAACGCCGCGCCGGGACGTTTGTCGCCATCAACATGGCGGCAATCCCGCGCGATCTCATTGAGTCAGAACTGTTTGGTCATGAGAAGGGCGCCTTCACCGGCGCCAACAGCCGCAGTGCCGGCCGGTTTGAGCAGGCGGAGGGCGGAACGCTGTTCCTCGACGAAATCGGCGACATGCCGATGGAGGCACAGACGCGGCTGCTGCGCGTGCTTCAGCAAGGCGAGTACACGACCGTCGGCGGGCGCACGCCGATCAAGAGCGACGTGCGGATCATTGCGGCAACCAACAAGGATCTGCGGATCCTGATTCAGCAGGGCCTGTTCCGGGAGGATCTGTTTTTCCGGCTGAACGTCGTGCCCTTGCGTCTGCCGCCCCTGCGGGAACGCGCCGAAGACATTCCTGATCTGATCCGACACTTCTTTGCCCAGGCGCAGCGCGAGGGTCTGCCGCCGAAGCAGATCGATCAGGCGGCACTTGAGTTGCTCAAGCATCACCGGTGGCCGGGCAATGTCCGTGAATTGGAAAATCTTGCTCGCCGCCTAGCGGCACTTTATCCGCAGGAAACGATCACCGCGGCTGTTATCGAGCAGGAATTGTCGCAGCCGACGGCGCCGGTCGGCGGGAACGAGTCGCGCTCGGGCGACAGCCTCAGCAGTGCGGTCGAGCGTCACCTTGCCGCGTATTTTGCCGAATTCGAGGACAGCCTGCCGCCGGCAGGGCTCTATCATCGGATCTTGCGGGAAATTGAATTTCCGCTCCTGACGGCCGCGCTCGCGGCCACGCGTGGCAATCAGATCCGCGCCGCCGATCTCCTGGGTGTCAACCGGAATACGTTGCGCAAGAAGATCCGCGACCTCGATATTCAGGTTTTTCGCGGCAGCAGCTGAGCGCGCTACCTTTTTCGTAGATAGACGAACCAGTAGACAACGCCGACCATCAGAGATCCGCCGATGATGTTGCCTATTGTTACCGGAAGCATGTTGGCAATGAAGTTGCTCCAGGTCAGCTCTGGAAAATCGGCTGCTGTCTTCTCAATGGCCTTCCAGAACGAGTCAGGCGCGCCCGCTTTGATGAACAGGCCCATTGGGATGAAGTAGATATTGGCGATGCAGTGTTCGAAGCCGGCTGCAGCGAATATGGCGACCGGAGGGATGGCCGTAACGATCCGGTCGATGTTGGTGCGGGCGCTGAACAACATCCATACCGCCAGGCACACCAAGGCATTGCACAAGATCCCGAGAATCAACGCCGGAATAAACTGCAAAGATGACTTTGCATTTGCGATGTTTAATGCGACCAGTCCGACGGCGCCGTCGCCGAACGTATACTGCGTCGAGTAAAAGACCAGCACGGCGGTCGCGATCGCGCCGACAAAATTGCCGCTGAAAGAAAGAACCCAATTGAGCAAGAGCGCGCTGGTTCTTATTTTCCGGCTCGCCCAGGCCATAACGATGAGATTGTTGCCAGTAAAAAGCTCAGCGCCCGCGATGATCACCATGACGAGGCCGGCCGAGAAGACCAAGCCGGTGAGCAGACGTCCGACTCCGTAGGACAGCCCGCCCCCGGCAGTGACGGTCGTTGCGAAAATTGCGCCAAACGCAACGAATGCGCCAGCAAGAATGCTTAGGACGAACACAGTCAACGGATCTGTGGCGGCCCTGGTGACGCCGCTTTGCTCTGCGCGTACGGCCATGCTCGCCGGCAGGATGGCATCGAAAGTTACGACCTGGGGTGCGGCAACCTCGTCGGACGGCGGCTTGGGCTTCATTAGGCCGCTACCCGCCGGCGCCGGTAGCCGCCAGGATACCGACGATTTGTACGGCGATGACTTTCACGATCGTCATCGACGGGAAGATCATCGCGTAGCCGATATCGGGCCGCTCGGTCGGAGCCATCTTGGTCGAATAGACAAGGATGGCCGGATTTCCCGTTGCACCCGAGGCGACGCCAACCAGATCATCATACGGGATCTTCATGAGATAGTGGCCGATGATCAGCACGATGAGCACAGTCGTCAGCAGGACGGCGATACCGATAAAGAACATCGTGAATCCGGATTCCGCGATCGTCCGTACAAATGGCTGGCCGGCATTGACACCGACCGTGGCCAGGAACATCGCGAGCCCGAAATTACGCAGCACGATGTTTGCGGGCAGCGGCATCGTCCACAGCATGGGCCCCGTGCGCCGCAATTTTCCGAGGATGAGAGCGACGATCAGCGGGCCGCCACCAATACCCAGCGTTACGGTGCCGACACCGGGAATCGGGATCGGAATGAGCCCGATCAGAACACCAAGGACCATGCCAAGTCCTAGCGAGACGTAGCTGAACTCGGCTGCGGCTTTCACGGTGTCGCCGAAGTATTTTCGGACGTCTTCCCGCCGATCGGGCGGCATCAGCACGCCCACGCGGTCGCCGAATTCAAGCATCAGATCGGGGGTTGGCACCAGGTCGGCGTCATAGCGTCTCACGTGCAAAATATGCGCCGGGAATCCCGCGGGCATGGGAAGGCGGGCGAGGGGCACGCCGACCACGCCAGCTTTGCCGACGAAGACGCGAATGTAGTCGAGGTCGGCGCGGTCCTTGGCCAGGCGCCCAGGCTCGAGCTTTCCGAGCCGTGCAGCCGCTTCAGCAACGGCTTCCTGTCGTTCGGCGATGATCAGAACGGCGTCGCCGGGAGACAGCGGGAGATCCGGAGCCGGGATCACGTTTTGCCCGCTCTGGCGAACCATGGTGACCTGAACGCCTTCCGGTAGTTCCTTGGTGATGTCGGCAAGGCTGCGTCCGGAGAATTTGTCCCCGATGGAGATTTCGCCCATATGGAAACGCTGCGCTTTTGCCGGGAATTTCGGCTGCACAATACGCGTCATGAAATAGATGCACAGGATCGGACCGATCACACCGAACGGGTAGGCGATCGAATAACCGATTGAGGGCTCCTTGTTGTTCATGACATCGAGCGCCGCCTGCAGGGTGGCGGTGCTCGTCATTGATCCGGCATAGATGCCGAGCGTGTGACCCAACTTGATGCCGAAAGCCTGGCCCAGCCCGAGTGCAACCAGCAAGCCGGCAACGCAGGCGACCAGTGCCAATAAGTTGTACTTGCGGCCAACGCCCCGCATTCCCTCGAAGAACTGTCGCCCGTACAGAATTCCGATGCCGTAGAGGAACATGATCAGGCCAGTCAGCCCGATCGGCCCGCCGATCTGCGCTTTCGGAGCAAATGCGCCGAGCGCGAGACCGACGAACAAAACGGCCCCGACACCAAGCGAGAACCCGCCGATATTGATCTGCCCGATTAGGTAACCGAGGCCGATCGCGAGGAAGGCCGTAAGAATTGGCTGCGTACCGATGATCTCGCGGGCAAGATCTAACATGAAAAGCTCCCCCTAGAATTGAACGAAGCCACGAGAGGCCAGTCAGCGGGCATTGCAGCCTGCGGCACGAAATTGCTCGATGACTCGGTTTTTGAGCTCGGATGTCGGTGCTGCCGTGTCAGCGCATTTGTATTCAATGTTCATTGCCTTCCACTTGAAGGCGCCCATCTGATGGAATGGCTGCACCTCGACCCACTCGACGTTCTTCATGGGCGCAACAAATTTGGCGATGCCCTCGACATTCGCTGGGTCGTCCGTCCAACCTGGAACCAGGGTGAAGCGAACCCATACGGGCTTGCCGATGGATGCAAGCCGCTCGGCAAAGCGAAGCGTGGGAGCCAGGTCGCGGGCCGTGACCTTACGGTACGTGTCTGGATTCGAGCTTTTGATGTCGAGCAGAAACAGATCGACAACCGACAGATAAGACTCATCGACCCGGTCACCCATAAAGCCCGAGGTCTCGATGGCGGTGTGCAGGCCCATCTTCTTGGCGCCGGCAAATATCCGCTTGGTGAAGGCCATTTGCACCATGGGCTCTCCACCCGAGATGGTCAGGCCGCCACCAAGGTCCCGAATGGCGGGTGCAAAACCTGCAAGGCGATCGAGAACCTGCTGGGCCGAGACGTAGATGCCATCCTTGAGATGCCAGGTGTCCGGGTTATGGCAGTAAACGCATCGCAGCAGGCAACCCGAAGTGAACAGCACGACACGCACGCCGGGCCCGTCGTAGCGGGACGAGGTCTCGTAGGAATGGCAATAACCGAAGGCGCCCTCGGTTTCGTCCTTGAACAAACTCTCATCCGGAGCGTCTGGCGATTTACCGACGCGCAGGTCATGCCTGCTGCCGGATTCGAGCGTTTGCAAAGTCGACATGACACGTCTCCAGATCAGATCTGGCCGTGGAACGTGCGGCTGATCACATCCCTCTGTTGCTCAGGTGTCAGGCGGACGAAATTGACCGCATAGCCCGACACGCGGATCGTGAGCTGCGGATATTTGTCCGGGTTCTTCATGGCGTCCTCGAGCGTCGCCTTGTCGATGACGTTCAGATTCATGTGGAATCCGCCATGACCGAAGTAGACATCGAACGCCTTCGTTGCTTCCTCCAAGAGTTGGCTCTCGGATAGATGAGCCTTCTGTGGCGCAACCGAGACGGTGTAACTGATGCCGTCCTGCGAATCCTTGTAAGGAAGTTTTGCAACCGACAGGCAGGAAGCAAGCCAGCCATGGCTGTCGCGCCCATGCATCGGGTTTGCGCCGGGCCCGAACGGCTCACCTTTCCTGCGTCCATCCGGGGTATTTCCGGTTGCCTTGCCGTACACGACATTCGAGGTGATCGTCAGCACGCTCTGGGTGTGCACAGCGTTCCTGTATGTCGGGTGTTTGCGGATTTTTCCCATGAAACGCGTTACAAGTTCGGCTGCAATCTTGTCGACGCGGTCATCGTTATTGCCGAACTGCGGAGTCGCGGCATTGCCCTCGTTCTGGTAGTCGACGATAAGCCCAGTGTTGTCGCGGGTGACGCGGATCTTGCCGTATTTGATCGCGCTCAGGCTGTCGGCAACAACCGAAAGACCCGCGATTCCAAACGCCATCGTCCGGAGAATATCGCGGTCGTGCAGTGCCATCTCCAGGCGCTCATAGAAATACTTGTCGTGCATGTAGTGGATGCAGTTCATGGCATGCACATAGGTACGAGCCAGCCACTCCATGGTCTCATCGAACTTGGCCATGACGTCGTCGTAGTCGAGGAAGTCGCCCGTCACTGCCGGAGCCGGCGGCGCGACTTGGTCGCCTGACACCTCGTCGCGTCCGCCGTTGATGGCATAAAGCAGTGCCTTTGCAAGATTCACCCGCGCACCGAAAAACTGCATCTGCTTGCCGAGGCGCATCGCCGAGACGCAGCACGCGATGCCGTAATCGTCGCCCCAGAACGGGCGCATCAGGTCATCGTTTTCATACTGCAGAGAAGACGTATCGCGGCTAACCCTGACGCAGAAGCGCTTGAATGTCTCCGGCATGTGTCTCGACCACAGCACCGTTATATTCGGCTCCGGAGCCGGGCCGAGATTGTAAAGCGTGTGCAGCATGCGATAGCTGCTCTTGGTCACCAGCGCGCGGCCGTCGAGATCCATGCCGCCAACGCATTCGGTCGCCCAATAGGGGTCGCCGCTGAACAGCGCGTCGTATTCCGGAGTGCGCAGGAATCGGACGATTCGCAGTTTCTGGACCAACTGGTCCCACAACTCCTGCGCGCCCGCTTCATCCAGGGAGCCTTCCTGCAAATCGCGCTCGATATAGATGTCCAGGAATGTCGAGATGCGGCCGATCGACATCGCCGCGCCATTGGCCTCCTTGATTGCGCCGAGATAGGCCAGATAGGTCCACTGGAACGCTTCACGCGCGTCATTTGCTGGCCGGGCAATGTCGCAATCGTAGAGTTTGGCCATTGCGACAAGGTCTTTTAACGCTCGCGTTTGCTCGGCCAGTTCTTCGCGCACGCGGATGACCTCATCGTTCGGCCACATGTCATCCATTTGCGCGCGCTCTTCGCGCTTTACCTCGAGCAGTCGGTCGACCCCATAGAGGGCCACCCGTCGGTAATCGCCAATGATGCGGCCGCGGCCATATGCGTCGGGCAGGCCGGTGATGATGCCGGACTTGCGGCATTTCATGATCTCGGGCGTGTAGGCATCGAACACACCGTCGTTGTGCGATTTCCTGTATTTGGTGAAAGCCTCGTGGACCTGCGGATCCGCCGGGAAGCCTGCCGCCTTCAGGCCCGCTTCGACCATGCGCAGGCCGCCATACGGGAAGATCGCGCGCTTGAACGGCTCATCGGTCTGTAACCCGACGATGATTTCGTTGTCGCGATCAATGTAGCCGGGCTTGTGCGCAAGCAGCGTCGACGGACTTTTAGCGTCGACCGCGAGTACACCTTTCTTCCGCTCTGCCTGAAAATAAGGCTGGAGCTTTTCCCAAACCGCCTTGGTCCGTTTTGATGCTGGTGCCAGGAACTTTTCATCGCCGTCGTAAGGCGTCACATTGCGGACGATAAAGTCGCGCACGTTGATGGATGTGCTCCAATCGCCTGACTTGAAGGCTCGCCAGCATCCTTCGTCTTTCGCCTCTTTCTTGACGGCAGCGCCAGCTTTCATGGCACGTCTCCCTGAACGCCTGGCTTGTTTCGAAATTGGATTGGCTCAGGCCGTTGTGAATACGCTACGGACGCCCCATGTGTCTTCATTGACCTATGTCAACGGCGCACGGGCGAAGGTTCCCTCCGCGTACGATCAAGCGTTTGAAGCCGAAGGCTAATCGAGGCGACCAACGGGCAACCGTTGACTTAGGTCAATGCGGATGCGCGTCACGTGGTCCCAATTGCACGATAATGTTTCTGGTTGGCGGCGGTATATTCTCGTGCCGGCTCCGACAACGGATTTTGGGAGATGACATGCGGGACCATGCCGACACGATCGCGCCGATAAGTGCAGCAGCACCCGCGCCTGACTCAAAATACGACCGCCTGATAGCCAGAGCGAAAGAGAAACGGCCTGCCGTCACCATGGTCGCGCATCCGTGTGACGAATCATCATTGCGTGGCGCGATCGAAGCGGCGGAACTCGGCATCATCGAGCCGGTTCTTGTCGGTCCCGCCGCAAAAATCACCGCAGTTGCTCGAGAACACGGAATCGACATCAAAGGCCGTCAGGTCGTCGACGCACCGCACAGCGAAGCGGCCGCCGCCAAGGCCGTGGAACTCATCCGCGAATCCAAGGGTGAGCTGCTGATGAAGGGGAGCCTGCATACAGACGAGCTCATGCGGGCAGTGACATCTTCCAGCACCGGATTGCGCACGGCGCGGCGCATCAGCCATGTCTTTGTGATGGACGTGCCGACCTACCCGGAGACACTGTTCATCACCGATGCGGCCATCAATATTTTTCCGGACCTTGAGGTGAAACGCGACATTATCCAGAACGCAATCGATCTGTTTGTCGATGTCGGTCTTGGCACACCGCGTGTTGCCATCCTGTCCGCGGTCGAAACCGTTACCCCGAAAATTCCGTCGACGATCGATGCGGCCGCTTTGTGCAAAATGGCGGATCGTGGACAGATAACCGGAGGCGTGCTCGACGGCCCACTTGCCTTCGACAATGCAATTGATCCCGAAGCCGCAAGAATAAAGGGCATCAAATCACCAGTCGCCGGGCGCGCCCAGATTCTGGTCGTTCCCGATCTGGAGGCCGGCAATATGCTGGCTAAAAACTTAACGTTCCTCGCAAAAGCGGACGCCGCAGGCTTGGTGCTTGGAGCCCGCGTGCCGATCATCCTGACATCCCGGGCCGATTCCGTACGCAGCCGCATGGCTTCCGCCGCGGCCGCCGTGCTTTACGCCGATGCCCGTCGCAAGAGGGCAACCGTCGCGGCGGTGTGAGGTCATGGACGCAATTCTGGTCGTCAATGCCGGCTCCTCGAGCCTCAAGTTTCAGGTCTTCGCGACCGGCGCGCGTGGCGATCTTGATTGCCTGGTCAAAGGCCAGATGGACGGCATCGGCAGCCGGCCGCGGTTGCGGGCTGCGGGGCCCGACAAGAAGCCGCTGATCGACCAGTCGTATCCTGCCGAAAAAGTGCCGGACCTCCCGGCGGCCACGCAGGAAACGGGCGACTGGCTGCGTAAAACGCAGAACGTCAATCTTGTTGCGGTTGGTCACCGCGTGGTGCATGGCGGGCCGGAATTCAGCCGTCCTGTTCGACTGACGCCCGACGTCGTGGCGCACCTTGCACGCTATGTATCGCTTGCGCCGCTCCATCAGCCGAACAATCTCGCGCCTATTCGAACGCTCATGGAACGCCGGCCCGAGCTTCCGCAGGTTGCCTGTTTCGACACTGCATTCCACCGCGATCACGGGGCCTTGGCGGATCATTTTGCAATACCGGAACACTTTTACGAAGAGGGCGTGCGTCGGTACGGCTTCCATGGGCTTTCCTATGAATATATCGCCGACCGCATGCGTCAGGTTGCGCCCGATGCCGCAAAAGGCCGGGTGATTGTCGCTCATCTCGGGAGTGGCGCGTCAATGTGCGCGCTGTCCGACGGACGGAGCATCGAAAGCACATTGGGTTTCACCGCGCTCGACGGATTGCCAATGGGGACGCGGCCTGGGCAACTCGACCCTGGCGTCGTGCTCTACCTTATCGCGGAGAAGGGGATGAGTGCCGCGGCGGTGCAGGACCTTTTTTACAAAGAGTCCGGATTGAAGGGCCTTTCAGGGGTGAGCAACGACGTGCGCGAACTCCAGGACAGCAAAAATCCGCGGGCGGCCTTTGCGCTTGAATATTTCGTTTATCGCGCCGGCCTTTTTGCCGGGATGCTCGCTGCCGCGCTCGGTGGACTCGATGCTTTCGTGTTCACAGCCGGCATCGGCGAAAATTCCCCCACAATACGTGCGCGCATTGCAGAGAAGTTGTCGTGGCTGGGCGTCTCGCTTGATCCAGCCGCCAACGAGGCATCGGCGCAAGTAATATCGCGCAAGGATAGTCGCGTTACGGTCTACGTCATACCCACCAACGAAGAACTGATGATCGCGCGGCATACGCTCGATCTGATCTCGAAGCGGGCGGAGAGGGCCGCGGAATAACTCCATCCTCACAATTGCATCACGGCGTGCACGCCGTCGGCGGATCGCCTCGAAGTGAACTTCAACCCGGATCTTTCAAAGACCTTCAGCATCGGTGTGTTGTCGGGCAGAACCTCTGCCGTGAATTCCTTCAATCCGATCTGGCGTGCAAGGATGGCAAGGTGGCGCAATAAACTCGCGCCGATGCCCTGTCCCTGATAGTCATCGACGACAGCGAAAGCGACTTCGGCCGTTCCGGGTTTTTCGACGATAAAGCGGCCGCCAGCAATTATCGACGCGCGGTCTTGCTCTTTCACCACCGCAACCAGCGCAACATGATTGACAAAATCGACGTTCAGAAAGAATGCACGCTCTTTATCCGAAAAGCCGCGCTTCGCACCCATGAATCGGCGATACAGCGACTGCGCGCCGATCCGCTCGACCGCCGCCAACATGTCTGCTTCGTCGGTTGGTTTTAACGCGCGGATCTCGATCACGCGTCCATCGCGCATTTGGTCTGTTGCCGAGTAGCTGGCCGCGTCAGGCATGACGTGCTCTCAGGATAACCGGCGCACAAGCGCTCAACGTCTGCCCTTTGACATAGGTCAATGCAGGATATGTGCTCAACAAGAGTATTAAATAAGACACCCTCAGAGAGGAGACAACGATGACTCTGAATTCGAGAATTCTTGCGATGCTTGTGGCCGCCGCGTTCGTTGCGGCCCCCGGGCTTGCGGATAGCGCCTTGGCAGCAAAGAAGAAGCTTACCTATGAGCAGGCTTGGGACGTCTGCAAGAAGGAAATGGATAAGATGGGAATTTTTGGGACGTCGACTCAGGCCAACGAGCGCCATACGCGCGGCGCCGCCTGCATGAAAAAGCACGGCTACAAGATCTGACCAAGGCAAACCGATTTTCGGCCGCGGCGCGAGTGGCCGCGGCCGTTCAATTTTTTTGTTCTCAGTAGATTTCACGCACGAAGCGACGTCCTTCCATGGGACGCTCATCGTCGTAGCTATTTTTTTCAATTCGCTTGGGAAGCTTGACTTTGTCGGTGCGGATCTCCTTGTGCGGAATCGTCGACAGAATGTGCGAAATGCAGTTTAGCCGCGCTCGCCGTTTGTCATCGGAGCGAACGACGTACCACGGCGCATCATCGCTATCGGTCGCGTCCAGCATCATGTCCCGCGCTTTGGAATAACTATACCAGTGCTTGTATGACTCAGTGTCCATCGGGCTGAGTTTCCACTGGCGCAACGGATCGTTGATGCGCGCATGGAACCGCCGTTCCTGCTCCTCTTTGCCTACTTCCAGCCAGAATTTAATGAGGATGATTCCTGCGTCGACAATATATTTTTCGATCTTCGGCGCCAGTTTCAGGAAGCGCTCGTAGCCTTCCTTGCTGACAAACCCCATCACATTTTCGACGCCGGCGCGGTTGTACCAGCTGCGATCAAAGATCACGACTTCGCCAGCTGCCGGAAAATGTTCGATGTAGCGCTGGAGGAACAACTGGGTTTTTTGCCGCTCTGTTGGCGCGGGCAGGGCGACGATCCGGAACACGCGTGGGCTCACTCTTTCGGTGATCGCCCGAATGGTGCCACCTTTGCCCGCCGCGTCGCGGCCTTCGAAGGCAATAATGACTCGCAGGCCTTTCTTTTTAACCCACTCCTGCAGATGGCACAGCTTGACCTGAAGCTTGCGCAGTTCGGCTTCATAAGCCTTACGCTTCATCCGCGCGGGGCCGTCTCGTTCGGCTTTGGCACGCTTGTTTTTCCCTTTGGCCATCGGTCGGCTCTCCGCTGTAAACGAGAGCGCATTCAGGCCGATGACCGGTAAGTGCTTGTTGACTTAGGTCAAAACCGGCCGTCAGACTATTTTATATAAGAAGTCATGTCCTTGGAGCAGCGCCATGAATGTGAAAGTCGACGAACTGTTGCCCTCAGCCATGGATTGCAACAAAAAAATGGCCGAAGCCGAGGCTGCAAAGGCCTCGGAATACATGCGCAAGCAGGCGGCCGTTGAAGCGGAAAAGAAGGCACTCCTCGACAAACTGAGCGGCCCTTCAGGTGTATCCGATGAGGAGCGGCTGAAACGCGCGGCCGCGATCATAAACAGGGCGGTGAGCAACGGTCTGACTGAAATCGAGGTCGGACGTTTTCCAAACAGCCTTTTCTCGGATCGTGGCCGCGCCATCAATCAGCAGGAGCCCGGCTGGGAGAATACGCTTACCGGATTGCCAAAAGAGCTGTTTGGATTCTGGAAGCAGTATCTGCAGCCGAAGGGCTACCGAATAAAATTCCAGATCGTCGATTGGTCTGGCGGAAAACCGGGCGACATCGGCATTTCGTTGAATTGGAGTGCCAAGTAATTCCGGGATGTGGCTAGCGGTTGCTTCCACTCGCGCTTGCAGGTATGCGCGTATTGTCCAGAGAAATGTAGGTGCTGATCAGCAGCACCCACAGCGGGAAAACGGCGAAGCCCCAGACCAGGTGGTAGCTGCCGAACAGAAGAACCGGCGCCAGCGCATAGCCGAGGATCGCTAGCCAGCGCGGCGTGAAGCCGGTGTAAATTGCAATCGTCGAGGTCGTTATCATGAATACCCCGGCGGATTTGACGGCGTATATGTTCATGACATTGTAAACGGCGGCGCGCGCAAAATGGAACGTCGACGAGTTGATCAATTGCGCCGGCGCCACGGCAAATGACGTGATGAGGCCGCCGGCAAGGGCCGCCGCAACACGCCGATAAACCACAGGAAGGCAATTCCGGCGAACGGCGCCAGATTCAGGCCAAGCGCAATCCTGCCCGAGCCGGTGTCAAGCCATGACCCGGGCTCCTGAGGATCGGCCGGCACCGCGCTTCGCAGCAACCAGAAGACAACGATCAGCAGCACTGAAAACAGCATGCCGGCAATCGCGGCGGCCCGCGGCGTCTTGAGGCCTGCCCGGATAAGGGTCCATTGCTCGGTCATCGATTATGCCGATGTCGCTGTCTGGCGGCTGCCTGTTACATTAGTCAGGCAAGCAATCGCAGCGTTGACCTGGATCAAGGCACGGCCTCGCGCCAGCCTGCATCAAATCAACATTTGGGGGCATGCATGTATTGGGGGCCGTTGCAGCGCTTTACAAGCTACGTCAGATCTTCACTTTGGACCGTGCCATTGCTCGCGATCCCCGTCGCGATGATAGCGGTACGGCTGGTGCATTCGCTTGATGGCTGGGGCGAGTGGACGCTTCTCGGATTTGGCGTGTCTGGCGCCCAGGCGATGCTGCAGGCCGCCACGACGGCAATTCTGTCATTCCTGGTGTTTACGTTCGGCTCTTTGCTGGTCGCGATCCAGGTCGCGAGCGGGCAGCTGACGCCCCGGATCATCGCCACGACCCTGCTGCGGGACAACGTCGTCCGCT